>JBGPDI010000026.1:0-47395 GCA_041482215.1 Candidatus Acidiferrum sp. | reverse complement strand
CTTAATTAATTAAGTTGCCGCTTCCCCGGGCTTCGCTCATGGGCCCGGTCAGAGGCGTCACACAGTGAGCTGGCCTGAGCCTTTCGGTCCGTAAGGCTCGGGCGAGAACCATCGGACTAGCTGGCTGCGTTTCTTGCTCATTCTGAGCGTGGCGGGCGAAAAAAACGGAATTGAGCTAAGCATGTAGGCTTCGTGTCGTAGCGCTTTTCGGACGGGGGTTCGACTCCCCCCGCCTCCATGATTTTAACTTCCTTGTAATCAATGAATTACATGGAATACTCGGTGCCGACGTTCCACTTGTGTCCAGCGCGAGTGACTCTACACGACTCTTCAACCCGTGGCACCCGCCTGACAATCCCAGTCGCCCACCAATGTCGGCGCTCTCGAGTTTCCAATCAATTTGGTGAAGTAATGATTGGCTCCCGCGACGTGGACACGGCGTGGAATCTTCGTGCATGCGATGTAGTCGACGAGCGCATGAAGAAACCTCTAAGTTGTGGCGGGAGAGATGGATGAAGTTTGCGGTGCGGATTCGGACTCGCGTTGCGCCGGGAGTTCGGCGCGCTTGGCATAGAAAATAATGGCGACGACGAGGGCGGCGAGCGCAAGGCCTGCGCCGAATTCGGTGGTCCACAGTCCGGTGACACGGGCGCGGCGCGTCTGCGCGTCGAAAAAGGCTTGTACAAAGAGATTGTGGCTGGCGTGCAGGAGCATGCCGGTCCAAACGCTGCCGGATTTCAGGCGCATCCAGGCGAAGAGAAAGCTGATTCCCAACACCATCACCGTGAAGCACGCGACGGAATACCATAACGGGCCGGCACCGTGATAGTCCGCAAACAGAATGAGGGGATAGTGCCAAAGCGCCCAGATGGTACCGCTGATCAGAGCGACGCGCGGGTATGAAGTGACCTTCGCGAGCTGCGGCACAAGAAATCCGCGCCAGCCGAGTTCTTCGCCGAGCGCGGACAGGCACGATATCACCATGCCAACCGTTGCGAGAAATACGAAAAATGCCGGAAGCGCCGCCGCGTGCGGCAGTTGTGGAAGGCGGTGCATGAAAGCTTCGAGCGTGCGGCTGTTCGGGTCGAAGTAACCAGCCAACCAGAACGGAACGTACACGACGATCGAATACACGAGAGGAATCCAGTAGCTGGCGAATTGATATTTGGTTTGTCCCCAGCCGAAGCCGTGGCCGTGCAAGTTGCCCTGGAAAGCGAGCCGCGTAACGAGGCCTGAAACTCCCGGGCACCACATGAGGCCAAGGATCAGGAGGCCTGGACTTCGCGCCTCGTTCGAACGGTGAATCACGAGAGAGTAGAAAATTGAGCTTAGCGCCGCTGTCAAGATTATGTAGGTGGCGATTGAGTTTTTTATGCGGCGCGCGTCTGCGGCGACAAGGTCCGTCATGCGGCCTCCCCGGTGGCCGGAAGAAATATGGTGCCACGTGAGTGCTCGAATTGCTTGATGCAGTCACTGCCCCGAATAGCCACGACTACGAAATCGTTTTTGATGAACGGCAATTCTAATAGTTCAAGCTGAAATTCAGAAGGTTCCAATGGTAGATGAACCAGAAAAAACTGACGCAGGCGACAGCCAACAAAGAGTTCCAGATCTTGTACCAAATCCACTGCTGCCCGTCGCTCCAAGATTTTGCGGAGTTGTACATGACAATTAGCGCACCTAAGCCGGTTAATAAGCCCAGTATCTGGAGCAGATGAATCTTGAAATCGCCCGCGTCGCCCGAGCCTCCCGGCTTTTCCAAGCTGTTAAGCAGCACCGCCAAGCCAATCACAAAGCCTATCACCACGAAGCAAACCACATGTGCGAGCGTGCGCAAACGCCGGGCCCCATCGCTCAGCTTGAGAGGCTTTGCGAAGTGCTTTCGCAGAATTGCCGCTAGGGGCCAGAACAGCAAAGTGAGCGCGATAACGCTAAGGCTGAAACAAATTACGACATAGTTGAAGATTTTGAGGTTAAAGACACCGTCTACTTCCTGAAACATCATGAACGGATAATCGATGTATAGGAGCCACCTGCCGTCCTTGTCTTTCTCAAAGGCTAATTTTTCTTTCCCATTCACGGCGCGGAATAACATAGGCGCGACTTCCCGGAAATGCTTTGGCTGCCCGTTTAGGTCCTTGAAAAACTCGTCGATGTAGATGGTATTGTCCTTGGGATCGGCGGCGACCTTGGCTTCGCCGAGTAACGTCGTCACCGAAAGGATGTTGGTCTCAAAGCGCCGGCTGATCTTGTACATACCAGCAACGCTGCGCCCGTCTTGCGCCGCAGTGGAGAGCGGTGGCTCATTTGCCGCGGGAATCGGAAAATAGCGTTCCATGAATTTGTCGAACAAAACCCCGCGCGGACTTACTTCATCCTTTCCTGCGCTGTTGTAGGACACGAAAAAACCTACGTTGGCATCCAGCAGCAAGTGTAGGTCGCTGTGGAACCATTGCGTGTCGCCGCCATGCCCGATAATGCGCTGGCCGTTGCGCGATTCTTCGTAGAATCCCAGCGCCATGGCATCCATGGAGGCCGGCCATCCCTGTTGCCGCTGATGCATTTGCACCGCTGTTTCCGGCTTGAGGATTTGCACGCTGCCGTAACGGCCATTTTGCAGATGCGCAATCATGAAATGAGTCATCGATTCCGCCGAAGCGGAGAGCGAGCCGGCCGGCGCAACCTGCACAAACTCAAATGTCTTTGCGTCGCCAGAAGCGAGACGGTATCCATTGGACATCAATGGCTTCAGCGCGTCCGGAAGGGGCTGCCGGAACGTTGCGTTAACCATTCCCAAGGGCTTGAGCACATGGGCCTCGACGTAATCGTCAAATTGCTCGCCCGAAACGCGCTGCACCACATAGGCGGCGAGAGTCGTAGCGTAGTTCGAATATGCCGGTATGGTTCCAGGCGGATAAATCTGCTTGGGTAGATGTGCCGGCAGGTACTGCGCGATAGGGCGCATGTCTTTTTCCGTGCCCACAAACAAGTCCTTGATGGTCTCTTCCAATCCGGGACGGTGAGTCATGATGTCGCGGAGGGTGGTGGGCTTGCCGAATGTGGCTGGGACTTTGAAGTCGATGTAGCTGTTGACGTCGCGATCGAGATCCAGTTTTCCCTGCTCCACGAGTTGCATCACACTCGTCCAGGTAAAGAGCTTGGAAATGGAGCCCGGGCGAAACAGCGTGTTTTCAGGCGAGACGGGAACTTTCTTTTCGTAATCGGAGTAGCCGTAGCCCTTCGCGAAGAGCAATTTGCCGTCCTTGACTACGGCGACGACCGCGCCCGAGATGTCCGCGCGCCCCAGTTGCAGTGGCATCAGGCCGTCCAGAAAGGATTCGAGATCTGCCGCAGTGAGTTCCGGCGCCTTGGTGGCAGCCTTCGATTCGGACGTCGCGGGCTCGGCCTTCGCTTTCACGGCCGGCACTTTCGAAGTGGGACCCTGGCCACGCGTGAGTGGGACACATAGAGATGAAGCGAGCACGAGCACGAGCGCGATTGCCATGCGATAGAAGCCCAATGAATTTTTTAATGTAAACAAGCGTGTTCTCCTATAGTGCTGAATTGGGTCCGCGATGCTCATTTCTCTGCGGTCACCGTCCAAATAGCCGTTAGCGCCCGCTTGAAATTGCCGCCGAGAATCAGTTCGATATCGGAATCGCTGTACTTGCGGCGAATTAAACCCTCCGCAAGGTCAAACATTCGTTTCGGGTGGTCCAAGCCCTCGATGTCGATTTTTTCGCGGAAAGCATAGCTGCCCTTGTAACCTGCGCGCAATTGCTCGTTTTCCTTGGGTGGCAACTTATCGTAACCCTGGAGGTCAGAGTCGCTACCCACGCCGACGTGTTCCACGCCAACCAGTTTTGCGACGTGGTCGAAATGATTGAGCGCGTCTTCGATTGTGGTGGGCTCATCAACCTTGACGAACATGCGCACTCCGGTAATGCCCATGACGCCGCCCGTTGCCGCCATTTTCTTGATGGCTTCGTCGGTCTTGCAGCGCGGGTGAGGAACGAGGGCGCGGCAGTTGGCGTGTGTAATCAGCACAGGTTTCTTGGAGATTTCAAAAGAATCCAGCGTAGTGCGATCGCCGCAATGGGAGACATCAACAGCCATGCCCAGCTTGTTCATCCGCCCGACGATGGCGACTCCAAAATCGCTGATGCCGTCGTCCCGGCGCTCCGTGGAACCGTTGCCAATCAGGTTACGCGCATTGTAAGTGAGCTGCGAAACACGCTGCCCGAGGCTGAAGAACAAATCGACATCGTCCGAACCACGAAAGTGTTCGGAATTCTGTAGACCCAAGAGCACGCCAATCTTCTCGGATTTCTTCAACTCATCGAAAGAGGCAGGGCTATCGATGCGCATGAGGCTTTGCCCGTAATGGGCGATGAATCCGTTCCAGAGCCCGAAGAACTGCAGACTTTCGGTGTATGCGTCTGGGCCGCCGTTGCCAATGGCGATGTGAAAGACGCGGATGCCGGAGCTACGGAATTGCTGGATGTCGGAGGGCGTAAAGGTCTCCGGGTGTGCAAACATTTGCACATGGCGCGAAGGGCTGATCGCAAACGGGCTGAGCATGTCGATAACCGTCATCCGGCCAACCAGTTCGACCGCGCGCGATGAATACTCCGTGTTTGAGTCGGCAAACAAAAGGTACCGCCCCCTGCTGAGGAAAGGAGCGGCAATGGCGCCAACCGAGGCCGCCGCACTGGACTTGATCACTTCGCGTCGCGTAATCCGGCCAGCAATAGGATTGCCTTCGCTCATCCCTAAGCTGCTCCTTCCACGGAAACTTCTGAATCCTTTGGGTGGAAAACCTGCTGGCGCACGGTCAACTGCTCGATGCGCTTCCGGCGCACGGAATAGCCGAGGCCCGGAATAGTAGGCACCACGATTGTTCCTTTCGGAGTGACCCCCACCTCCGGCTCGATGATGTCTTCATCCCAATAGCGTTGGCTGGCGGAAACGTCGCCGGGAAGTGTGAAACCCGGCAAGGAAGACATGGCGATGTTATGGGCACGCCCGATCCCGGTTTCCAGCATTCCGCCGGACCATACCGGTATGGAACGTTGCCGGCAAATTTCCTGGACGCGCCGGGCCTCGCTGTGACCGCCAACGCGGCCGAGTTTGATGTTGATGATACGGCAAGCGCCTAACTCAATCGCGGCGCGAGCGTGGGTGGCGTTGTGAATAGACTCGTCGAGGCAAATGGGGGTACGCAGTTGGGACTGCAATTTGGCATGATCGAAAATGTCGTCCCAGGCGAGCGGCTGCTCAATCATCATGAGGTCGTAAGCGTCGAATTCCTTCAAGTGAGAGGCTTGCTCTAGATGGTAAGCGGAATTCGCATCAACCATGAGCCTCACGGCAGGAAAGCGCTTGCGAACCGCGGCGATAAATTCCAGATCCTTGCCCGGCTTAATTTTGATTTTGATGCGCTGATAACCTGCCGCCAATTCTCTTTCAATTATGGAAAGCAAAGCTTCCGGGCTGGTTTGTATGCCTAACGAGACGCCGCAAGCGATCTCTCGCGCTGTGCCGCCAAGCAACGAGGCCAGAGGAGTGCCGCGGCGCTGCGACTCGATGTCCCACAAAGCGTTTTCGAACGCAGCTTTGGTCATCTCGTGACCGCGAATTGGGGCTAACAAAGCTGGCACGTCGCCTGGTCCCTCGATATTCTTCCCTATAGCCAGCGGTGCGACGAAGCTGCAGAAAATGGACCACGAAGTATCAGTAGTTTCTGGATTGTAGAATGGGCCCTCGCCGGCGGTGACTTCGCCCCAGCCGGAAAGGCCGTCGCTGCAGGCTTCCACCAGCAAAATGCGGCGCTCCCAGATCTTGCCGAAGCTGGTCTCGAAGGAAGACTTGAGACGGACATGAATTTCCCGAAGCGTAAGTGCGTCTATTTTCAACAGCTGCCACCGATCGCTTGCGCTTGTGATGTTGCGGCTATCAATCTCCGCATTGTTTTCTTTCCGTGCGCCGTCGCAACTCAGAATTCGATGCGAAGACCAATTTGTCCCTCCCGGCCTGGGAGGAATTGCGAAACGGTGCCGAAAACAGGTTCTCCGGGCAACAGGGGGCTATTATTCTGATTTCGATTCACCGCAGCTGGATTCGCGCTGTTAAATAGGTTGAAGAATTCAAAGAGAGCTTGGGCCTTGACGCGCTCGGTGATGCGAAACGCTTTTGAGATGCGCATATCCATGTTGACGAAATAAGGCCCTGTGAAAGCGTTTCGGCCCGTTTTCAAGTCTCTGCCATCAAAGTTGCTGTTGCCGTCCTGGTCAATGGGCGCAAGGGCATTCTGCGTATAGTGGAAACCGCTCTGCGCGCGGAAGAGACTGCTGAACTGGATCTTCCAGGGGAGCTGCACGAGCCCATGAGCTTGGAAGGTGTGGCGCAGAGCGAAATCAGAAGGGCCGCTGTCGAGTCTTGCGCCATTGTAGAACCTTCCAGCTTGCGGGACGAAATTTCCGTTGCATGCGATGAAAGAGCCGTTGGCATTAGTTTTGCTGGGACATGTGCCCGTGCCCGGATCGGTAACGACTGGGGGTACACCGCGAAAGCTGTCGGTGGGAAACGTGTTGCCACCTCCGATGGCACTAGTGCCGAGATTGGAGCTTAGCGCGTCGTCGTTTTCGGAGACGTACGCGTAACTCCCGCCCAAGGTGAAACGGCGGCTCATTCGCTTTTCGAAAGAAAGGATTCCAGCGTTATAGGTGCCGGCATACCACGGTCCGAAGCCATTCACTTGTGTGGTCCCGCCGCCGCTATTATCGATTCGCGCGGCAAAGGGAAGATTTGTCTCTCGAAGGCCGAGGATGTTCTCAATGTCTTTGTGGTAGTAGTCGGCGCTGAAGACCCAATCGTCGCTGACTTGGCGCTGAACGCCGAGAGTATAGCTACGAGTGTAGGGTGTGGCAAAGCTCGGATCGACGGTTACGGGGAAATTGCTGGGTTGGAAAACGTTGAACGAGAGAGTCCCAAATGGGCCCCATTCCCAAAAATTGCTGGGTGCGCCGATGGCAGCGTCTGCGGCGGTCAAGTAGGCGTCAGGAGCCAGACCCGTGAGTTGCTGGACGTTGCTCAAATTGACGGCAGAGTTGGCGGGGATAGGAGCGTGGCCAGCCGCGACGACGTTATTGAGGTGGTCAACCCCAAATTGAGAGGATTCACCTGGGAACCCAGGGAAAAGCAAATTTGGTGGTATGCAAAAGTCAGGCTGTGTAAGCAGCTGAGCGTCGGTCTCGGTTTGCGAGAGACACAACCCAAAGAGCGCCGGAGCGATCGTCGGGATGCCGTAGAAGAGGCGCGGGAAGGAAAGCGGCTGACTCTCTCGGATATCCGCGCCGCCAAAGCCGGGAATGTCGCGCACAAGTCCGAGGCGGAAATGATCGTAGAAGAGACCGAAACTGCCGCGCACAACGGTTTTCGGCGTAGCCGACCAGGCGAAACCGATGCGAGGAGAAAAATTGTCCTTTTTATTGAAGGCAGAGTCGTAGTCCCAGCGCAACCCTCCATTCAATGTCAACGTACGTGTGACTTTCCAGTCGTCCTGGACGAACAGACCGTTGTAGTTGTTTCGCAGCTTGATCTGGTTAGCTTGCGGCGTGAGACCGCCGATGGTGAGGAGGAGGAAGAATCCGGCATCGATGGGGCCGAACTGCTGGTAGTCGGCTTCCGTAGCGAAGAGCTGATCATTCTGGCCGTTGGCTTCCACGCCATCAACGTGAGTACGTTCATATTCCCAGCCGAATTTGAGTGTATTGCGATTGAGTGTCTTCTCAAGGTTTGCGCCGAGGGATCCGTATTTCTGTACCAAAGTAGAGGGTGTGAACGTAGCGCCGTAGCTGAATGTGCCTTGATCGCCGAATATTCCAAAGGTACGGTACGCGCTGAACAGATTGAAGCTCGTGTTGGGGCCGGCTTGGGGGTGTGCCGGGCCGGTTAGCGTCGGTTCGTCTCGATATTGACCATGAATATTCAAGATAAAAGGGCTAGACGAGCCAAACGTGACCGTGTCGCTAAACCCGAGGAGAAGATTGCGATCACCGAGATTCGTGCGTGTGGAGGGAAGGGAGTTCGAAAGAGAGAGTGGATTCGTGCTGTTGATATGGAGATTCGTGTAGTTCATCTGCTCGGTGAGATGGTGATTGTGAAAGACCTGGTCGAGTTTGGTAAACAAGCGAACTTCACGATTAGTGGTCGGCTCATTGTAGGTTTCTTCATTATCGATAAGGAATTGAGGGGTATTCGGCGGAGGCACGAAATTCAATTGCCGGTTTTCGTGAATGCCTTCCGCGGAGCCGAACCAGAAAGCTTTGTCGCGAACAATGGCGCCACCGCCGGCGAGGTCATAGTCCCAGCGCAAGAGGTAGGGCACGTCTTTTCCGGGGATGTCAGAACTGTCGAAAACGTTGTTTCGATGGTAGGCGGAGGCGAGACCGTGTATGTCGTTTGAACCAGACTTGGTGATGACGTTGACGACGCCGCCGGAAGCGTGGCCGAATTCGGCCTTATAGCCGGTGGTGAGCACCTGAAATTCGGCGATGGTGTCCTGATTGAACTGCGCAGCAGCGCCACCATTGAGTTCATTCTGGTTGGACAGACCATCAATAAGAAAACCAGTGTTGTTGGCGCGCTCGCCGAGAACGGGCGTGGCGTTGTCGCTATCGAGATCCTCTTGTCGGTTGATCCCTACGCCCGGAACCATTTGCATTAGATCCAGATAGTTTCGTCCGTTAATCGGCATGTCAACGATCTGCTGGGGAGTGATCGTCACGCCCTCCGATGAAGAACTCGTCTCCAGGAGCGGCGGCGCCGCGGATACCTCCACTACCTCCCGCACAGTGCTGACTTCCAGTGCGACATCAAATCTAAAAGTACGGTTCAGCGTGATTTCCAGGCTCTTGAAGGCTTTTGTGCCAAACCCGGAGTGCGCGACTGTCAGCCTGTAGGTTCCCGCCGGAACAGCCCCTAACTGATAATTACCGTTTGCATCGGTCACGGTTGTCTTGTCAAAACCAACCGTGTCGCCGGCAAGACGCACCTCCGCTCCGGCAACCGCCAACCCTTGGTGATCGGTGACGGTGCCCACAATCGTCGAGGTGGTTTGCGCGTGCGTCGCGGGCATGAACGTACCAAGGCCAAGGAAGAGACAAACAAGAGCGGAAAAGAAGCGCTCCCGTCGGCTTGCAGAAAACAAGGAACTCGCGAGAAACCACCGTACTGAACGTCGCATATACAACCTCCCGGTACGGAGTGTTCCGACCCGTGTCGACAATCTGCACCAATTGTTGCGTCGTACCATGCCTGGTAGCAACGATGTGCAACAAGTGATGTGCAGTGATAGGCCCCTGAATTGGCAGGACTCTAAGGAACTTCGAGCACAGTGTCAAGTCAATTTTGGAGGTGCCACGATTCGCGGACAAAATGCAACACATGTTGCACTGCCGTAAAGATGCGCCGGTGCCGAAAGCACCTGCTGTTGCGATCGTTTGACATGCCAGCGATAAATAGGATAAAAGTGCCGCCTCATGCCGAAAAAACGCAACTCGTTGGGCTCACGGGCAAACCGGCCCGATCTCGCCATTACCTTCGGCTTGCTCAGCCCCAAACGCCAGGAACTGTTTAGGCCCGTACTCGAAAACCCCCGCGACTACGTTCTGCTGAATGTCCGCGAGTTGGCGCATAAGCTAAAGGTCGATCCCGCCACGGCGCTGCGCGTGGCCATGAAAATGGGTTTTGGCAGCTACCGGGAGTTTCAGCATTACTTGCATGAGCTTTCCGTTTCGCGGGCCACGTCCCTCGACACCATGGGGACGAGCAAAACGAAAGGCTCGGATCTTTCCGCGCACGTTCGCGAGGCAGTGGACGTCGACGTCCGAAATCTGCAGAAGTTCCGCAATGCGCTAGATACCGATCGAATCGCCGCGGTAGCAAAAAAGATTCATCGCGCGAGACGCATCATTATCCTAGGCGGCGATCTCGCTACGAATCTAGTCGGCTTCCTTCACTATCATTTAATTTTGTTGGGATTTCCTGCGGTGACCGCAACATCGTCCGGTGAGGCGGCTCACTTGTCCAGTTCTTCGGGAAAAGGTGACTTGCTGATTGCCATGAGTTTTCGCCGCGGCTTGCGCCAGACCGTGGAAGGTCTGCGTCAAGCGCGCGCCAACGGGGCTTATTGCATCGGCATAGCGGACACGATGGTTTCCCCGATCGCGTTGTTTGCCAATGAGTGCTTTATTGCCTCTGTGGAGACACCATCGTTTGGCGCCTCCTACGCTGCGCCCATGTGTCTGCTGAATGGCGTTCTGACCGCTGTTGGGCATCATGACCGGCGGCGCAGCATGGCGCTGCTGAAAAAAGCTGCCGACGAGCAACGTACGGGTTTCCGCTGGTTTCGAGAGTAGCTCCTGGAGTAAAGAAAGGGAGCGGCGCAGCCTCCCTTAGCGTTTGAGTTTCGCCGCCGTCAAGAATCCCGTCATTCGCCGGCATTCCAGATCGTCGATCCGAACTGAATGGTAGTGCAGTCGGCTCGAAAGCTATCCGGAAACGGGGTTCTGGGAAGTTGGGGCCTCGAAACGTGAAATCTTTCTCAGAAAACTTTTCGGGCGGCCAGAAAAACCACGTTCCAGATACGTTCCAGTTGCCCGCAATTTCATAGTATTGTGCGTTTTTGGCGGGTCGAGAAATCAATAACTTACGTGTTTTCAATACACGTGAATATTCCGACTCCCCCCGCCTCCACCATTTTAAGTGTCTTGTAATTAATAGATTACGAAGAATTCGCCGTGTCCACGTTCCACTTGTATCCAACCCGAAGGTATCCGCGATACCCATTGAACTCGATTCAGTCCCTCCCTTCTTGATCCCAGCTTCATTCCGCGCCTGACTTGATACTCAGCGTGCCAGCTCGAAACGCCCGCTCCTTCATCACCGCGAAGAAAACTGGAACCAAAATCAGAACATGAATCGTGGACGTAATCATGCCGCCGACAATTGGCGCGGCGATGGGCTTCATAACATCCGCACCGATTCCGCTTTCCCAAAGGATCGGGATAAGGCTGGCGAGAACTGCCGTCACGGTCATGAGCTTCGGCCGCAAACGCTTCACGGCACCCTCGATCGTTGCCGCTTCAATATCTTCGTGCTTAAGTGGTACGCCCGAGGCAATTCTCTTATCGAGAGACTCATGGAGATAGACCACCATGACGACGCCGGTCTCGACGGCAATTCCAAACAATGCGATGTAGCCCACCCAGACGGCCACGCTGAAGTTGTAGCCAAGCCAATATTGGAGAATGAGTCCGCCAGTCATAGCGTAGAACGTTGGGAAAATAAGGACAGCGGCTTCCGTGACCGAGTGGAAGATCATGTAAAGGAGCAAGAAGATCACAAAGAACACGATCGGGACAATGAACTTGAGCCTTTCTTTTGCGCGCACTTCGAATTCATACTCTCCGGACCACTTGTAAGTGTATCCGGGCGGAAGGCGTAATTTTTCGTTGAGGAGTCGGTTAGCATTAGCAACGAAACCGCCATAGTCCTTCGTTGCTAGGTCTAGATAGACATAGCCCGTGAGTAAGCCATCCTCATCACGAATCATCGTGGGTCCACGGGAAAAATAGACCTTGGCAACTTCTGAGATCGGAATCTGCGCTCCAGTGGGCGTAGCGATAACGACTCTTTGTAACTGCGCGATATCGTCACGAAAATCCCGGCTGTAGCGCACGTTGATGGGATACCGTTCACGTCCTTCCACATTTTCCGCGATGTTTTCCCCGCCGATGCCGGACGTCACCGCGCGCTGAACATCGGCTACGGTAAGTCCATAACGTGCGGCCTCCGGACGGTTGACTTCCACGTTGATGTAGAAGCCCTCTGCCACGCGCTCGGCAAAGATGGAACGGAGTTCAGGCATCCCGCCGAGAACCTGCTGCAACTGAGCGCCCACTCGCTGGATGCCCTCGACATTCGGACCTTGGATCTTCAGCCCCACAGGTGTCTTGATGCCGGTTAGCTCCATGTCGAGCCGATTCTGTACCGGCATGGTCCAGGTGTTCGTCAGACCGGGAAATTGCAGCTTCTCGTCCATCTCGCGAATTAGCCTTTCGTAGGTCATGCCTGCACGCCACTGCTCGCGCTGTTTGAGCATGATCGTTGTGTCATACATGTCGAGCGGGGCGTTGTCTGTCGGGCTGTCGGAACGGCCCACGGCGCCAAACACACTCTCGACCTCAGGAAAGGATTTGATGATTCGGTCCTGTTCTTGGAGCAGCGTCGAAGCTTGGGTGATTGAGATGCCGGGAAGCGCCGTCGGCATGTAGAGCGAGGAACCTTCATAAAGCGGCGGCATGAACTGGCTGCCAATGCGCCACGCCAGCGGTAACGTCACGACCAAGAAAATCAGATTGAAAAGGAGCGTGGTCTTCCGATATCGCAAACAGAGCCGGAGAACCGGCAGGTACAAGGCCTGCGTCCAGCGCGAGAATGGATTTGTGGATTCCGGCCTCAGATGGCCTCGAATGAAAATCACCATCAGGACGGGAACGAGCGTGATGGCCAGAATCGAAGAGAACGCCACAGAAAGGGTCTTCGTCCAAGCAAGCGGGCGAAACATTCGCCCTTCTTGTGCTTCGAGAAGGAATACCGGCAGGAACGACACAAGGATAACTAGCAAAGAAAAGAAAATGGCCGGGCCAACCTGCTTCGCTGCCCCCATCAAAATGCGTCGCCTCTCCCTTTCGGTTAGCTTGGCTCCCGATGCGCCGGTTGCGGCAATGTGTTCCGATAAATGGCGGTAGCCGTTCTCGACCATCACAATGCCTGCGTCGATGAGCACGCCGATGGCGAGGGCCAGTCCGCCGAGCGACATGATGTTGGAGCTAACGTGTAGGAAGTACATCGGTATGAACGACGCCAGAACTGCAATGGGCAAAGTCAGAATCGGAATCAGCGCGGAACGAAAATGAAACAAGAAGGCAATAGTCACGAAGCTGACGACGATGGCTTCTTCCAGCAGATCGCGCTGCAGCGTTTCGATGGATGCCTGAATCAATCCGGAACGATCGTAACCGGAGACAATCTCAACCCCGGGAGGAAGTGACGGCTTGATTTCAGCAAGCTTTTTCTTAACACCGTCGATCACGTTAAGGGCGTTCATTCCGTAACGCATGATGATGATTCCGCCAACGGTCTCCCCTTCGCCGTTCCACTCGACGACGCCCTGCCGAATATCAGGGCCAAACGTGACAGTTCCTAGGTCGCGGACAAGAACTGGAGTGCCGTTCTTCGTGGCGACAGGCACGGTCTCGAGGTCTTGGAGCGAACGCAGATAGCCGAGTCCGCGAATCATGTATTGAGCGCCGCCCATCTCCAGCACCCGGCCGCCGACTTCGTTCGTGCTGTCGCGTACACGGTCGATCACCATCGAGAGCGGAATGTTGTAGGCGCGAAGTTTGTTGGGGTCCAGATTCACCTGGTATTGGCGAACGAATCCTCCGATGGAAGCGACTTCGGCAACACCGGGGACGGTCTCCAGTTGATACCGGAGATACCAATCCTGAAGGCTGCGCAAGTCGGCGAGGCTGTGCTGGTGAGACCGGTCAATGACCGCATATTCGTACACCCAGCCGGCGCCGGTGGCGTCGGGACCAATCATCGGGGAAACATTTTTCGGCAAGACTCCCTGGAGTTGCTGGATGTATTCGAGAACGCGTGAACGAGCCCAATAGAGGTCGGTACCGTCCTCGAAAACGACAAAGATATAGGAATCTCCAAACATCGTCTGTGCGCGCACAGCCTTAACATGTGGAGCGGCCAGCAGCGTCGTCACGATCGGATAGGAAACCTGGTCTTCAATGATGTTCGGGGGCTGGCCTTCCCAGGGGACATGCACAATCACTTGGACATCGGAAATATCCGGCAGGGCATCCAGCGGAATATTCTTGAGCGACCATATTCCCGCGAGAACTAACAGCAATGTCCCCGTGAAGACCAGGAATCGATTGCTCGCGCACCAATCAATCACCCGGGAGATCATGGCTACATTCCCCCTTCTGCATTCAGGCTCAATTGCTTGGCGGCAAGGACGGCTCCGCTCTTGAGCGCCGTGACGCTGACTTTCCACGTGCCGCCGCTCTCGAGAATCACTTGACCTTCGTAGATTCCGTTCCCTTTCTCAACCAGCGGCGTCACCACGTTCATTGCCGCCATGCCCATCTCCGGCATGCCTGGCATGTAGCTACGCACGCTGACTTGCGCGCCCGCGAAGGGAACGCCGTCCGTACTTGTCAGCTTCACGCGATACAGGTTTGTTCCCTTACGCGGTGTTGAGGGCTCCGTCGAAAATTCAATTTGAGCTAGTGATGGGGCTGCGGGAGCGTTGATTGCGGCTGCCGCTCCTGCGCCGGGCGGTGGAGGGGCAAACGAACCGATCGCCGCTTGCAGTTGGCTTTCCGAATCGATCAAAAAGTTCGCCGAGGTGACGATGCGCTCGCCAGCCTTCAAACCTTTCAGAACCACGTATTGATCACCGGCTTGCAGCCCGAGTTGCACGTCGCGCGGTTCCAGATAACCCGCACCCCGGTCCACGAAGACAATCTGTCGCAACCCGGACTGCAAGACCCCGCTCGCGGGAATGACGAGCTGATTGCCGAGCGGCACTTGGAGCGTCACATTGACGAACATTCCCGGCGAAAGCGTGAGGCTGGGATTTGAGAAAATGAGGCGCACGCGCGCCGTGCGCGTGGTCATGTCTACATCCGGGTAAATGAAATCAACTCTTCCTCGAAATGTGCGGCCGGGGTAGGAATCCAAATTGAGAGAGGCTGGCGCGCCCACCTTCACTCGTCCCAGGTCATTTTGAAAGACTTGAGCGAGCACCCACACCGTGGAGAGATCCGCGATCGTGTAAAGCCGTGTTTCCGGCTGGACCATCACGTTGGAAAGAGCATTTCGCTCCGTGATGTAACCGGACACAGGCGAGAGAATCTCCAGGGCATGAGCGGCCTGACCTGTGGAGTCGAGCCGCGCAATCTCGCTTTGCGGGACGTTCCATTGCTCCAATCGTTCTCTCGATGCATCGAGTAAAGATGCAACACCTTCGGCGACCCCCTGAACTGTGCTTTGTGACAGGTTTTTTGCGTTCTGTCTCGCGAGCAGGTATTCACGCTCGGCAGCGATAAGTTCTGGACTGTGAATCGTGAACAGCCGCTGGCCTTTGCGCACGTGCTGATAGGTCGCATTCGCGAAAACCTTCTCGATGTGGCCGGAAATTCGCGTCTGCACGAAAGAAAGCCGCGTTTCGTCGATGGCGATGGTTCCCGTTGCGCGGATTTCGTCCTGCACCGGCTTTCGTTCCACCGCTCCAAACTTCACGCCGATGGACTGCAAACGCTCGGCGGAGAGTTGCACTGGTGCGTGCGGAGTCTCAGTCGGTAACGGCGCCGAATTAGAAGAACTGCCCTTGACCGGTTGCGTCGCAGCATTCGGCGCGGCAACGGTTGGATGCGGTGCTGTGGTGGGCCTTCGGGCGCTCCACCGCATTCCCGCCAGCACCGCGAGGAGAATCATGTTCCCGACCAATGCAAGGAAGAATGCCTTTCGATAGTTCCCCATGATCTTGCTCCCTATCTGCGTCACTCAGCGCAGCGACAATCCCGTTACTGCTTCGATTTGTGCCAATGCCGTCTCGTGCTCCGAAAGCGTCTGCCAATACTCCTCGTCGAGCTTGAGCACATCGAGGAAGGACGCGAGCAGGGCCTGAAAATCCTGACGGTTCGATTGATACGCCGCCATCCCGGCTTGCAGTTCGGCGCGCGCCTGAGGGATCAATCCTTCGCGGTAAATGTTGAGCAACTCCGCCGATTTTTCGGCCCCCAAAAACTGCTGTCGAAGCTGGAAAGCGACTTGTTGGGTCTGCGCTTCGTGCTCATTTCTCGCGCGGCTTTGATCCGCTTCGGCCTGGGCCAGTTCCGGCTGCTGGCGTCGCCCGCGATAAATTGGAATTCGGACGCCGAATGTCACCACGTAATAGGCGCGGAATTGCGCGGGGTCGGTCCGCTGCCACATGTATTGAAGGTTGAAGTCCGGATAGAAATCCTTCTTCGCGAGGTCCACCTGCAATCCTTGCCTCTCGACCATTTTTTGTGCGCCCGCGATTTCGGGGTTGTTCATTTTCGCCGCCGCCAGCAATTGGTCGTAGGTATACGCAGCGGCAGTTTCCGAGAGTTCGGTCGTCTCGATGTCCGGCGATAATTGCGAACGATTGAGAAGTTGCTTGATACTCGCTTGAAGCTTCCCAGCTTCGAGCTTGTTCGCGGTGATTTCTCTCAGGAGCTTGGTTCGTTCGAGTTGCGCCTGCAAGACATCCTGCTGGTTTCCCATTCCGTTGCGATACCGGGCTTCCGCCGCCTGCGCGATTTGCTGAAGCAGCGTCCCGTCTCCTTCCAGGATCGCTTGCCGCTTGGCAAGATAGCCGATCTGGAAATAGGCCATCTTCACCTCTGCAAGAATTGCCCTGCGGACGGATTCATATCTCTGCTGTGTCACGTCAACGTCTTTCTTAGCGATCTCTCCTCGCAGGCGCAGTTTCCCTGGGTAGGGAAAATCCTGCGAAACGCCGAGACCGACGTAGGCGAAATCGCTATTCGTATAGCCCGCGAATGGCCTTGGGCTGCCAACGCTAGCGTGTTGCAGAACAAACTGCGGATCGGGCAACGTCGACACCTGCGTCGGAATCTGCTTCGCCGAATCCCAGCCATGTCGCGCCGCTTGAATCTGAGAGCTGTTCCGTTCGGCCTCGGCGAGCAGATCGGCGAGCTTCACCGTCTGACTTGGTGGATGTGCCTCCTGCGCCCGCGTTAGCGTGGCCGTGGACAGAAACAAGAGATTTGCAATAATCAGTGCCGAACTGAACTTCATAGGCCGTCCTTTCTCACTCCGGGCCAACGCCCGTATTGCGCTCAGGCTTTCGCCAAGGGCTTGCCAATAGGCGCGCAAGACGAGAGACACGCCCGCGCACTACGAGGAGCGATTAGGAAGGCTTCAGATCAGGAATGTGCAGAGAACGGACTGAACCGAAGGCGGTGAGAGATCTTGTACGATGACGACTGGCGGCACGCCCTGAATCCGGGGAGTATCACCCGTCGGGTCGAGAGCCGCGATGGGGACCGCCAGAGAAAGACCGGATGCTTTGTATTGGGACTGGGGGATTGGTGCCTCAGAGATCGAACAGCAGGACTTATCCGATGCTGCGACGCGTTGCGCTCCGCTCTCGTCCATGTTCATCTGGTCGCATTCGGACTGAGTTCTTGGCGTCGCACATTCAGCCAGTTTCGAAGAGAAAAGCGCGCAAGCCGAAAGCGGCCCGGGCCCCAGTCCTGTTAGGCTCAACGCCAACGCGAAAGTGAGTGATCGCCGCATCACTTGTGAGTCTACCACGCAGGCCGCTTGCGAAGCCTTGAAAGCAACTATCCCCGCTCTGGTTGCACAATACTGTGAGACCGATCACGCGATCATGTGCGCGTCGTCACGAAAGGTTAGGGACGATCTCTCCTCACAAGATTTGAAAGCGGGGTGAAAATTCCGCGTTCCAGATACGTTCCAGTTAGGCGCAAATTTCTGCGTTTTTGGCGTCTCGAAGAATCAATAAGTTGCGTGTTTTCAATACCTCTGAATATTCCGATTCCTCCCGCCTCCATTCGCCTTCGCCCTATCGGGCTACGGCGAACGAGTTCCCTGCTAGACCTGCGCTCAGACTGTGCTATCTATGTTGCAGCAAGGGCGAAAGCGAATGCCCGCCATAGCCCCAATGCAATGGCAACATATCACGCGTAAGACAAATTTATTGTAAAGTCATATAACTATTGCTACCCTCGCGAAGGAGGGCTCTTCCCGCTCCGCAAAATCCCCAAGAGCCCGAAGGCGGATGTTCTACACCTACCTCCTTCGCAGCGAAAGCCACCCCACCGAAACCTACATCGGCTCAACCAGCGATCTCCGCAGTCGCCTCCCCGCCCAGAACTCCGGAAAATCCCCCCACACAAAAAAATTCATCCCCTGGAAATTGCTCTTCTACGCAGCATTCCCCAAAAAACCATTGGCCGAAAAGCTTGAAAGATACCTGAAAAAGCGGCTCCGGCCGCGCTTTCACCACGCGACATCTAACAAGCATGCGCATGTAACTAGGGGAAACGTTCTCCACGATTTTCGCTTTTCGCCGGTACAGATCGACCTCTCATCACCAAGTTCCTGCTAACTCAAGCGCCGGTCCGTAAGCGGAACTCACAATCCGGGCCTGTCCCAACGTACCATTGCACGCCGTAGGTATATTCCCCATGCTCCACGCACCAAACCACGGAGTCTTGGGATTCAATGGTTAGAAAATTCCAACATAGAGCACTTTTATACAACTCCATAACGAAGGAATTCGGCGCTGTTCGGCAAGCCCGCGAGAGGGACGGTGTCATAATTTATGAAGTTGCTGTCCCAAAGGACGGCAAGACCTGGGTAGGGTTCTATCTTTCGGATTGGCCTGAGGATGCTCTAGTGCTTTCCGACAACGAGAACTTGAAATCCTCAATGCTAGAAATGTCGGATTCTAATTTGTTGACGTGATTACTTACTCTTGACAGATTTGTCCCATAGCCAAGCGCCGTTGCTAGGTAATCGTAGGAGAGGGTATGCCGATAAAGGTTTTCTTGGTCGAAGACAGCCCCGGGGATGTCCGGCTGATGCAGGAAGTGTTCCGCGAGGTCAATAATTCCATCCAATTGCTTGTGGCTTCCGATGGCGTGCAGGCATTGACCTTTCTTAGGCAAGAAGGCGCCTACATCCATGCTCCTCGCCCGGACATTATCCTGCTTGATCTCAACCTCCCCAAAATGGATGGCCGCGAGGTTTTGGCAGTCATCAAACAGGATGACAACCTGAAAATGATCCCCATCATCATTCTCAGCAGTTCCGACGCGGAAGAGGACATTGCAAAGGGCTATCAACTCAAGGCGAACTGCTATCTAACTAAACCCGTGCAGTTGCGAGCCTTCGAAAGTCTGCTGGAAAACATCAATGATTTCTGGCTGACGAAGTTCAGGTCTCTGGAGCAATGTCAGATAACGCCAGCAATGGGTCAATCAAAATACCTCCCACCGCCGAAGGCATCTGTGTAATGTCTGGTTAGCACGGCCTGGTCAGGAGTTATCCCACTGGTCGCGTCGGCAGCGGCGTCCCTGCTTCTACTCGTGCCTGAGTGCCGCCATCGGATCAATCTGGCTAGCTCGCCGTGCCGGAATCCAGCAAGCCAGCGTCGCGACACCCAGCAGGATCGCCGGTACGCCAAGGAAAACCGGAACGTTGACAGCGCCCTTCGCAATCACGCGAAAGGAAATCACGAGCGCCAGTACCCACCCAATCGCCGTGCCCCAGGTGATGGCACCCAAGTTCTCACGAATAATCTGCAGCACAACCCGCCCGCTGGTGGCCCCGAACGCCAGCCGCACGCCAATCTCTCTCGTTCGCCTGGCCACCGCATACGAAACCACCGCGTAGATTCCGATCGCCGCGAGGCCGAGCAGGAGTGGCCCTAGGACGGCGAACATCCGCGCGGGAATCCGGCGAAGATAGAGGTTTCGTTCAATGTGCTGAGGGAAAGGTCGCACGTCGTAAAGTGCGAGCATGGGATCGAGATCACGCAGCAGGGCACGCACTTCCGAGGTGAGCGCGGTTTCATTGCCGCCGCGCGTCCGGAGGTGAATCTCGCCCTGGCCCGCTGGACGATCACGGTACGAGAAATAGATCGCCGGCTGTGGAGGTTCGCCGAGCGCGTTGTAGGCCGAATTGCGCGCCACCGCAATGATCACGTAGCTTCGCGTGCGCGTTTGTAGGGAGCGGCCGATGGCATCCGCGCCATTCAGGTAACGGCGCACAAACTCTTCATTGACGATGGCTTGTTCGGGCGCCGCTTTATCCCTTATCTCGGCAAAGTCGTTTCCCTCCAGTAGCGGGATGCCCATCACTCTGAAGTATCCCGGAGTGACGGTGTTGGAAATGGCTCGATCCTGCCCCGCTTCTGTGCGCACGTGGCCTTGCACCGTGAAAGACCGTGTCGGAATTCCGTGCAAGTCCAGGGGAACATTCGTAGCAATGGAAGCGGCTTCGACGTCCGGCAAGGATCGCAGCCGTTCCAGGAAGCGCGCGGCAAATTCGCGCTCGGACGCGTCGTCGGGATTCCGTCCGCTTAAGTCGTAGGCGCCCAGCAAAACGCCCTCGGGCCGGAACCTCGGATCCGTTTGGCGTGCCGAGCGAAAGCTCTCCAAGAAGAGTGCCGCCGCGATCAGGACGACCATCGCAAGTCCGACTTCCACCCCCATCAGAACTTTGCGCGCGCGGCTGCGGGGCGGCGTGTTGGGACTGGCGCGAAGTCCATCCTGTGGATCCAGCCGCGCCAGATGGACTGCCGGCGCCGCGCTGAAAATTAAACCGCACGCAACGCCGAGCAATATCGCGAAGGCGAGTGTGAATCCATCCACTCTGGTCTGAAACAGGATCGGAAATGAACCAATCATTGGCGCCACGCGTAATGCCGTGGTGCCCCAAACCGCGAGGGCTGCTCCGAGGCCTGCTCCCAGAAGAGCGAGCAGCATATTTTCCGAGAGCACCAAACTGACAATTCGCCAGTGTCCCGCGCCCAGCGCCACGCGCACGGCCATCTCCCGCTGCCGGACGCTTCCACGAGCCAGCATGAGGTTTGCCGTATTCCCGCAGACTGCCAACAGCAGCAGCAGCATAACGCCTTGCAAGACGGCTAGTCCGCTGATCAGCACGCGCTGCGGACCGCGCGGCGAGTCCCAGAATGGAAGAATCTCACCGCCAATCCCGGCACTTGCCTCAGGATAGTCGCGCGCAAACTGCGCCATCGCCGTACTGAACTCGGCCTGTGCTTCCTGGCGTGTCGCGCCAGGCTTCAGCGTTCCGATCAACGAAAAGGCGCGGATGCTGCGATCTTCGAGGTCGCGTGTTCCGCCGAGCAACACAGGCGCCAGAGTGGCGGGCGCCCACAGTTCATACTTCAAAGGGACCATCGTTCCCTGGAAATCCCTGGGCGCCACGCCAACAACAATAAGATCGCGCTCGTTAACGCGCAGTTCTTGTCCCACAACCCCCGGCGCGCCGCGAAAACGCGTTTGCCAGTAATCATACGAAATCACAACGACAGGCTCAGTTCCAGGCCGCTCCGCCTCCTCTGGTCGAATAAATCGCCCAAGCGCAGGCTTCAGTCCCAGCGCGGAAAAATAATTGCCGGAGACGAGTTGCCCGAACGTCCTCTCCGTCTGGCCCGGCTCTCCCACGTTGAACGGCACCATCTGAGTTGCCACGATGTCCCGCAGTGCCGGCAATTGCTTCTGCAGGTCGCGATATTCCAGCCATGAAACGCCCGGATACCCGCCCGTCTCCGAGCGAGGTTCGACCAGCAGAAAGTTCGATGCACCACTTACACCGGGGATGGGTTGCAACAGAATCATCTGAATCCAGGAAAGGATCGTGGTATTCGCCCCAATCCCGATGGCAAGCGAAACGATGATCACCGCCGCAAGCCCTGGCATGCGGCTAATCGTTCGCACTGCGTTTCGCAAATCCCCAAAGAGATTCTCGATAAATTGCAGTCCTCGCTCAGCCCGATAGTCTTGTTTCATTGCCTCCACGCCGCCGAACTTCAGCATGGCTTGGCGCCGTGCCTCAATAGGCGACAAACCGGCGCGAAGATTTTCGTCGGTTTGCAGAGCGATGTGCTCCGCAATCTCTTCCCGCAATCGTTCTTCCTCTTCGCGCTTTGCCGCCGAGTTGAACAGCCGGGTGAAAAACCGCCGCAGAGATTTCATGACAAATCCTCCGCTTTCGCTTTGAAGAAGCGGCCGATGATCGCTGCCGTTTGCTCCCAATCCTTAGTCTCCACCTGCAACTGCTTGCGCCCTTCTCTTGTCAGCCTATAGAAGCGCGCCCGACGATTATTGTCCGAAGCGCCCCACTCGGAGGCAATCGCGCCTTCCTGCTCCAGCTTCAGCAGCACGGGATACAAAGTCCCTTGATTCACCGCCAGCAGATCTCCGCTGATTTGCTCGATGCGCCGCGCGATTCCATAACCGTGCAGCGGTCCCAGGACATCGAGAGTCTTGAGCACCATCAGCGCCAACGTGCCCTGCAGGACATCGGTTTTCTGTTTCATGACAAAGCCTGTTTCATAGCACCGCCGTTTTGGTTTCCAACAGGAAAGATGCCACACTTCCTTTGGGAAAGCAACAGGTGGGTCGTCGAGGACGCCGGAGCGCGCGCCCCATGGCAGAGAAGTTCTCGCGCAGTCTCTTGGTTCTGCGTTAGTTGCTATATACTGATGCATAGCGCCCTCATCTCGTGTTAGGAGGGCATCGCCACATGCAGGACCTTTTACGTATTCGCGCAAATTTCCCTAGGAGACAATTTCTTCACAATGTTCTTTCAGGTGCGGCCGCTGGAATCGCCGCGCAAGCTGGAATCGAGCTAGCGTTCCCCATAATGCTTCCCGCTCAAACCACTCTGACTCCGGATGCAGCTATGAGCGAATTGCTTTCAGGCAATCAACGATTCGCCGCCAATCAGCTGACATCGATTTCGCACGATCTGGCCATCCTGAAAGAGCATACTGTCGACAAACAAGAGCCCTTTGCCGCGGTCCTCGCTTGTGCCGATTCTCGCGTCCCTGTGGAACTCGTTTTTGATCAGACGATTGGACACATCTTTGTCACTCGCATTGCCGGCAACATGGTGACGCCGGAGATCATCGCAAGTCTCGAGTACGGAGTTGCTGTCCTTGGAGTCAAATTCCTTCTTGTTCTCGGCCATACAGGGTGTGGAGCAGTAAAGGCGGCAATGAAGTCCGACGCCGTTCCTGGACAGATCAGCACGTTGTACCAGCATCTTCGTCCGGCAGTGGAACAATCGGGCGGCAACGTTGATAAGGCAATAGAAGTCAATGCAAGGCTTCAGGCTGAGTTGCTGCGCACTTCCTCAACCGTCATCCGCGATGCCTTAAAAGCCGGCAAATTGAGGGTAGAAGCCGGCGTCTATGATCTCGCTACTGGCAAAGTCACTGTAAGCTGAAGGTCCCTAGCAGAATCTGGCGCGTGCCTCAACGATGCACTGTTCCAATTCCACGATGGCATTGATGTTGGCGCGAGGCAGTTTATAGTTCGGCTTCGGAAAGATTCTAGCGGGCGGGACTAGATGGTGCCAGCAAATCTTGTCTTGGAAGAAGCCAGGCGCTGCCGGGCGTAACTACACCAGGGGCTTGCGGGATCAAACGTAATATATGCTTGCCAATGGCGCTGCGCTTCATTCTGCGCGCCCAATTTTTCGCAAACAAAAGCCAGGTTGTAATGGGCGTCGGGATAGCCGGGATCGAGCCGAACTGCATGGCGAAGGTGAAGTCGCGCCGCTTCCAATCTCCCGACTTCTTCCAGAACGCTACCGAGATTGAAGTGCGCCAAAGCATTTTCGGGATCTATTTGGAGAGCGCGCCCAAAGTATTCGGCCGCTTTTTTTAGATTCCCTTCCTCATAGCAGAGCGTTCCGCAATTGAGCAAGGCGTCGACCTTTTGAGGATCAATGCTTAAAGCATGATCGTACGCTTCGATCGCTTCGGCCCTGGTACTTCCCTCGGCTTCGTACTCCAGTGCGGTGGCCAGCCACTCGTCAGCGTCGGGTCCGGTCATAACGTGCACTTTCTCGCCAAGCTCGCGGATCTCGAAATTCAATACGAATTGACCCGAAAGCGGCTCCAAACGCGCGCCGCCGCTTTCCACTACGATGTCTTTACCATCGGAAAGAACGCGAAGTTCGGATAGAGGCTGGTGAACCTGGGCAAGCTTTTCGCGCAGCGCGGCAAGAGCTCGCCGCAGACGGTTGGCGGGCACTCCTTCTTCGATCAATTGCTTTACGGTGCGCAGTCCAATCAGATCGCGGAAGTCGTAGAAGCGGTCTCCTAACTCTTTTCGGGGAGAAACGAGGCGCAATCGGTCCCAATACTCCAGCTGTTTACCGGTCAGACCCAGAACGCGCTGAACGTCCTCTGAGCTGAATCTGTCCTTGGCGCCCATCAAAGATTAGCCGACCGCCTTTTTCCCTGCCTTCTTCTGTATTGACGCGACTGGCTGCAACGCTCGCGTGGGTGGCTTCTTGCCTGTGGCCGCTTGCCCTGCGGGCGCGGCAGCTGCAGCCGGGGCCTGCTTTTCTGCAAGGCTCTTCTTGAGAGCTTCCATCAAATCAATTACCGGAGCCATGTGCGGCTGAGCGACCTCCGTCACTTCCTGGCCCTTGAGCTTTGCGGCGATCATCGTGCGAACATTTTCTTGATATTCGTCACGGTACTTTTGCGGATCGAAAGGCGCCGCAAGACTTTCAATCAACTGCCGCGCCAGCTTCTTTTCCTGTTCTTTCACCTCGACCTTGTCGGCCGGAATGGATTCGGCTGCGCGAATCTCGCTGGAATAAAACATCGTGTGCAGCGTCATGCCCTTGGTCCCTGGCCGGATGATCACGATATGTTCACGCTGATGCATGGTGAGCTTGGCAATAGCTCCGTAACCGGACTCTTGCATTGCTTTCATGAGCAGCTGATAAGCCTTCACCCCAGCGTCTTCCGGCGCAACGTAGTACGACGAATCGAAGTACAACGGATCCATCTCATCCAGTTTCACGAATTCCAGAATTTCCATCACGCGCGCCGAGGAAGGCTCGATCTTGTCGAGCTCTTCTTCGTTGAAAAGCACGTATTGATCTTTTTCGTATTCGTAGCCCTTCACGATTTCGGATCGCTCCACGTTACGATTGCAAACTGGACAAAACAAAGGCTGCTTGAGGCGCGAATGGCACTCTTTGTGGAGTTGGTTGAAACTGATTCGCTCGCCGCGGGCTGCTGTAGTCATGCGGACGGGCATGGAAATCAGGCCAAACGTGAGGTGGCCTTTCCAGACGGTCGTGGCCATAGGGGCACTCCTTCAACAACAGGGTGGGACTGCACACGAGCTTTTAAGATTAGCCGCCCACCTACGCAGGAAGCAAGCCGAATCCGCGCCCGGTAGTTTATCAGTCAGCTTGATTCTAACTGGATCGTAAGGGGTGGCCCGGGCCTCGAACGACTGGTCTGGGATAGAATGCCCTTCGTGTCCAAGCTCGAAGAATACAAACGGAAACGGCGCTTCGACCGGACGCCGGAACCGTCGGGCGAGTCTGAACCCGTCGCGGGTAAGATACCCGCCACGGCGGGCAAGCGTGCGCGATTGCCAATGCCCAAACTGCCGCAAGTGGAAGTCCGCCCCGGGCAGGAGCATGGCGACACGTTTGTTGTGCAGAAGCATCGAGCGACGCGGCTGCATTACGATTTCCGGCTGGCGATCGATGGCACGCTGAAGTCCTGGGCCGTCCCCAAGGGACCTTCCCAAAGCCATGCCGACAAGCGGCTAGCGGTCATGACGGAAGATCATCCGCTGGACTACGGCAACTTCGAAGGGAAAATCCCCGAAGGCAATTATGGCGCGGGAACGGTAATGGTTTGGGATCGCGGGACTTTTCATTTGGAGGGCCATCTCGCCGCACTGAAACAATTGGAAAAGGGAGAAATCAAGTTCAGCTTGAACGGGGAGAAGCTGCGCGGCAGCTTTGTCTTGGTGAAACTGAAGCAGAGCGAAAAAGGCAACGAATGGTTGATGATCAAGCACAAGGACGCCGCCGAAGATTCCTCCTGGAATATCGACCAGCATGATGGTTCCGCGCTTACCGGACGGACCATCGAAGAAATCAAAGAAGAACTTCCACCGAAACGCACCTCCGTTCCGATTCAAGCCAGTGAAGTTGAGAGTGCACGCAAAAGTGCGATCCCCTCCCGCTTTGAACCCATGCTCGCCACGCTCACCGATCGTCCGTTCTCCGATCCAAACTGGCTCTTTGAGATCAAGTGGGACGGTGTGCGCGCGTTAGCCAAAATTGAAAATGGCAATTTGACGCTGCGTTCCCGCAATAGCGTGGACATCACCGCACGCTACCCCGAACTCGCTTCTCTTCCCCAGGCGCTAGCTGCACGCCATGCAATTCTTGATGGAGAAATCGTCGCCCTCGATGCCCGCGGCCACAGCGATTTCGGACTCTTGCAGGAGCGCATGCATGTGCGCGCTCCGGGCGAAACTCTCATTTCGAAAACGCCCGCCGTTTTTTATGCCTTCGATCTTCTCTACTGCAATGGATACGACCTTCGCGAAGCGCCTCTTCTCCAGCGAAAGCAACTTCTGCAGCGCCTGTTGCACGGGTCCGAACGCATACGCTACGCCGATCATCAGTTGGAGCACGGAAAAGAACTCTTCGCGCTCGCGAAAGAAACCGGCCTGGAAGGCATCGTGGCAAAGCGCGCCGACAGCCGCTACGTTTCCGATCGCAGCATGAATTGGCTGAAGCTCAAGGTCACGCAAACGCTCGATGCCGTCGTCGGCGGGTGGACCGCGGCGCGCACGCCGGCGATTCCCCTCGGCTCCCTGCTGCTGGGTTTGTATGAGGGCAAGAAACTTCGTTTTATCGGGCACGTCGGCAGCGGCTTTGACGCGAAGAAGCACGAAGATCTACGCAGCAAACTGAAGGATCTTGCCGTTGCCACTTGCCCGTTTAGTGCCGTACCCGAAGCGAACGAGAAGCCATCGTGGGTTTCGCCGGAACTGGTTGCGCGAGTCAAGTTCAGCGGTTGGACGCAGGAGCACTCGCTGCGCCATCCGGTTTTCATCGCGTTGCGCGAAGATGCGCGGCCTGCGGATTGCCAGTGGGAAAGCGAAGTCGCGCACACTGCGGCTGAGCCAACTGCAGCCCCTACAATAGTGCGTGCTCCCGAAGTCGTCGGACGAGTTCTGAACACCACCGCGCAGATCGAAGCAGAATTGTTCAAGGGGCGCGCGGAAAACGTCACCATCGAGTTGGACGGAAAGCGGCTCCGGTTCAGCAACCTGAACAAGATCTATTTTCCGGAGTCCGGGTATACCAAGCGGGATCTGCTTGCTTACTACTATCAGGTAGCGGACTTTATTCTGCCGTTTCTGCGCGACCGGGCTCTGGTATTGCGGCGCTATCCCGACGGAATCAAGGGCCAGGCTTTTTTTCAGAAAGATTTGCGGGAAGGCGTGCCAGAGTGGTTCACAACAGTCCCGATCGATTCGGAAAAAAAAGGGGAGCCAATTCGGTACGCCACCGCCAATGACCGCGCTTCCCTTCTCTTTTTAACAGGCCTCGGCTGCATCGACCACAATCCCTGGTCCAACCGCATCGCCGATTTCGAGCATCCCGATTACTTCTTCTTCGATCTGGACCCTTCCGACGGCACGGAATTTTCCGTAGTCGTCACCATTGCCACAGCGCTGCACAAAAAGCTGGAGGAATTGCGCCTGGCGCATTTTGTGAAAACATCCGGCGCAACCGGGATACACATCTTCATTCCCGTTGAACCTGTCTACACCTATGAGCAGTTGCGGACCTTCGGCGAAATCATCGCGCGAACGGTGACCGCCGAACACCCGAATCTGGTCACCAGCGAACGAATCGTAGCGAAGCGGCCAGCGGGCCGCATTTTGATCGACGTGCAGCAAAATGCCCACGGGCGCCCGCTCGCCGCCGCATATGCGGTGCGCGCGTTTCCGAAGGCTCCCGTTTCTGCGCCGATTTTGCCGCGCGAGCTGAAGCCGAACCTGAAGCCCGAGGCTCTAAACATCAAGACCATCCTTGCCCGGCTCAAAGAAAAAGGTGATCTCTGGGCCGATTTCTGGAAGCAGCGCCAACGACTCGAGCAAGCCATCGAACTCCTCAGCAACCGTATGCCGTCGAAACCGAAGAAAGCGCCGTGATTGCAAAAAGGCGCAGGCCGTAATAGCAACGCATTTCTAGAGTAAGGACATAACGTGAAAGACAGTCTCCGCATAACAAGAGTTTTCTTTGTATGGCTCGCTGTGTTTTTTGCTCAGGGAATGTTGTACACGGCACGCCGAGGTTTCGATTTCCCAGAAATCATAATCCTTGCGCCGATATTTGCCACTGTAACTACAATATATTGGTTGCGAAAATTCCCAAAATAAGTCACTACCCAGGTCCTTACTCTCTTCTTCCAACGTGCTGGCTGTGATTAAATGCTAAAGCATGGAGCGCACCATTCCGCCCGCTGGCCAGCTTCGCGTTGGGACTTCTGGCTACTCCTATAAGGAGTGGAAGGGCAACTTCTATCCCGAGAAGTTTCCGGATAAGGAAATGCTCAGCTTCTACGCCAAGCAGTTCCCCACGGTCGAAATCAACTACACCTTCTATCGCATGCCCACCGAGAGCACGCTCTTGAACATGGCGAAGAACGTGCCGGAAGGTTTCCGCTTCTCCTTAAAAACCAACCAGAAAATTACGCACATCCAGAGGCTTCGGGGCTGCGAAGCAACTTTAAAGCGTTTCCTGGAAGTCGCCAGTGTCTTGAACGACGGCGACCACCTCGGACCAATCCTCGTGCAACTCCCGCCCAATTTCAAATTCGACCGCCCCCTGCTCGAAGATTTTCTTGCTCTTCGCCCGCCCGCGTTCCCTTTCGCCTTTGAGGTGCGTCACCCGTCTTGGTACACCGAAGAAACTTACGCCATTCTTCGCCAGCATAAGACGGCACTTTGCCTGTCCGAAACCGACAAACAAACACCTCCCGACGTGCTCACTGCCGGCTTTACCTACGCCCGCTTGCGCCTCGAGAATTACACCGCAAAGCAAATTAAGGATTGGAAGAAACGCTTCGACACCTGGCTTGGCCAGGGCGTGGATGTGTACGCCTATTTTAAGCACGAAGACGCCGGCAAAGCGCCGGCCTACGCTCGTCAACTCATCGGAAAAGAAAAATAACCGCCCGCCTCAAACACACGCGGACTTCGGAGCTCACTTCGCCGGAACGTGCCGCACTGGCACAGCCTGCGATCCCGGTCCGGGTTCTGGCGCAGGCTTCGGCATCTCCTCAGCCTTGAATCGCGGCACCATCTGGTCAGCCATCGCTAGCGCATATACCGCCGACGCAATCTCCACGGCTCCTTCTCTCACGTCCTCTTCATAAATCCGCTCGTATGTGTCCAGATTCGTGTGATGCGTAAACGAACCGTAGTCAAACGCATCCTGCGCCAATCCAATTCCCGGCAATCCCGCGTTGTTATAGGAAGTGCTGTCCGTCCCGCCCGTTCTCCGGCTGTCGCTCTTCAAAGCCCCCATGAATCCCCAATCGGCAAACGGCATCATCGCCTCACGAACCATGTCTGCCGCGCCCTCTGGCCCAAACACGCTCGCGCCTCGCGGCTTCCCCGTGCCCGAATCAATATTGAAATACGCGTCCAATTTCGCGAACTCCGGCTTCTGGTTTTCAAAACTTCCGAAATGCTGCTGCACGTACGCCAGCGACCCGAGCAATCCTTCTTCTTCCCCGCTCCACAGCGCGATTCGAATCGTCCGCCGCGGCTTCACATGCATCGCCGTCAAAATCCGTACAGCCTCCAGCATCATCGCGGACCCGATGCCGTTGTCCGTAGCTCCCGTCGCGTCATGCCACGAGTCGTAATGCCCTCCCAGCATAACGATTTCGTCTTTCTTGTCCGTCCCGGGAATTTCTCCAATCGCGTTATACGCGGTCATTCCCTCGGGATACTCCTTGTTCTGAATATTGACGCGCAGCGTCACCGCCGTCCCATCGCCAAGAAATCGCGAGATTCGTCCGTAGTCTTCGTTGCGCATCACCAGCGTCGGCACCGCTCTCGCCCAGTCGTACGTCGCGTTTTGTTGCGCGATGATGATTCCGTGGGCACGCCCACCATCGTTGATCCGCACCAGTGCCCCGTTGTCCACCAGGAACTGGTCCACCTGCCGCGAAACTTCCGCGCGCGTCAATTGCCCTTCCGGCAGCTTCGGTGTCTCCGGAAAACGGAACGGTCGCGGATTCTTCGCATCGAATCGCGATTTCCATTCGTCTTCCGGACGCCGCATCGGTGACGGATTCATGTCCTCGGCCACTTCTACGTGTTTTCCCACCAGCACGATCGCCCCGCGAACTTTGTCCTTCACGGAATTCAAATACGCATCCAGCTCTTCCTTTGTCGGCTGCTTCGTCTCCGCTGGCTTTTCTTTAGCCGGCATCGGCGGTGCTGCCCATTTCGGCTCCGGTGGTGGCGGCGCGCCTCCAAAAAAATTGAATCCCCCGCCCGCTGGCAGCACATATCCGGGCGGCTCCAGCATCACCACCTGCGCCGTTACGACTCCCTTCGTGCTCGGCGTCCACGCCAGCGGCTTCACCATTAGCTGCCCGTGGAAAGGCGCAACGGCTTCCGCCAATAGCTCCATGTTTTCCCAACCGGGCACCGGCGTCGCCGCGCTCGGAGGCTGGAATGTCCACGGCTCCAGGTGCGCATTCACCAATCCCCATGATGTCATGGTCTTGACCGCCCAATCGTCTGCCGCCTTCAAGTTCGGCGTGCCCGTCACCCGCGGCCCGTACACGTCCGCGATTTCATGGATGATCCACATAATTTTGGAATTGTTCGTTTCTTCCGCGCGGATCTGCGCATACATCTCAGAGAGTCCCGGAGCCTGCGCCGTCAGCGGCATCGCCGCCAGCAGTAAGCAGCACAGCACACACCCAATCAGTTTCGCCACGATCCCTCCCAGGATTCTTCGGAAGTATTCAACTCGCATCGTCCGGTCGCCCGTCAATATACGCTCCCGCGTCCCCCCGAGGCAATGCAGCCATAGCCTTGGCCCACAGGGTAACTCCCCGAAATATGGCGCCAGGCATCTGGCTGCTGAGGTCACTCCTCCGGTTGAGCCCGCAGCGTTTATCGGGACTTAGGCGATAAACTGGTTGATGTTACGCTTGGCATGAGGATACGAATTTCTGTGAACGAGTATCGCGTCACGAAATGCAATCCAGCATTCCGCGACCACTCGGGCGCTTACACTAAGGTCGAATGGGTTTCCTTCGCGCAAATCGGGCAAACATTCTCGGGCGTACTGCTCACGGCCGATGAATACGAGCGTGTCGAGGAGGCATACATCCAGGCGGCGTTGAGTTTTCTCCGCGAGAGTGGACGGCTCTCGATGAGAGTCGCGGGGCTTGAAAACCCTCGAATGCAGCCGCTCGATTTTCAAAACGATAGTGTCCTGCCGCTGGACTGTATAGGTGAAGTCATTCGTCGAGTTTTGCGAGATGAGTTTTGGTGTCGATTGGAAGGAAGCGAGGGCTTCATCCATTTCGCTTGGGACTACTATATGTATATCGGCGTGCCCCATCCCTGCCCCACAACAAGAGCCAGGGCGACCAAATTAGGCTTATATGTTGAGGAATTTGCATCTCCCCAGGTCGAAGATGAGGATAAGTCCTGATTTGTCGTCTCACCGGACAGGTGGAATGTGGACCGGCACTTCTCCAGTAAGCGCGTTAGTCAGGACTTAGCCGGTAAGTCTGTCCTATACTTCCCGTCAGCCTCGCTTGTCGTGCGCTTCAACAACGCAGCACGATCCGACTGAATCACTTTCGAAGAGCACTTTGTGAAAGCGATCACACGCACGCAATACGGCCCCCCGGATGTTCTGCAGTTCACGGAGGTAGCAAAACCCACGCCCGCCGATGGCGAAGTCCTGATCAAGCTTTGCGCGGCATCCGTAAATCCACTGGACTTGTTCATGATGAGAGGTGCGCCGTTGCTCCGCTCCCTCCCGGGGCAGCGCACGCCAAAATACAAGATCCTCGGCTGTGATATCGCAGGGCGAGTAGAAGCAGTCGGCAAAGACGTAAGGCAGTTTCAGCCCGGCGACGAGGTGTTCGGCGTAACGGGTTTCGGGGGCGGAGGCTTTGCCGAGTATGTCTGCGCTCTTGAAGATAAAGTGGCGCTGAAGCCCGCCAACCGTTCGTTTGAGGACGCAGCCGCTGTACCCGTCGCGGCGCTCACTGCCCTTCAGGGCCTTCGCGACAAAGGACAAATCCAGCCAGGCCAAAAAGTTTTGATTGATGGAGCCTCCGGTGGAGTGGGTACCTTCGCGCTTCAGATTGCCAAATTGTTCGGAGCCGAAGTCACTGCCGTGTGCAGCACCAGGAATCTGGACATCGCGCGATCGCTTGGCGCAGACCACGTCATTGATTACTCGCAGGAGAATTTCACGCGGAGCGGGCAGCGTTACGATCTCATCCTCGGTGCGAACGCCCATCATTCGATTTTCGCTTACCGGCGTGCGCTCACTCCGGACGGAGTTTTTGTTTTGGTCGGAGGCGCCGTGATTCGAATCCTCGAAGGTGTGATCCTGGCGCCATTACTGTCACGGATGGGGCGCAAGAAAATGTGTTTCTTTATCGCGAATATCAACCAGAAAGATTTACTTTTCCTGAAAGATCTCCTTGAAACTGGAAAAGTTGCACCCGTCATCGATAAACGTTACCCGTTAAGCGAAGCGGCTGAAGCTCTCCGTTATCTGGAACAACGACATGCGCAAGGGAAAGTCGTATTAACCGTGTCGGATCGTTAGGATAGACGCGCTAAGCTGCTCGGAGACTAGCCATGAGCACCGATCTGGTCGCATTTAAATCCTGGCTGGATGCTTATGGCCACGCCTGGGAAAACCGGGATCCACAAGCCGCCACCGCGCTATTCACCGAAGATGGTACCTACCAAGTCACTCCTTTTCTCGAACCCATGCGTGGACGAAAAGCCATTTTCGAGTATTGGTCGGAAGTGGCTCAAACCGAAGAGAACATTAAATTTGGATACGAAATCCTGGTTGTGAACGCTGAGCGTAACATCGCGAGATGGTGGGCGTCGTTTGTTCGTGTCCCACCGGGGCTGCAAACGAAACTGGATGGAATTTTCCTAATTTCCCTCGACGATGAAGGACGCTGTAAATCGCTTCAAGAGTGGTGGCACAAACAGCAAAAATAACCGCAGAGCCAACCCCTTCTCACATCCCGGGCCCCTTAGGGATTTCCCTAGTTGAGCGCACATCGAGTCGGCCCTAGGATCTTTTGGAAAATAGTCTTTCGGCAAGTTTCGCCCAATTGCTCTGTTAGTACGACTCGGTCGTTAAAGGTCTTGACCACCAGGTTCCCGCCAGCCAGGCGCGATGCGAGTTCTACGGCGCAGGCGTCGCGAGCCACGGTCTGATTCTAAGGAGATGCGCGAGTGTTTTCTCGAGTAGGCTCGGTGGTCTCGCTCGGACGACGACCGTTGCCGCTCGCTCTGCTGCTGTTTCTGGTCGGATGCAGTCAACCGGCTGTTCCCCGTGCTGAGATTGCTTTACAAAACGAGTGGCACACGTTTAGCGGCACTTGGACATCCTCAGGTACTCGGCAGACGCTCAAGCTGGATGCAGATCACCGCGCTTCCATATTCGATCTCACCGGGTCGCTGCTACTAACAGGCGATCGTGGGCTGGGAGTAGGGTTCCGGGCGAAGGCGGTCGGCTTCTCCGACAATCTGGCCGGAATGCAGGGCCGGTGTGTTTGGACTGACGAGCGCGGCGATAAGGTTTACAGCGAGTTGAAGGGTGAGTGGGTGGGAACCGGAAATAATATCGTCGGTACTTTTCTGGGAGGAACTGGCCGATTCGCTGGTATCACCGGGGAGTATTCCTTTCAGTGGAAGTACGTTGTTGAGTCCGAGGATGGCACAGTGAGCGGCAGTGCCGTCAACCTTCAGGGCCGCACCCGGTTTGGTTCAACGTCTGCCGCGGCTGGCCGAGAACAATCCAAATGAGCGCTCCCAAGTTCTCGTTCCGCCAGCAGATTATGCGAGCCATCCCGTTTGCGCTTGCACTCGGCATTTGGTTCTGGCCGATACCGGCCGGGCTGACGCGAGAGGCTTGGCATCTCTTCGCGATATTCGCGTCGGCTATCTTCGCTGTCATTCTGAATTCATTTCCTCTTTTGACGGCCTCGCTACTAGCGGTATCGGCTGCCGTGCTCACTCGCACACTCGATCCGGCTAAGGCTTTCGCTGGTTTTGCCAATCAGAGCGTACTTCTCGTAGTAGTAGCTTTTCTCGTCGCGAATGCGGTTGTGAAATCGGGCCTCGGAAAACGCATCAGCCTCTTAGTGGTACGTTCATTTGGGCGATCCACACTGGGATTGGGCTACAGCATTTTTATCACCGATGCGATGATTGCACCCGCGTTTCCGAGCAATACAGCACGCGGTGGCGTGCTTTACCCCATCGTTCTTTCTTTGGCCCAAAGTTCCGGCTCCATGCCGGACGATGAGAAAAACCGACGGATGGGTGGCTACCTAATGTTCTGCGGCATGGCCAGCCTGAGTGTCTCGTCAGCCCTCTGGCTCACCGCAACTTCGGGGAATCCAATTGCGGTCTCGTTGGCAGAACACTATGGCGTGAAGATTAATTTCGGCTCGTGGCTTGTTGCATCGTCGATTCCAATGTTGACGATGATCGCATTGCTTCCGCTCGTCCTCTACAAATTGTTTCCGCCCGGCGTTACCGACACCCCTGACGCGCCAAAGGCCGCACGTGAAGCTCTAAGCACGATGGGATCTCTCACGCGGGACGAGTGGATTGTTGCGGTAGCTTTCGCTTTCATGGTGACCGGATGGGTGTTGGCGGGCACACTGAACTTGAGTCTCGCTGCCGTAGCCTTCGCCGGTCTGGGCGCGCTCCTTGCGACCAATGTCCTCACCCTAGAGGACATCAACTTGCAGGGCGGCACCCTGGTGACATTTATCTGGCTGGCAGTGCTTTTTGCATTGAGCGGTCAGTTGAACGAGCTAGGTTTCATGGGCTACGTCGGAGCGCGGTTGACGTCTCTACTCGGAGGCATCAGTTGGCCCATTGCCTACGTCATACTCCTAGTGCTCTACGTGTTGATGCACTACATGTTCGTAAGCCAGACGGCTCAGATCTTGGCTCTCTTCGATGTCTTCCTGGGAGTCGGTGTGAAGACCGGTGTTCCCGCACCCTTAATGGCTTTTGCCCTGCTCTTTGCGAGCAGCTATTTCTCGACGATTACGCCACAGGGCGGCAGCCAAAACGTCATCTTCGTCGGGAGCAGCTATCTCACTCAACGTGAACTCTACCGGCTTGGCTTACTCACTACAACTTTCTGTTTGCTGGTGTTTCTGGTCGTCGGAACGCCGTGGCTTCTCTTTGTCGCACGGTGATGCCACTAGACAATTCCGCATGTCCGTAAGCCGACTTTCCAGAACCCGGGCTTGGCACTGCGGGTTTTGACAGTAGATTCGTCCATGTGAATCAGAAATAATCCCTGCTGCTGAATCCCGCTCGATTCCGATTCTCTTTTACGAAATTTGAGCAGTGGAAGAGATCGCCTAGCAAACAATCCTACTTGAATACGTAAAGGAGCGTTCCAAATGAGACTTAAGACGATTGCCTCCATTCTCGGCGTGGCCCTGCTGTCCGCAAGCTTTTGCATTGCCGCGGACGACAATGAAGAAAAACGAGAGAAAACCCGCAAGATGTCAGCCGAGGCTTTGCAGGATTTGTACAAGCTGGCACCCAGTGCTCAAGGAGCTATCCAGAAAGCGGCGGGATATGCCGTTTTCGATAATATGGGGGTGAACGTATTATTGTTGAGCACGGCACGCGGTTCAGGACTGGCCGTCAGCAACAACTCCAAGCAAGAAACCTTCATGAAGATGGCTTCAGCCGGTGCCGGCGTGGGCATGGGAGTGAAAGACTATGTCGTGGTGTTCGTCTTCGAGAACGACAAGGCGCTGGCACAATTTCTGGATTCCGGCTGGTCCGGTTCAGCGCAAGCGGACGCTGCGGCCAAAGCGGGCGAGAAGGGCGGAGCTTACTCGGGAGCGGCTGAAGTTGCCCCGGGGGTATGGGTCTACCAGATCACGAAGAGCGGCCTCGCACTTCAGTTGACCTTGCAGGGTACAAAGTACTACAAGGATGACAAACTGAATAAACCGGATAAAACGTAGCAGTGGTCACCAACGGGACCAGGGCAACGCATTCGCTGCGATGAGCCGCTGCAATGCCAATTTGCCGGCTTTCTCTATCCCGCTCATCGTGCCTTCATACTGCGGTCTTGCAAGGCTTTTCCCTTGATTCCAGCCATGCACGCTCGGAACGCCGACCCGTGCGGATCATCTTCCTGTCTCCAAGTCGCTACGTGACACATTTCGTGAAACACGGTGTCTTGGAGAACTTCATCCCGGAGATTTGTTCTCCAGTCAACGAGCACAACAAACGTGCCATCGCTTTCCCGGTAAGTCTCGCCCAGGTACTTGTATACGGTCAAATCCGCCCACTCGATTCGAGCTGGTGGCAACCTGTTGTCGAAGGCCATTTGATTTAGCTCTTGATACTTGCTCCGCAAAAACTCTGGCGAGCGCCTGTGTTCCTCGGAAACCGCGCGCACGCCCCCAACAATTGTGAGCAAGCCGAGAGTGAAAATGGCGATGTTAACTCGCAAACTCATGGATGGTGTGTTTGGCTCGATAAGCAATTGCTATGTTGCCGGCACGCGCAAATCAGGCTTCGACGGAGCAGTGAAGTCACGCTAGTACGGTCGATATGAAGTCGACGGGCCACCTGCACTTTACAAGCTAATATTTTTGACTTACTGCGGTCGTTGCTCTGGGGCAATGAGAAGATCGACAGGCGGATGTAGGACGCTGAACGTCTAAGTCCCGGTAAACGCGCTACTGGAAACTGACCCACCACTCGCAAAAGGGGTAGGGTCAGTTTGGGTCCTCACTCACATCTGAGCGATTTGCTGGCGTGCCGGTCGCGGACGAAATGCCGATACATGAAGTCAATGAGAAATCCCGTCGGCAAGAACAACAGACATATAGCGGCAACGTAGCCCTGAGCAACCGCATACCCTGAAATCCGGGTGTGCTTCTCCACCCAGAGCGCGAATGGATAGAGTAATGCGGCAGGAATCGCAGTCCACAGAAAGAACCAAAACACGAGTACTGCTAGCTGCTTCAGCAGGCGCATGTCTTTATGGTAACGCACTGTTCACGGCGAACTGACCCACTAACCGCAAAAGTATTCTTCTTGACTTTCGCTTTTTATTCGCCTATAGTGCGCGGCGGTAGAGGAAACGGGAAACGGGTGGTGCGCCTTCTCCATTGCCGTCAAGGCTCTCACGAGCCTGCCTGCGGCAAGCAGGACGGCCGCCGCCCGTTGAAAGTTCCGAGCCTTAAGCGGGTGAGGGGTCGACTCGCCTGCCTGCCGTTGGCAGGTAAGAGCGATCCCTCGATCCCGAACACTCGGGAGACAGTATATGCATCCCGCTTCCCTTTCAGGAGCCGCTATGGACGTCTGTGTCGAAAACGTATTCACCACTCCCACGATTGAAGCAATCAATGTGATTCAAGAAACCGCGGAAGAAGAAACTGTAGCTCAGGGCGATGTCGCTCAGGACCTGCCTGCCGACCAGGCAGGCTTTAGCCCTGAGGATTCTGCCGCTATTGCGAATTCTCCTGAAACGCCGCGAACAGAAACGCCTCAGGCAGAAACGACAGCGGACAAAAATCCCTGGTCCGCCTGGGCCTGGCTAGGACTATGCCGAACCCGTGAAGAGAAGACCCTCTCTTGTAGTGGCGCAGCATGCTGCGCCACTACAAAAAGCATTCCCATTCCCAACATCGTCCACGTAGATGTGGACGCGTTTTTCGCGTCCGTCGAGCAAGTGCTGAATCCCAAGCTGCGCGGCAAGCCCGTGCTGGTCGGTCGCGGCTGTGTGGCTTCGGCCAGCTACGAAGCAAAATCCCGCGGCGTGAAAACAGCAATGAGTTTTCGTGAAGCGCTGCGCATCTGCCCGAAAGCCATCGTCGTCCCTGGTCAGTACGAGCACTACGCTGATTTTGCGGAGCGTGTGCGCCGCATTCTTGAAACCTATACGCCCGCGGTCGAAACCGCCGCACTGGACGATTTTTATCTCGACTTTGCCGGCACCGAGCGGCTCTATCCCGATTACGAAGCCGCACTGCGGCGTTTGCAAGCGGAAGTATTCGGCCGCACGGGCTTGAATGTTTCCGTTGGCGCGGCGCGCACAAAAGTTGTCGCCTCCATCGCGTCGCGGCTGCAGCGCCCGCGCGGCTTTCGCATCATCGCCCTCGGCGAAGAAGAAAATTTCCTGACTCCTCTGCCCGTCGAAAAACTCCACGGCATCGGCCACGTGCACGCCGGAGCGCTGGCCGAGCGCGGCATTGCCACCATCGGCCAACTGCGCCAGGTGCCCAAGCCCGCACTGCAGGCCGCTTTCGGCGAAGCCATCGGCCAGCAAATCTGGGAACGCTCCCGCGGACTGGATGGCCGCGAAGTGCTGCTCCCTTCCACGCCGAAATCCGTTTCGCGCGAAACCACCATCGAAGGCGGCACCATTGACACGGAATTTCTCGGCGGCTTGATCGAATATCTCAGCGAGCGCATCGGCTCAACCCTGCGCGAATACGGCAAGCAGGCGCGCACCATCGGCATGCGCATCCGCTATGTGGATCATTTCTCGGCGCACCAGACAGTGCGCCTTGGCAAACCAACCAATGACGAGCGCGAACTGCTCGCCACAGCAAAAGATCTGTTCAACAAACTATTCACGCGCCGCGTGGCCATCCGCCTCGTCGGCGTCAACGTCATCAACCTCGAAACCGACAAGCGCCAGCACGAACTCTTTGACACCAACGCCAATCGCCGCTGGTACCTGAACCGCGGTCTCGATTCCGTCCGCGGCCGCTACGGCTGGAACGCCGTCTTCTACGGCAAAGGCCTCGAACTCCGCGAACACTACGCCAGCAAACCCAACGGCCTGGTCCTCTCGACACCCTGTTTGTCGCGGTGATTTGCTTTGTCACGGTAGGGGCGGGGCTTGCCCCGCCCGCCGCAAATGGTGCCGAGGCTTCAGCGACGGATCAAGCCTCGGACCGCCAAGCAGACTGTCAATGCTGTAGCTCGGGTCTTTAGACCCGAGGCTTTTGCTGAGTTCCTCCCCTCCCCTACCTGATTCGAATGAACAAGCATGCCTACTGAAAAGCGGGCATGCCTTCTTCCCTTTCCGACTGGGGCCTTCGTGTTTGTACATTTGCATTGTCATAGCCACTACTCGTTTCTGCGGGGCGTGGCGTCGCCGGAAGAAATCGTCGAGGCAGCAGCTGAGCAGAACATGCCGGCCGTCGCGCTGACGGATTCGAACGGAATGTACGCCGCCGTATCGTTTTACAAAGCAGCAAAAAAAGCGGGCATCAAACCGGTCGTGGGCGTGGTCTTGGATGTCGAATTCCGTGTTTCGAATGCCCCGTCGGCAACCCTCAAGAAAAGCTCCTTTCGAAACCCAAAAAGCGAAACACGAAACTCGCCGAGTGTGCCGCTAACTTTGCTCGCAACAAACACGGAGGGCTACAGCAATTTGTGCCAGCTCGTCACCCTGCGTCATTTGGGCACCACCGAGCTCGCCTGCCAAGGCAGGCTCGCACAAAATCCCGCTGCTGCGGAAACCGCTGGCCGGCCCGTAACCTTACAGGAATTGGCGAAGCACAACCGCGGCGTGATCGCGCTGTGCCCAATGCCAGCGAAATCGCGTGATGTGACCTCTTGTAATGGCGCAGCATGCTGCGCCCGCACAAAGAAAACTCAAACAAATGGCAATTGCCTCTCTCCCACGGATCACACCTCGACAATCAACAATTACTTTTCACAACTGAAAGAGATTTTCGGTGATCGTCTCTACATCGAAGTGCAGCATTTATCACCGGTCGATGGCCGGACGCTGCGCGAAGCGGAGCGCATCGGTCGCGAGCTCGGCATTCTCATTGTAGCGACAAACAATGTTTATTTTCTGCGGCCCGAAGAGCACCTGCATCATCGCGCCGTGAATGCCATTCGCACCGGTGGATTGCTGACGACGGTGACGCCACCAGAAATCACTGCCAATGAAGCGTGGTTCAAGCCGGCGGCAGAAATGCAAAAGTGTTTTCCCGATCATCCGGAATGGTTGCAAACAACGCTGGAAATTGCCGGCCGCTGCGATTTGCAACTCCAATTGGGCAAGCCGATTTTTCCAGAATTCCCCGTACCCAAGAATGAATCAGCGTTTTCCTATTTATGGAAACTGAGTTTCGACGGCGCGCAAAAACACTACAAACCATTGCGTCCCGAAGTCCTTTCGCGGCTCACGCACGAACTTGAGGTGATCGAAAAGCTGCACTTGCCGCCATATTTTCTGCTGGTCTGGGACATCGTGGAAGAAGCGCGGCGGCGCGGCATTCCGGCAGTGGCGCGAGGGTCAGCGGCAAGTTCGATGGTGACGTATTGTCTGGGAATTTCACGGGTATGCCCGTTGCGATGGGGATTGTACTTTGAAAGATTTTTGAACGAGCAGCGCGGCGATTGCCCGGACATTGATATTGATATCTGTGGCGCGCGGCGCGATGAATTGCTCGACTACGTGTACGAGCGCTGGGGCGCGGAACACGTCGCGGGGGCCCAGCAAGGACCCCGCGTGGCAATGATCGCTAGCTTCATCACCATGCACGCCCGGCTCGCGGTGCGCGAAGTGGCAAAAGTATTCGGCGTGCCGCCGGGTGAGGTGGACCGCTTCACGAAGCGGCTGCCGCACCGGCCGGTGCGCGACATTTTGAAAGCGATTCGCGACTTGCCGGAATGCCGTGACTTACCCGTGGACGACGAGCCATGGAAAACAATTCTACAAGTGGCGTTGCGTCTCGACGATGCGCCACGGCATCTCGGAATTCATCCATGCGGCACGGTGATTTCTACACAGCCGTTGACGCGCCTCACACCTTTGGAGCGCGCAACAAAAGGAATCGTCGTCACGCAGTACGACATGAATGATATTGAAGCGCTCGGACTGATCAAGATGGATCTCCTCGGCCAGCGCGGCTTCACCACGATGTCGTTGGCGCTGGACAACATCGAGAAAACAAAAACAGGCAGCAATGAACGTGCGCAAGTTGCGCCGGATGGAGTGACGCCATGCCCGAAGCCACGTGAAATTGATTTTGATGCGATACCGGAAAACGATCTCGCAACGCTCGATGTGATTGCGGCGGGACGGACGATGGGAGTGTTTCAGATCGAATCGCCGGCGATGCGCGGGCTGCTGCGCACGATGAAGGCCCGGACACTGGAAGAAGTAGCACAAGCATTGGCGCTGATCCGTCCAGGAGCGGCGGAATACGGATCGAAAGAGTTGTTCATAAAACGGCTGCGCGGCGAGGAAGAAGTCGAATATCCGCATCCGGCAGTCGAGAGCATTCTTGGCGACACGCTTGGTGTATGTATTTTCCAGGAACAGGTCATGCAGATTTCACAGGCGGCCGGGGAGATGTCACTAGCCGAAGCCGATCTCGTACGGCGGGCATCTGCAAAGTTCTCTGGACGAAGTGACCGCGAGCGATTGCGCGGAAAATTTCTGCAGGCCGCAGGAATGATGGCGCTCACCGAGCAACAGCGCGAAGAGACGTGGATGATGGTGGAAAAGTTTGCTGGTTTTGGTTTTTGCAAAGCGCATGCCGCGACGTATGCGGACATTTCTTATCGCATGGCGTATTTGAAGACGCATCATCCGGCGGAATTTCTGGCGGCGATGTGCAGCGCGGGCGCGGGGTTCTATCACGTATCGGCGTACGTGGAAGAGGCCAAGCGCTGGGGCATCGCGGTGCGGCTGCCGTCGGTGAATCGTTCGCGGATGGAATATACGGCGGAGGACGGCGAAAACGGGGGGCGCGCGATTCGAGTAGGACTGATGCAGCTGAAAGGCCTGCGTGTGGAAACCATTACAGAAACCCTGCGTGCGCGAGAAGAAAACGGAGAATTCAGATCGCTCGAAGATTTTCTGCGGCGCGTTCCGGTGGAATGCGACGAGATCGAATCGCTGATTAAATGCGGCGCATTTGACGACGTGCGCGATGAAGCATGCAAAATGACGCGGCCGGAAATGCTGTGGCAGTGGAATCTGTTGCAGGCAGCCAGCAAAAACACGCAGCAGAAGATTTCTCGACTCCGCAAACCCATCCGGAGCGCAGAAGACGCGTCTTGCCAAAGACAAGGGAGCGTGTTGCCGCAAAGAACGGAAACATTGTTTGCGGAAGCAAACGCTACGGATGCGATCGGTTTGGCGCTGGCGGAAATGCAAACGCCGGAATACACGATCGAGCAAAAATTAAAATACGAACGGGAAATTCTGGAAGTTTGCGTGAGCGGGCACCCGCTGGATTTTTTGCCGCGCAACGGCGAAGCCTGGAGCGATGAGTTGCCGGGACTGCGCGGAAAGCGTGTGACGCTGTGCGGCTGGGTGGTGACTTACCGGCACGTCGGAACAAAAAATTACCGCAACATGATGTTCGTGACGCTGGAGGACCAGCGCGGCGTTTATGAAGTGGTGCTCTTCCCTGACGCATATGACCGTTACGGCAGAGTGGTCTTTGAAACACGGACGATGCGCGTGACTGGTCGCGTCGAGCAGGATGGACAGATCAAAGGTGAAGTGCTCGAGGCATTGAGGAAATGAGTGGTTTCCAGTTTCCAGTTTCCAGTTTCCAGTTTTCGGTTTCCTGCTTTCTGTTCTTAGTTGTTAGTTTTGTTTTGTGATTCTTGGTTCTTCGTATCTCTGTTTTGGCTTTGACTTTATTTTTACTTTTTAAAATCCATGTTTCTAGATTGCTGACGCTTGGGACGAAGACGATATGAATTTCATGATTAAACCTAGAAAACAAAATCCAGCGCCAGTGGCGGAGCCGGAAGCGGGGCGGCCGGCGGGGACTGGCGAGGAGTGGCTGGGGCGAAACCGGAGCAGCAAGCGGAAGCTCTGGGAACGGCTGAATCCGCGGAGCCGCGGGATGATTCGCATGATTGCGGAGGCACTGGCACTTCAGCAGACTCATGCACAATTGCCGGAACCACTGCGCGCGCGACTCAGCGCGGCGGTCAGCGAAATCGAGCGGCTGGCAGCGCGGACGAGGGCACTGCTGGCGGAGGTAGCACGACGGACACCACCGGGCTCGTGAAGGTTGCGGCGCGGACTTCGCGGCGGGATACTTTCTCTATGGCTGTCCCCAAAATGCGCGGCTCCCTGACGTTGGCCCTAGTTGCTTTGATGCTCTCCGCGATGACTCTTTCCGCGCGGGCGGATGAGATTCGCCTGAAGGATGGCAAGAGGCTTTACGGCGTGATCGTGTCGTATGAAGACAACATGTTCAAGGTCAAGACGGACTATGGATATGTGCTCGTAGAGAAAGACAAAATCGCATCGATTGTTCCGTCGACGCCAGCGGGAAAACCGGAAGCGGCAGCGGCGGCAAAGAAAGATGCAGCGGAAAAACCTGCAAAACCGGCGGCAGATTCGCAGCCACAGGCAGAGCCGGCGAAGGCGTCACCTACTGATGCTTCGACGACACCAACGAACGCGAGCGCAAAAACTATAGGGGCGAACACTGCTGCGATATCCGGCAAGACTGCGCCGAAAATAACGAACACGGCTGTGAAACCGGAAGTTCCAGCGAATACCACGACTGCGAATATCTCTGCGCCAGCGATCAAAGGAACTCCTGCAGCGGCATCGAGTGGATTGCCGGCAAGCGCTGCGGCAGCTCCCGCTGCACCGAAAGAGCCTGAAGTTCAAGCGAACAGCGAAGAGATACAGGGAAATCTTTATACGAATCACACTCATGGATTCAAGATGTACAAGGCGCCGAGCTGGAGCTTGATCGAAGAGGCGCGCGGGGCGCTGCCGAATGCGATTGTGGCCATGGGCACGTCCAATGAATCCACATTGATGGTGGTCGGCGAGGAAAAAACCAAGGAACCTCTGGACACAGCTGCCTCGTCGGTGGAAAAGCGGCTGCATGATGTGTACTCGAATTACCAGCGGCTCGCCGAGCGTAAAACGGTAGTCGGCGGATTGCCTGCTATCGAATATCAATATCGAGGCAAGGCCGACGACCACGACTGGGTAGGAAAACTGGTGGTTGTGGCGCGCGGCAAGGATATGTTCACGGTGCTGGCGATGACTTATGCCGACAGCGACCTGATTCAGATTCAGGAGAATGTGATTGCGCGAGCGATTGCGAGCCTGGATTTCAGCGCGCACTAGTTTGGTTTGAGGAGTTATAAGTTTTTAATTGTAAGTTGTTGGTAGAAAAAAAGACACATCGTTCGACTCCCTCCTAGAGTCAGTGACCGCATAAGAATTCTAGTTAACAATAACGCCCCCCACCCTATATTTTCTGTAAGTGTTGCTGATAAAGGAGTTATGGCTGCTGTAAGTGGTTTAGAATCAACAGTTGCGGAGCAGGTGTGTAGGTGTTGATTCTTCGCGACTTAGGTGCGCGAAGGTGCAGAGGTCTAAAAGGGTTTGCCGTCGATGAGGAGGCGGCAGTTGTGGTCGAAATGGAGGGCGTGGGAATCTCTGTTTGCGGTCAGTCGCGGAGTGGATGGACGGGGATGCGGAGGGTTGCCTCTTCGACCTTGGTCAGGGCTGGCGGGCTGAGAGGCGGACGCAACCGGCGGAGCGAATTGGGTCCTGGGAGTGGGATGGGCTAATGGTGTTTTTGGGGTGTGAGCTGAAGTTGTAGGTGGGGTGGGGGAAGAGGAAAAAGCAGGTTCCTCGCTGCGCTCGGAATGACAGCTTATAGGTATGTCCGCGGGTTGCGGTGGTGCGGCGTTGGATAGGTGATTCGGCGTTGCTGCGGGTTGAGACGACAAGACGGAGGGAGAAGCTCCACCCGTCAACGGGTGAACTACAAGGGCGGGTTGCGATTGAGTCTGTGGCGGAGCGGCGGGGTGAGGTTGGGGAGATTCGGACTTCTCGGGTTGCGGGGCGGGGCCGGCCTGAAGGCCGCCGCTACGAGGGGTCGTGGGTGGGTAAAGATAGTCTTGGTTACCGTTGACGGAGTTGCGGACGGATTGGCGCCAGCCTTCAGTGCCGAAGGCGTTGATGTATTCGTGCTGGGAGATGTGGATGGTTTGCAGGAGAGTTTGGAGCAGGTAGGCGACGGTGCGGGCGGTTTTGGGTTTTACATCGCCGCGGACGACGGCGGGGATGAGGCGCGACAGGGCGGTGCTGAGATCGCAGGCGGAGAGGTAGTTGCCGGAGAAGAAGTAGGCCAGGTCTTTGCCGAGTTTTTCTGTGGCACGGGCTTGGGCTTCTTTTTGGGCGTGGTACGAGCAGAAGCGGGAATTTTTGCCGGTGCGAGGAGTGCGGCAACGGCGGCCATCGGAGAAAGTGAACGAACACAGGGACACGCGGTCCTTTGCTGAGAGAGAGGACCTGAAAGTCTCCTTAGAGTTGAGTTTTGGGATTACTGGACTGAAAAGAACACAGGCTGAAGCCTGTGCCACCAAAAGGAAACGCCCCGGCAAAGCCGGGGCGCAGTTTGCAACAGGGATATTATACCATGAAGGTAAGGGGAATGCCGATGGAAACGGCCTCACAGCTCGTTTCCTGTCAGAAAACACCCTAGGATGATGATGAAGTCTCTCAGGACTAGGGACTAATTACGGACGTGAAGCTAGTTGGACCCCGGATATTCCGCACGAGGAGAAGACATGCTAAAGACATTTCTTTTCGTTCTGCTGGTCACTGGTCTGGTGGTAACTGCGGCAAAAGCACAGGACTATGAAACGGGAACCGTCGTGAAGTCGGAAATGAAGCCCTATTCGCAGAGTGCTGACGTCACCGGGAACCAAGTTGTGTATTTCATTCAGACGGGGAGTGCTGTCTACCAGATCGCGAACCACAGCACCAAAACAGAGATGAGCGCCGGGCAGAAAATACAGTATCGGGTAGGCAAGAATCATTTCTACGTATTCAACGAAAAGGGAAAAGAAACAAAATACGAAATTGTAGGCAAAAATAAATGACTTATGCAGAAAACATCACAAACCTGTGTGCTTACCTTCGACTAGTTGGTTGACAGTGATGTCAGTGTTCGACGCGAAAGTACAATCGCGCCGGTTGTATAAAAAGGGGCAGCTTCTGAAAATGGGGCATGGTATCACTGCAACATAACGGGGCCCTTCTATTGCAGCGGCGTCCCCTCAGGACCACGCTACGATTTGGAAACGAATGCGGGCTAATCTCGACCATTAGCCCGCTCCCCGGCTAGTCGCCGTCTTCCGTCTCACCAACTATCCGGTAATCCGACTTAGGCATTTCTTAGATTGTCTCGCGGATTAAGCCATATTTTCGATACAGACCTTTGAGGATTTTCAGGTCATCGAGTGCAATGGAGATTTCTTCGCGCTCTGAAGACTCTCCCGGGGCAATCTCCAATAGACGGCAAAGACAGGCGGTGATCGCGACAGCGACCTTGAGTTGGCGAATGGTCTTATCACCACGCTCGCAAAACGCGGTGGTGTAGAAATCACGCCAGAGTCTCGGTTGGATTGTGGCGGGTCCCGGCATATGCTGGCCTCTCACGATGAGCGTGGGCCCGGGGCAAATCGTGAGCAGACCTTATTCCCTTCCTTCTCACAAAGCAACGCAATTCACTTCATCCCCGATCCGCGATTTCTGTCGACGAACGGCGTATACTCGCGGCACACGGACCTCGGCTGAGAAGAGGTACGAAGATGCCAGACAAAGAGTGGGTCAAAACTTTTGAAGACGGGAGGAGAGTGAAGTTCATCTACCAAGAACTGCCGATGGACGGCGCTTTTATTACAGCGCAGGTTGCAGGAAATGAGGTCGTTTATTCTGTCGTACTGACTAAAGCGAAAAACCCGCTGAGCCGTGAAGATGTGGAAAGCCATTTCAAGGGCGAGCTTTCAAAGAAGTAGCAACACTCAATTTGGGACTCTACCGACGAACCAACAACACCAAGCTAGGGCGCTACCAATCAATAGCAGCTTGACTCGAATCACACAGACGCGCTATATACAGACAGGTGGTGTCTATGCGGGCATCCACTACTTCAGGGAAGACCAAACCCAACAAAAAACTCAAGCAGAAGCTCGTTTTCGATGCTCAAGCTTTTCTCGATTCCGCCGGGGTGGCAAGAAAGGTCACAGAGTTCAAGGGAGCGGAAGTCGTCTACGCTCAAGGTGATGCGGCCAAGAGTGTAATGTACTTACAGAGCGGCGGTGTGAAACTTACGGTCGTTAATGAGGTCGGCAAAGAAGCAGTTGTGGGGATTTTGGGACCGGGTGACTTCTTTGGTGAGGGCTGTCTGGCAGGTCAGCCTATTCGCATGGGTACGGCGACCTCGATAACGGCCAGCACTGTGCTCTTGATTGAGAAGAAAGAGATGTTCAAGGTGCTGCACGAGGAGCATGCCCTCTCCGACCGGTTCATCCGGTTTATGCTGGCACGGAACATTCGAATCGAGGAGGACTTG
>JBGPDI010000025.1:0-47960 GCA_041482215.1 Candidatus Acidiferrum sp. | reverse complement strand
TAATTCTCATGCCCACTAACGCCGAGTCAGTGCGGTTGTATCCCAATCAAGCTCCGGATTCCCAAATTCTTTGGCAAATACCCAAACCGGCCCGCAGCGCGGTTGAAGGGTACAACTAAGCGAACGGACGATTTAGTTTCTCAAGATCGCCGGTTTCAAGCGCTCGCAGTCAAGATCAAACCTGCAATCAATGGACTAACTGTGCCATCGGTTCTGCCTGAATTAACTCGAATTGCGTCTCAGAAATTTTCTCCGCAACAAGTATTCCGTCATCGCAGAACACACGGACGCGGTCACCAATTCTCAGTACTTTGGTTAATTCCCTAAGTTCTACACTCTTTCCGGCAAGATCTACATGTGCCGGAGGGATGACATTCATGGCTCGCGCAACTTCAGATTGATTTTCTTGCCCGACCATCCGAGATTTACCCGCAATTCTGCCAGCAAACCGCCGATATCCATCTGCGGTCCGTTTGAACCAGTCCAGCACCACTGACAGCGGCAAGCTGACGTCCCAAATTCTACTTTTTTTCGACATCCTTCGTCTCCACTACTGAAGCTGAGTCTCCGCAGAAGAAAAAAACATCTTCCGACTTCTCGAGTATCCGTGACCGGGCGGGACGCTGTCGTTGCTCGGGGACAATGAACAGTGACGAAGGCTGAAGGGGCATTTGTGTTCATCAGGCGGCGTCAGCCTAGATTGAAGAAAACGAAGAGGGTCCTGGCAAAGCATGGTTTTTGAGAGCTGGCAAAATCACGAAAGATTTTGTAATAGTATGGCTATCCACAACAGTCCGCATCCCCTTGTGTTTACTGGGGCTAACGCAGGGCGCTCCATGAAGATTGCGCACTGCTATATTCGCGCAATCGTATTCTTATGCGAGCCATTGACACGCTGCAAGGCTCGCCGTAGCATCGCTCCCACTGGCCGCCATTCTTGCAAGCGTGCGCCATAAGAGGAAACCCTCATGAGCCTTCGCGATTTCATCTCCAAACAGTTTATTGATGTTATTGATTGGGTTGAGCCAGAAGAAGGCATCTTGGCCTGCAACTACCCGATGCAGGATCGCGAGATCCAGAACGGTGGCCAGCTCACCGTTCGCGCATCGCAAGCTGCAATTTTCGTGAATGAAGGAAAAGTGGCGGACTCTTTTGGTCCGGGCCTGTACACGCTGAACACGCAGACGCTGCCGATCCTGACGTATCTCAAGAATTGGGACAAAGCGTTCAAGTCGCCTTTCAAGTCCGATGTGTACTTTTTTTCGACCCGCACTCAGACCGATCAGCATTGGGGAACGCAAAACCCCATCACCATTCGTGACAAGGAATTCGGCGCCATTCGCCTGCGCGGCTTCGGCATCTATTCCTATCATTTGAGCGATGCCAAGACCTTCTACAACAAGATCAGCGGCACGCGCGACATCTACCGGGTTGCCGATCTCGAGGGCCAGTTGCGCAACACCATCGTCGCTAAGATGACCGATGCTTTTGCCGCCAGCCAGGTGCCCTTTCTCGACATGGCGGCAAATCAGGGTGCGCTGGCCGAAAAAATCAGCGAGCAGGTGAAGCCGGCGTTCACGGACTTCGGACTTACGTTGGACACTTTCGTCGTCGAAAACCTCTCGCTCCCCGAAGAGTTGCAGAAAGTGCTCGACCAGCGAATCAGCATGAACGTGCTCGGAGACATGGGCAAGTTCACGCAGTATCAGGTGGCGCAGTCCATCCCCATCGCGGCCGGAAATGAGGGCGGAGGTGCGGTTGGAATGGGCGCGGGTCTTGGCGCGGGCGTGGCCATGGGTCAAGCCATGATGGACGCCGTGAAGAAATCGACTTCAGCGCCGGCCGGTGGAGCGCCGCCCGCTGCGGCCGGGGTTCCCGCCGCTGACACGAAATTCTGCAGCGAGTGCGGCAAACCCATTCCGCGCAGCGCCAAATTCTGTCCGGAATGTGGAAAGCCCCAGGCCTAGCGCCGCTGCCATGAGCGGAATCGAGTGGGTGGCCGAGGCATTTGGATGCTCTTCGCAGTCGCTACGCGATCCTGTGGTCTTACAGAATTTGTTCAGCGTCATCATTCGGGAGATGAAGCTGCGGCCGGTCGGGGAGACACAGTGGCATCAATTTCCCGGCACCGGAGGCATTACCGGCCTTTGCCTTCTCGCTGAATCGCACCTCGCTTGTCACACTTTTCCTGAGCACGGCTCGCTTTGTCTAAATCTTTTTTGCTGCGTTCCGCGCGCGGAATGGGATTTTGAATCCGTTTTGCGGCAGCTTTTTGATGCCAATTCCGTTTCCATTCGCCGCTTACAAAGACCATACGAATCTAAATTGAAGCAGGCCGCCGGTGACTAAGGCGAGGTCTCTTCACATGCGCCCGGTGAACGAATTGCGATGAGCCAGCCCGTTGTCAACTGTCCCAACTGCGGGGCGAAGATTGTTTTTCGCTGGTCCAGCAGCGTGCAGACCGTCTGTGAATACTGCAAAAGCATCCTCGTCCGCACGGATGTGGATTTGAAGAAAGTCGGCCAGGTCGCCGATCTCCCGCCGGATAGCTCACCTATTCAGGTCAATACTGAAGGCAAGTACGGGAATAAGGCATTCGTTGTAGTCGGACGCATCCTTTATGAATATGATCAGGGCGGCTGGAACGAATGGCACGTCATAATGAACGACGGCACAAGCGCGTGGCTATCCGATGCGCAAAATGAGTACGCTATTTCCCTCCCGGCAAAAATGCAGAATCTTCCAGCGGCCTCGCAAGTCACGGTGAGCCAGCAATTCACGTGGAACAGCCAGCCCTACACCGTCACCGTCATTACTCCTGCGCACTATCGCGGCGTCGAAGGCGAATTGCCATTTCAATATTGGGACAAGACAGACGTCACCTTCGTTGATCTCCGCACAGAGAGCGGAAAATTTGCCACGCTCGATTACAGTGATCCTGAGCCAGCGCTGTATCTCGGAGAATTCGTGGAGTTCGACGATCTTAAACTAAAAAATCTTCGCAGTTTTGAGGGTTGGTGATGGGCGCAGGTACTCCACCACTTTCCGGACCTCCGAAGCCACAAGTGAAGGCTTTGAATTGTCCGAAGTGCGGTGCCGCAATCATTCTGCGCTCGTTTGGTCAAGCCGAGACGGTCGTGTGCGAGAGTTGCCGTTCGATCCTTGACGCTAAAGACCCCAACCTCGCTATTCTCCAGCAATTCGAAATAAAAACGAGTGACACGAAACCGCTCATTCCTCTTGGCACGCGCGGGAAACTGCGCGGCACCGACTACGAAGTTATCGGTTTTCAAAGGCGTAGCACTAAAGTAGAAGGCATCACTTACTCCTGGCATGAGTACGTTTTATTCAACCCATACAAGGGCATTCGCTACTTGAGCGAATACAACGGCCATTGGAACGACATCAGCATCTGCAAACAGCTGCCGATGGCCGCTGGAGGTGGTGCCAACTACCTTGGCGAAATCTACAAGCACTTTCAGACCTCCGACGCCAACACCGATTTCGTGCTCGGGGAGTTTCCCTGGCAAGTGCGCGTTGGCGAACACGCCGTCGTAACCGACTTCGTCCATCCACCGCGAATGCTCTCCAGCGAAAAAATGGACAAGGAAGTCACCTGGTCCATCGGCGAGTACATGTATGGACATGAAATCTGGGAAATCTTCAAACTTCCCGGAGCTCCGCCGGAGCCGATGGGCGTTTTTGAGAATCAGCCTTCGCCGGTCGCCACCAATGTCACCAGCATTTGGGTTGCGTTCGCTGCCTTTGCTGTTTTCCTTCTCGCACTCATGGCAGTCTTTGACATGCGTGCGAGGAAGGAGCAGGTGTTCAATCGTGTCTACCAGTACAAGCACGCTGATGCAAAGAGCGAGGCTTCATTCGTCAGCGACGTTTTCGAACTGACTGGCGGAACTGCGACGGTCGAAGTAAAAAGCTACGCTCCCGTCGACAACCATTGGATCTATCTGAACTACGCGCTCATCAATCAGGACAGCGGGCAGGCGTGGGACTTCGGCCGCGAAGTGAGCTACTACCACGGTTACGATAGCGATGGTTCCTGGAACGAAGGCAAACAGACCGACGATGTAGTGATCCCGAGCATCCCTGCCGGGCATTATTATCTGCGTATCGAGCCGGAAGCAGATCCTTCGCTTCCATTCATTCCCTATACCGTTGAGGTGATTCGCGACGTGCCGGTTTACGGAATATATGGAATCGCATTTGTCGCTTTACTCTTGCCCGCACTGATTATTTCTTGGCGGGCGTACACCTTTGAACGCTCGCGCTGGTCCGAAAGCGACCACCCGCCCATGGATTTGTCCAATATTTCCAGCAGTTCAGGAGACGACGAATAATGTTCCGAAAATTCTATCTTCTCTACGGGTTCTTGACTCTTGGCATCGCCGCATTTGGCCAGTACCGCGGCTGGAGCCTCGACTCCATCAATGAACTCAAGAACGTTCCCAAATCTGTCCGCGATAATCCCGGCTCGTACCGCTCGGTTTACAGCGGCTATCACCATTACACAGGAGGCAAATAAGATGAATTTCGCTCCAATCGGCAACATCGTCAACGCGTTGATTTTCGCGTTTATTGGAATATTCATTTTTGTCGTCGCGTTCATCGTGATGGACAAGCTCACGCCTTATCATTTGTGGAAAGAAATCGTGCAGGAGCACAACATGGCGCTTGCCATTCTCGTCGGCGCCATGTCTCTCGGCATCTGCATTATCATTGCTGCCGCGATTCACTAGCCCATGGGCGTCCTGGTGTTCATTTCCGTGCTGCTCGTGGCGGCTTGCGGCCTCATCTACGAGCTCGTCGCCGGCACGCTCGCCAGCTATCTCGTCGGTGACAGCGTCTTTCAATTCTCCACAATCATCGGGACGTACCTTTTTGCGATGGGCATCGGGAGTGCGCTCTCTCGCTACATAAATCGCGGCCTCGTGCAGCGCTTTGTGTGGATCGAGCTGCTGCTCGGCGTCATCGGTGGCTTTTCCTCAGCGTTGCTGATGCTCGCGTTCGCCTTCACACAGGGTTTCGAATTGATTCTGTACGCGCTGGTTATTGTCATGGGCGTCCTGGTGGGATTGGAAATCCCTCTGCTGATGCGCATCGTGAAAGACCGCTATCAGTTCCGCGACGTCATCGCCCACGTGCTCACCTTCGATTATCTCGGCGCTCTAGGAGCTTCGCTGCTGTTTCCGATTCTGCTGGTGCCGCGTCTCGGGCTGGTGCGCTCCGCAATGCTGTTCGGCTTGATCAACGCGGGCGTCGCACTCTGGAGCACTTTTCTTTTCGCTAGTCAGCTTCCCGCCAAACGCGGTTTGCGCATCGCTTGTCTCGTTGTCTTGTGCGGACTGGGAGCCGGAATCCTACAGGCTCGCCAAATCACCGCCACGGCCGAGGACAATATCTACGCCGACGAAATCATTTTTGCTCGCAACACGCATTACCAGCATCTCGTGCTCACGCGCTTCAAGGATGACCTTCGCCTCTTTTTGAATAGCCATCTGCAATTCAGTTCTCGCGACGAATACCGCTACCACGAATCGCTCATTCATCCTGGCCTCGCGGCTGTCCCGGCTGCGCGCCGCGTCCTGATTCTTGGCGGCGGCGACGGCCTCGCTGTTCGCGAAATCCTGAAGTATCCGCAAGTCGAGAGCATCACTCTCGTCGATCTCGATCCCGAGATGACCAGGATTTTTTCCTCGAACCCCATGTTGACCAAGCTCAATGACAATTCGCTGCTCTCTAAGCGTGTTCATGTCATCAACGCCGATGCGTTTCCCTGGGTCGATTCGAATACCGACAGTTTCGATTTCATCGTCATCGATTTTCCCGACCCCACGAACTATTCCCTCGGCAAGCTCTATACCACGGCGTTTTATCGCGCTGTAACTCGCCATCTGAGTGTGCAAGGATTCATGGTTGTTCAGAGCACCTCGCCCATGTTCGCGCGCGATTCCTTCTGGTGTATCGCGCAAACGCTGAAGCAAGCTGGCTTGAAAACATATCCCTACCACGTTTACGTCCCTTCTTTCGGCGAATGGGGCTTCGTTCTCGCCGCCGCACACGACTACACTCCGCCCACGTCGCTCCCCACCGGATTGCGTTTTGTCAGTGTTAGTGGCCTTCCCGCGCTCTTTCAGTTTCCGCCGGACATTGCGCCGCTTCCCATGCCCGCCAATCAGCTCAACAGCCAGGTCCTTGTCCGTACCTACGAGAACGACTGGAAGGACATCAGTCATTGAAGCTGGGCCGCCGCAAGTTTCTCGGTCTCGGCAGTGCGGCGCTTGTCGGTCTCTCCCTCAAAAGTGAAAAAAAGATCGAAGGCTCGTTCGTCAACGATTCCTTCCAAATGGGCCACCTGCTGCGCGATCGCACCTGGTTCGCCGCGGCCAAGCGCATAGAGAAAGTTCCCGTTGTGATCGTTGGAGGCGGAATCGCCGGGCTCAGCGCGGCGTGGCGTCTTCACAAACGCGGCTTCTCCGATTTCGTACTTCTCGAAATGAATCAACAGCCCGGCGGCAACGCCCGCTGGGGCGAAAACGAAATTACCGCATATCCCTGGGCCGCTCACTACGTCCCTGTTCCCGGCCCAAAAGCAGAATACGTTCGCGAACTTTTCGAAGATCTCGGCGTTCTGAAAAATGGCCAATGGGAGGAGCGCTACCTCGCCTTTTCCCCGCAGGAGCGGCTTTTTCTCTACGGCCGCTGGCAGGAGGGTATCGAGCCCGCCGTTGGCCTTACGTCTAGAGATCGCGACCAGTTTCAGCGCCTGGAAAATCTCTTCGGCGAATTTCGCAAAAGCGGCGCTTTCACAGTGCCCATCGAACTCGGCCTCTCAACAAAATTCCAGGATCTTGATCACATCTCCTTTTCTGACTGGCTCCGCCGGCAGGGCTTCGATTCGCGCCTCCTGAATTGGTACATGAACTACGCCTGCCGCGACGATTACGGCGCGCTTGCGACCGACACCTCCGCCTGGGCCGGCATTCATTATTTCTCTTCCCGAGAATCCGAGGAAAAAGGCCCGCTCACCTGGCCCGAAGGCAACGGTTGGATCACTCGCCGTCTGCTCGAACGTGTCGGCAAGAACATTCGCACCGGCCAGATGGTGCATCGCATCACGCAAACGCGCCGCGGTGTAAGTGTCTTTGCCGGCGACACCGAGTTCCAATCCGAATTCGTCATTTTCGCCGCGCCAACTTTTCTAGTTCCTTATCTCATGGAGGATTTTCCCCGTCTCCACGATTTTGTCTATTCTCCCTGGCTCACCGCCAACCTCACACTCGATCGCTATCCCGAATCCCGCGGCGCTGAGCCTTCCTGGGACACCGTCTTCCTCGATTCACCAACGCTGGGCTACGTTGATGCCATGCACCAAAGCGTGCGCACCCACGTGGACCGCACCGTCTGGACGTTTTACTGGGCTCTCGCCGAAGGTGCGCCCGCGCAAAACCGCCAACTGCTTCTTGAGAAGGACTGGGCCTACTGGAAAGAAGCCATTCTCCATGACCTCGAACGCGCCCACACTGACATCCGTCAGTGTGTTTCGCGCATGGACATCATGCGCATGGGCCACGCCATGATCCGTCCTGCCGTCGGCTCGATTTTCTCCGAAGAACGCCGCCGTCTGAAACGTTCGAACGACCGAGTGCTCTTTGCCAACTCCGACCTCAGCGGAATTTCCATTTTCGAGGAAGCCCAATACCACGGTGTCGAAGCCGCCCAAAAAATCCTGAAAAAACTTCACGGCTAGCTTCTGCCGAGGATGCCCTTCTTCAACAACCCAACTTGGCCTGTAACCTTTCCGCGCCACCAGACTTCCAGCAATGAGGCAAAGAATCGGATGTCCGGGTCCCGCCAATGATTAGGAAGTCCCTTTGGACAACTAACAGCATCTAAACTAGATGAATATCCGTAGAATATTAGTGAAGTCGAACGACCCCAATCGATCGGGAGGAAATTGATGTTAATCCGCAAGACCCCGGATTTGACCTACGCCGATGTGACACCCAAATCCGTTTATTTGGACCGCCGCAAATTCCTCCAGGCCATGGGAATCGTCGGCGCTACGGCCGTAGCGGGAAAGAGTTTTCTTGATCTGGCCGTGCCGCCGCAAACCGCCTTCGCCGCCACGCAGCTGACTGGCCTCATAAAGAGCCCGTTCAGCACGACGGAAAAACAAAACTCTCTTAACGACGTTACTCACTACAATAATTTCTACGAATTCGGCACCGACAAGGGAGACCCTGCCAAGAATTCTCAGAACTTCAAAACCTCTCCCTGGACCGTTTCCGTCGAAGGCGAGGTCGCCAAACCCCGCAAGTTCACCATGGACGAGATTTTGAAACTCGCTCCACTCGAGGAACGCATATATCGTCATCGCTGCGTCGAGCGCTGGTCCATCGTTGTGCCCTGGATCGGTTTTTCCTTCAGTGCCCTCGCAAAACTCGTGGAGCCCACAGCCAAGGCGCAATTCGTCGCGTTTGAAAGCTTTTACGATCCCCAGCAGATGCCCCAAGGCAAATACGCCGGCATAGATTTTCCCTATGTGGAAGGTTTGCGAATGGACGAAGCCATGCACCCGCTCACCCTGCTCTGCGTCGGCATGTACGGCGAGACGCTTCCCAATCAAGACGGCGCGCCGGTGCGCATGATTCTTCCGTGGAAATATGGTTTCAAGAGCGTGAAGTCACTCGTCAAAATCAAGTTTCAGCAGAAGATGCCGCCCACCACCTGGAATCGCCTGGCCTCCAACGAATATGGCTTCTACTCCAATGTGAATCCCAACGTGGATCATCCCCGCTGGAGCCAGGCCAAAGAACGCCGCCTCGGCGAAATCTTCATGCGCCCCACCGTGATGTTCAACGGCTACAGCGAGCAGGTCGCCTCCTTGTATAACGGCATGGACCTAAAGAAATACTACTAGGCCAGGAAGACTTCATGCGCGCCATCCTCGTCAGAAATTGGACCAAAGTATTCGTTTTCCTGCTCTGTCTCGTGCCCTTGGGCATTTTGATTTGGCGTCTCCTTACCAACAATCTTGGCGCGAATCCCGTCGAGTTCATTCAGCACGCCACCGGTGATTGGACGCTGCGCTTTCTCATTTTCACCCTCTGCATCACGCCATTTCGCAAACTTCTCAACCTTCCCGACCTTATCCGCTTTCGCCGTATGCTGGGACTCTTCGCGTTTTTTTACGTCTGCTTGCACTTCCTCACCTACCTCGGGCCCGACCAGTCTTTCGATCTCGCCGGGATGTGGAAAGACGTCGCCAAGCGCCCGTTCATTACCGTGGGCTTTGCGGGATTCGTGTCGTTGATTCCTCTGGCAATTACATCCACAGCAGGCTGGATTCGCCGTATCGGCGGTAAGCGTTGGCAAATGCTCCATCGTCTAATCTATTTTGCTGCGATCTGCGGAGTGATTCACTACTACTGGCTGGTAAAATCAGATGTGCGCAAGCCGCTTTTCTACGGCACGCTCGTTGCCATTCTTCTTTTCTGGAGATTGGTTAGCTGGATTTTGAAACGCAGGAACCAAGCGCCCGCGCGCATGGCTGCATCAGGTATTTCAGTGAGCAGCTGAAGAATTCTCTGCCGCAGTGTCGCTGAATTCCAAGCCCCAGAAGTGTGGCGCAGGCGTCAAAAACTCCACTCCCACGCGCTGCCCCTTGCCGACCGGCTCGCCCAGATAAACCACCCGGCATTCCTGTTCCTCAAGAGTCTCTGGATTAGTAATCACCAGCATCTCGCCGGTGTCGATCTCGTGCTTCAAAAACAACAAGCCGCCATGCCCGTTGACGACGACCGTCTCGCACGTCTCGCGGAACTTCTTGCCATTGTGCGCGCGGCCCTGTGCCTGCACCCGCATCTTGTGAAATACGCGCGAGCTGCGCCGGGGAGAGGTAACAGTGAGTTCGCTCATAGCCCCCATGTTCAGCCGCACGCGCTAAGCCGTCAATCTGTCCTTCCGTACAGGTGTTCCCGAATCGCAACCTCCTGGAGAGGATTTAATGGATGTTTGGCTTATAAACAGTGCACATCCGCGAGATGGCTCTCTTCACCCTGTCAAGGCTGGCCCGCGTGCTGCTTCCTAACTAGCCTCAATTTGGAACTTGTGAGCACTTGGCCGCCATCGACTGCCACAGAGACTCATGATATTCCACAGTATCTGCAGGCTCGCTATGAACGCGCTCGGCAAATCCTTTGCACAGGTCGAGAGCTTGTTCAATCTCACCTTTGCTGTGTTCTTCCGCAATGTCTCGAAGAGCTTCAGCTAGTTTCATTAGATGATTCATTACGCCTCCTTACCGAACCCGCGAGATGAGATTCGAAGCGCGTACCACGCAGCCGCTGAACACTACAGGCAAGGACAGTGCGACGGCCAACAGCAGAGACGCCATTGTGTGAGCGTGACATTCGCAATCTCCCCATTGTCGGTGTGGGCTGCACCTGATTTACAAACGCGCTTCAAGAGAGCACTCCTTCTGCCAAATTGCGCAAGTTCTGGATTGTTTTCGTTTTAGGGAATTTTGCTAACTGTCAAAGGTACGGTACTGGTACACGAGGATCGTTTCGTTTTTCCGCCAGACCGTGAAGAATTTACCAGCCTCTGCCCCGCAGCTCGAATTTCGGGTTAGGCCGAAATGCCCGCATATTCGCGCTATACCGTTGAATTCTCAGCTCATTACCAGTTTTCATGCGCGTTTGGAAGGAAAGTTGCCCCTTCAGCGGTGGGACCAAAACAAAAAGGGTATCAGCCCGCTCGAAAGCAAAAGCACAAGTGTTCGCAGAAAAACAAAATGCGCTAAAGGAGGCGCAGCGAATGAAGTACACAAAATGTTGGATCGTCCTGGTGGCGGGCCTGCTTACTTCGGGGCCATTGTTGTTTGCAAAAAACTCCAGCGAAGCAAAAGCCGAGCAGGACCGTCTCCAGAATGCTGGAACCGTGATGAAAGAGATCCTCAACGTGCCTGATGACATTCCTCAAGACCTGCTCGACAAAGCCCGTTGTGTCGTGGTGATGCCGTCGGTGTTGAAAGCGGCCTTTGTTGTTGGGGGCAGCTACGGCCGCGGCACAATGGTTTGCCGCACTGGTAAGAACTTCACCGGCCCCTGGGGCGCTCCCGCGATGTACGCGCTTGAAGGCGGCAGCATTGGTTTCCAACTTGGTGGAGAAGCCACTGACTTCGTTTTTCTCGTCATGAACGACCGTGGCGCCAGCAGTCTCTTGCATTCCAAGGTAAAGCTTGGGGCCGATGCATCCATCGCTGCCGGACCGAAGGGACGTTCGGCCGCAGCTGACACAGATGTTTATATGCGCGCGGAGATTCTGAGTTACTCCCGGGCACGCGGCGCCTTCGCCGGCATCTCCCTTGAGGGTTCGACGTTACGGCCCGATGAAGAAGCAAATCGCAAGCTCTACGGCAAGTCCACGACCGCCGAAAAAATCATTCTGGAATCGGATGTCTCCGCTCCAGGCTCGGCGCATGAACTACTCGCGGTTCTTCAGAAATCGTCCCCGGAGATCAAGCGATAGCCCATCGCATTGAGATCAGCTTTTATTATCGCCAGCAGGAAAGACTCGTACGAGGAGATGCGGCCGAGGTAGTCATCGGCCGCATTCTCCAAGACTGAAAAACTGCCCAGCGAACGTCAGAAAGGTGAGGATCATGCGTATCGCTCGTCTTGTTTGTTCGCTTTTGCTCGCAGTTGGAATGTTAACCATCCCTGCCCAATCCCGCGCGCAGGTTGCAGTCGGCGTTTCCATTCGAGTGGGTCCTCCGGTTTTGCCGGTGTATGCGCAACCAATCTGCCCAGGTTCGGGCTATATCTGGATCCCTGGCTATTGGGCTTACGGCCCGGACGGTTATTTTTGGGTTCCAGGTACATGGGCCGAACCCCCGGAAGTTGGTCTGCTATGGACCCCAGGCTATTGGGGTTGGGAGGCCGATTCCTATTTGTGGCACGCGGGCTACTGGGGGCCAGAAGTTGGCTTCTACGGTGGAATTAATTACGGTTTCGGCTACACCGGCGTCGGCTTCTTCGGTGGATACTGGAGAGGCAGCACGTATTTCTACAACCGCGCGGTGACTAACATAAACGTCAGCATCGTGCACAATACTTACAACACAACCGTCATCAACAACAACACAACGATAAGCCGTGTCAGTTTCAATGGCGGCCGGGGGGGCGTGAATGCCCGGGCAACTTCTCGGGAAATTGCCGCTGAGCATCAGCGGCATGTCGCTATGACGACCGAGCAAAACCAGCATCAACAAGCTGCCAGCACAAATCGGACTCTGCTGGCTTCCGTGAACCACGGCCGGCCAGATGTGGCTGCCAGCGTTCGGCCTGGCCAATTCGACTCCCGCGGTGTGGCGGAAGCTGCAAAACCCGTCGCTTCGAACCGGTCTGCCTTTTCTCAGCCGTCCGATGCTACTCCCGTCAATCCTGCGCTGGAGCAGAAACACCAGCAACAGCTTGATCAGCTCAAGCAGCAGCAAGACCAGGAACGGCAGCGCGTCGAGCAGAAACACCAGCAGGAGCAACAGAAACTACAACAACACGCCGCCGATGACCGCAAACAGCAAGACACTCAACGCAAACAGCAGCAACAAATTCAACAACTGGAACAGAAGCACCAGCAGCAGCAACAAAAACTCCAGCAGAAACAGCAACAGGAGCGCCAAAAGCAGCAAAAGCCGGTCAAGCCGCCCTCACCATCTAGACCGCCACACGACGACAAGCCGGCTGCCTAGCAACTAGGCAATCGGCCATTCCACGAGATTCCTCCCCGGAACCAAACACTCCGGGGAGTCTCGAACTCAATCGTAGGAAAATCAGGTTTAAAGACTCACTAGGGAGGAAGTAATGTTCTCGGACCATTTGATTACCGTCGCCGGAAAAAGTATCACCATCACGAGCCACGACATTTTGATGATGTGTGTTTCGATCGTGACCGGCTTGTTGTTCTGGGCTGCTCTCTACTTTAGCCGAAAACGAATTGTCGTCTTGAGAAGGTCAAGTGGAACCGACCAGGTCACTCTCGAGCTGTCGCGTATCGCAGATGCACTCGAACGCATCGCCAATCGCCCTGCGGATCGCGCGATTGCGGCGGCAAACCGGAAGCAGCTTCCGGCACGGCCGGCCACCGAACATCGGGCGAACGGCAACTCCTATTCCATGTTTGGGCATTAGCGAGGCGCACATTCCGGGTTTTTTTAACTAGGCATTTGAAGAGACGCTTTTCTGATTGTCATGGGATTTGTAAACAGTCTGCTTTCCAAAGTTCGCTTTGTCGGGCTCACGATCAAACTCTCATTTGGGGGAACAAAATGACAGGTTCTTACGCGATCAGGCAGCAAGGACTCTTTGGAGCAACAAGCTTCCCGGAGCGCACCCGCGCCGAACGAGCCGAATTATCAGAGAGTGAAGCCATACAAAGGGCTCAACATGGAGATTCGTGCGCATTTGAACGCATCTACCAACTGCATTGTCGGCGGATGTACGCCCTGTGCTTGCGGATGGTGGGAAACCCGGCAGAAGCCGAAGACCTAACGCAGGAGGCATTTCTGACGGTGTTACGGAAGATCAAGACATTTCGCGGCGCATCCGCTTTTTCCACTTGGCTGCACAGGGTTACCGTAAACCTGGTTCTGATGCGTCTCCGTACTAGAGCCAAAATGCAATCTTCACTGGAAGAAGCACATGAGCCGGACGCTGACCGCAAGGCGGCACGAGAAGAATGGGGCGGTCTCGACTTGAGGCTGGCCGGATCGATCGACCGACTCAACCTCCAGCGGGCGATGGACCAATTGACGCCGAGTCACAAGTTGGTCGTCGAACTCCACGACATCCAGGGTTACAAGCACAGGGAAATTGCAAGAATCATGGATTGTTCGATCGGCAATTCGAAAGCCCAGCTTCATCGGGCGCGCAGGAAGCTCCGCCAATTGCTACAGGAAAGGTTGCGTTTGGTCCGGTTGACTCCGCCGCAGGCGACGTAGATCGAACTTATGGATCGATATGGTGCTCCGCGGCCCGAAGATTTTTCACAGCAAGCCGCAATTCTGAGTCAGTACTAGGATTAGCGAAAAATTTTCAAGTGACACATTTTGGAAGATTTAATTCGCTCGGATTCTGGCACACCACTTGCCTTACATAGCTCATCCCAGTCAATTTTATCTGTGAGGTGCACCATGAAACGTAGCAACACGTTTACTCTCGTCGCTGGCCTGCTGGCATGCACCCTCCCAGCAGCAAAAGCCTGGTCCGCGGACCAACAGAAACAGAACCCCAATCCCTTGCCCGCAAATCCCACCAGGCTGTACATACCGGACAACGTGCAGGAGCAGCAGCCACCCGAGGTCAAAACCTTCGTTGGAAAGATCTCGAAGAGTGGGCAGAAACTCATTTTGGAAGATTCGGCCATGAATACTTCGTATCAACTGGACGATCAGAAGAAAGCCAAGCAATACGAAGGCAAGAGCGTGCGTGTCATAGGAACTCTAGACGCGCAGAACAACCTGATCCATGTTCAGAGGATCGAAGAGACTGCCTGATTGATTCTGACCCGGGATTGGGAGAAGGGCGCCGGCCAAGTCGGCGGCTTCCCTCTCCCGCGCGTGCCCTTGCCATCTTGCTCGCAAACAGCGCGACCTCAGCCCCCTGCGGAAATTCCTGAGGTGTCGAGTGCCGCGGTTTGTGATTTGTTCGAATTCTGAATGCTCGTACAACGAGGTCGTGAAGGAAGAAAGAGGCTGGAATCCCCACTCGAACGCAGAACCCTGCCCTCTGTGCAATTTCGCGCTGGTTTCTTATTGCCCAAATTGTTTCCTGTCCCTCCAAAGGAAGCCGGATTCACAGGATCCGCGATGTGCAAGATGCAACTCAAGGTTGAGGCCCAGCGAGAAACAGGCGAAAAAACCGGCATATTAGCCCGCCATTTCTCGAAACATTGCTATTCAATATTAATTTGAGGAGGAAAAATGATTTTAGTCACCGGGGCAACAGGCAACAACGGCAGTGAACTTGTGAGGGAGCTTTCCGCGCGTGGAGTCGCATCGCGCGCATTCGTTCGCAATCGAGAGCGTGCGCAAGCGATTGCACATCCGTGCGTGGAAATCAGGGAAGCGGACTTCGACTATCCGGAAACCATCACGCCAATTCTTGAGGGAGTTGACCGGCTCTTCCTTTTGATTCCATCCTCCGAAAATGTGGAAGAACAACAGTTGCAATTCGTCGATGCCGCCAAACGCAGCGGGGTCAAACATATCGTTAAGCTCTCTCAGTTCGGTGCAAGCCTGAACTCGCCGGGACGCTTCCAGCGGTATCACGCCGTTGTCGAGGATTACATCCGGGAGTCAGGTCTCACATACACATTTCTCAGGCCAAATCTCTTTATGCAAGGTCTGCTGAATTTCCGATCAACAATCGCCCGGCGAGGAATCTTCTACGCCTCTGCTGGAAATGCGCGAGTTAGCGCGGTCGATGTTCGTGATATCGCCGCGGTGGCTGCCCAGGTCTTGACCGAAGATGGCCACGAAAACGAGACCTATGAGCTAACTGGTCCGGAAGCGCTCTCGCATAATGAGATGGCCAGCCTGCTATCGAGCGCCACTGGAATGGCAATTAAGTATGTCGATGTTCCGCTGGATACGCTTCGACAATTCTTGCTGGATCTGGGCATATCCAAATGGCAAGCCGAGGGACTTGTGGAGGAGTACGCCATTTATCGCTGCGGTGGAGCTGCCCAGGTGACCGATACCGTTTTCGAGGTGACAGGGACAGCACCCAGGAGCTTCTCGGAATTCGCTTGGAATTATTCCGAGACTTTCCGTTCCAGAAGCTCCCGTGTCGCCTGATGTATGGTGGATTGTCCATCGCCCAAGAAAACACTCTTCTCGTTAGCGGCTCAAGAGCTGTCTTATTCAGACAATTTCTGGCCCGCCAGCCCAATAGAGCTTCCCGGCCAAATACAACCAGGAGGTAATAACATGCGACTCGTTAGAGCAATTCAATTCTTAATTTGTGCCGCAGTGCTGTGTGCCGCATTTCTGACGGCAGCCAGGGCAGACACTTGGGATAAGAAAACCATCGTAACCTTCGGTGACTCGGTAGAAATTCCAGGGCAAGTTTTGCCCCCTGGAACCTACGTTTTCAAACTCGCCGACTCCGCCTCAGATCGCCACATCGTCCAGATTTGGAATGCAGATCAAACCCAGCTGTTTGCGACAATCCTCGCGATTCCTAGCTATCGCTCGGACTCTCCAGGCAGGACCATTTTTGAATTTGATGAACGCTCCGGCGATTCCCCCATGGCGCTTCACAGCTGGTTCTATCCCGGCGACAGTACCGGTCAGGAATTTGTCTATTCCAAATTCCAATAGACAGAGTTCGCCTACCAAATAACCAAAACCCATCTCCACTTAGAAAAGCCTAACGGGCAATGAGGCTCCTATCCAAGCTACTCAGGGGCCTCATTTTCATTGGATTGCTTGATCTTGTGGTTCGCTCATGCGGATCATCTTCGATTAAGATGGACTTCTGACGGATAAAGTCTCGGCCGGCGAAATCGTTCATTGAGGAAGACAAAGACCAGTGAAAACCGTGCGGTGCAGGAACCTGTCTGCTTGTGTGTGAAGCGGCCACGGCCCTAAAATGGATCTGCGGCCGCGCCAGGTCATCCACAGTTCTGCATTCATTCCGCGGCGGCAACATTCGCATCAAGCTTTTCGTATTCATACTGGAGATACACTCATGTCCCCTGAGGGCCTCTTATGAATCTTGCTGAGTTTATTGATGCTCACCGCGACCAGCATTTGGCGGAGCTATGCGAGTTTCTTCGCATCCCCAGTGTGAGCGCCAAGAGTGAGCACAAGCCGGACATCGAACGCGGCGCGAACTGGGTTGCCGGCAATCTCCGCGCGGCAGGATTCAAACATGTTGAGATCGTTCCGACTGCTCTCCACCCGCTGGTCTACGCGGAATCCCTGGAAGCACCCGGCAAGCCCACCATCCTTTTCTACGGCCATTACGACGTGCAGCCCGCCGAGCCTCTAAATCTTTGGACTTCACCGGCCTTCGAACCCACCGTTCGCAACGGCAATCTCTTCGGACGTGGCACCGCCGACGACAAGGGCCAGGTCCACATCCACCTGAAAGCATTCGAATCCCTCCAGAAAGTCGACGGCAAGTTTCCTATCAATATAAAGGTCCTAATCGAAGGTGAGGAAGAAGTCGGAAGCGTCAGTCTCTGGAATTATGTGCAGGCGAACAAGGCAAAGCTGAAGGCCGATGCGCTCATTGTTTCCGATACTTCCATGCTCGGCAAAGGCGTTCCCTCCATCACCTACGGTTTGCGCGGTTTGAACTACTACCAGATCGAGCTGACCGGCCCGGAACGCGATCTGCACTCCGGCGTTTACGGCGGCGCAGTCCCCAATCCCCTCACCATCCTCACCGAGCTTTTCGCCAGGCTTCACGACAAGAATTACCGCGTCACCGTGCCCGGCTTTTACGAGCCCGTGGCCAAGGTTTCGAAAGCCGAGCGCAAGTCGTTGAATGCCCTGCCTTGGAAGAAAAAAGATTTTGAGAAAGCAGTGGGCGCACCCGGCTATTTTGGCGAAGCCGGATTCACTACCGTCGAGCGTCTTTGGGTTCGCCCCACGTTCGAATTGAACGGCATCTGGGGCGGCTATCAGGGCGAAGGCGCCAAGACTGTCATTCCCTCAAAAGCGTATGCCAAGTTTTCAACGCGCCTAGTCCCCAATCAGGATCCGCACAAGATTGCCAAACTCGTGGAAAAACATATTCGAAAGCTTTTGCCCAAAACGGTCCACTGCAAGTTTGATGTCCTGAGCACCGGAAAACCATGGGTAGCCCCATTCCAGGCGCCGATTTTCAAGAAAGCCCAAACCGCCATGGAGAAGGGCTTTGGCAAAAAGGCCGTGTTCATCCGTGAGGGTGGTTCCATCCCCTTCGTCACGCAAATGCACGACACCTTCAAAGTGCCCTGTGTTTTGATCGGCTTCGGTCTACCCGATGAAAACGCCCACGCCCCCGACGAACACATCGCCCTGGAAAACTATTTTGGCGGCATCAAGGCCATCGCCCACTTTTACGCCGATTTGGCGACTCTGTAGGCACGACTGTCACTATTCTTGCTCTAAACCGTGGCTCGGTACATTTCGAATTGCCGATTCTTGGACGCTTCTAAACGAGAGCCTCCGACTTCGGCGTTCGAATCGCTGGTAACCCGCTGTTCTAGCGGTGATTTCCACACGCCCTCAAGAAATCCGCATTTTTCCGGCCTTTTTTGCGATTCTTCCTTGCGTTCTGCGTTTCCCTTGGCTATAGTCCCTTTCGGCCCGAGTTTTTCCGCAGAAAAATGGGGTAGTTGGCTCGCGGCCTGCTTCGATTCGAATCGGAGTGGAAAGAAAAAATCAGGAGGATAAGCAGACTAGATGGCAGCCAAGCCAATGAGCAAGACCAAGACTGTGTCACACATCGCCGAGAAGCTCGGCACATCGAAGAAAAACGCTGCGCTCTTTTTTGAAGAGCTCTTCAAGCTCGCCGTGAAAGAAGCCAAGGGCGGGGCGGGCAAGTTCGTTATCCCCGGCATCGGCCGCGTAGTGAAGGCGCACCGCAAGGCGCGCATGGGCCGCAATCCGCAAACCGGCGAAGCAATCAAGATCAAGGCGAAGACCGTGGTCCGTTTGCGTCCGTCGAAGGCGTTCAAAGACGCCGTCCTGAAGTAGACACAGTTTCGAATGAGTTTGGGCCCCCGGCAGCTTGAGCGATCAGGCTTTCGGGGGCTTTTCTCTTTTGCGGCAGGCTAAAGAGTTTTGACGTATGCGACGACGTCTTTGATTTGCGCGGGCTCAAGCGTTTCTTTCATGCCGGGCATCATCGAGTCGCCGTTTTCGATCCATGTGGTGAGAGATTCCGTAGTGACTTTATTTCCGTTGACGGAAAATGTTCCGCGCTTCGACAGCCCCTTTAGTCCGGGTCCGATTTTTTTCGCGTCGCTGTCCGCGAAATGGCACATCGCACATTTCTTATCGAATACTTCTTTACCGCGCGTTGCGGAGCCTGCTGCAGTGTGAGTCGCCGCTTTTTTTGGCGGCGCTGCTGCTGGCGGATCCTGCGCCAGAACTCCTCCGGCCACCACCAGAGTTGCGATCCCAAGAATCAGATAATTCCGCTTCACGATGCCCCCTCGTTTGTTCGGTCGTTATCGCTGAGTGATGAAGCCACGCAGGAACCCAGCTATTCTCTCTATTTACGGCTGCAATTTCCACTCCTTCTCCGCCGTTGGCTACCTCTTAACCGTCACAAAGTACAGGTTCCCTTCCCGCACGTCCGGGACTTTCGTACTTTTGACCGATGCAAAACCGTGTGCTAACTATGTGTCTATGAGCATGGAGACCCTCACGCGGGCGTGGGAAGTATTACAAGACGCTTACCAGGCGCAGATGGAAGGCGACTACGATCGAGCCGTGGAGCTCTATCAATCGTCGCTGGAACTCCATCCCACGGCGGAAGCCCATACGTTTCTGGGCTGGACGTATCATTTTCAGGGTCGCGTAGATGACGCGATCGTCGAATGCAAGCGCGCCATCGAGCTCGATCCGGAATTCGGCAATCCTTACAACGACATCGGCGCATACCTGATTGAGCTGGGCCGTTTCGAGGAAGCAATTCCCTGGCTGGAACGTGCAACGGAAGCGCGCCGGTACGAGCCGCGACATTTTCCTCACTACAACCTGGGCCGCGCCTATCTTGGAAAAGAAATGTACAGCCATGCGATGCGCTGTTTCCAGGAAGCGCTGGAGATCGAGCCGCGATATTCGCTGGCGCGGCAGGCGCTGGAATCGCTTCGCCGCATGGTGAATTGAAAAGGTCGCCAGTTTTAGTTCTCCATTTCCAGCTAAAAAAAATCCTCCTACTCTCAATGACCTTTAAGTCGAAGGCGATGCTTCCTGGCCGCTTGGTTTGACGACGCGATCGTAAATCCACAGCAAAAGAGCGGTAAGGATGCCTACGCCCGAAATCACCCACCAGACACGTTGGGGTTGGTGCGCGACTTCCCCAAAATGATGCATGACACGGCCGCCGAACCATCCGCCAATAAGGGAACCGATTCCGATCGGCAGAAATGCAAAACCCATGTACGTGCCTTGCTGACCAGGTGGCGCGAGCCTGGATATGTATTCGTAGTAGCGGGGCGCCTGGATCATTTCACCCAGGGCAAGAACGAAAATGGAGAGTACCGCCCCGAGAACGGTGGGCTGAAACGCCACAACAAGCCAAGCCAGCGATGTGATCAGCGTTCCAAGAATGACGCATTGGAATGCGGGGATTTTGCGGATGAGATAGTTGATGAGGAGAGTGAGGCAAATGACCGAGAGCCCGTCAGTAATCAGGACGAGTTCTACATCGGCACCGGCGCTGATGTAACCGTGAATATATCCGGGGAGCGTAATGTATTGCTGCCAGAAGACAATCCAGTAGCCGGTGAAAATGAGCAAGAACAGCATGAACTTCGGGTTGGAAAGAACAGTAAGAAAATTCCGGAGCGTTTCCGCAATGCTGGGAGTGGGGCCTTCGCCGGCGCGTTTGGGCTCGCGAAAGAAAAACAGCACGCCGAAGAACATGGCGAAAACACTAAGGGCCGCGACGCGGAAGACGTTTTCAACGCCGAGATGGCGGTGGGCCCACGAAGCGACGTATGGACCGGCGGCGCCACCGATGTTCACCATGGTGTAGTAAATGGAGTAGCCGATGGAGCGGACATTTTCTTTGGAAGCGCGCGCCGTTGTGCCCACCACACACGGCTTCACCATGGAAATGCCAAGCGCAGGCAATATCAAAATGAATCCTACAAAAAGCACCGGCGGGACGGCAGCCCTCACCGGAGCGAGCCAAGGCGCGCCAAGTGAACCGAGCAGAAAATAGGCGGCCGCGAGGATCAGATAGGCCAGTGAGAGAGCGCGGCGAAAACCGAGTCGGTCAGCAATCGCTCCGCCGAAAATCGCAAGGAACCAGACCATTCCTCCAAAGATGCCAGTGAGGGTACCGGTCTGTTCGGTGGGGAAGTTCAGCTTTTCGTGCAGATAGTTTGCTAGGGATGCGAAGGCTCCGTAGTAAGAGAGGCGTTCGAAGATTTCGGTGATGTTAGCGACCCAGAAGGGACGCTCGAAGCCGGTACGGATTTCGTCGAGACGCTGGCGGAAACTCATTTCTCCCCCGGATGGAAGCGCAGCGATTGTACTGGAGGAAGATAGGGAAGCAACGAGGTAATGAAGCAATGAAATAAGGATTTGGCGGGTATGACCATGCCTGATGGCCAAGCGAGTGATGCTAGATGGAGGAGGGGGGTACACCCTCCGTCGTGAGGAAAAGTATGTGCAACGGATTGATTGCAAAGGGGATGGGGAATTGCCGTTGTGTAGGTATGGCTGTAAGGGATTGGAAGTAAAGGGGATGCGGGCGATGAAGCAAACAAAGGGGATAGGGTAAGACACGTCTGAAGGTCCAAATGTCTAAACGTCCCGACTTGGTAGGGATCTTGGGTCCATATCTTTAGAGGATCTCCGATCGGAACGTCCGGAGTCTGCAGGGAAGAGAAAGGGGAATAGGGAAAAGCGAGGGAATGGAAGGACTTACGGATTGAGCGGGGATGGGAACGATAATTCACGACCCATGGTAGCATGAATTAAAATAATCGTCAATTATTATTATGGTACTGGAATTTAGAGAATTGGTATGTTTTATTCGAAAGATTTTGCAAGGAGAAGAAAACAAAGGAGTAGAGTTCACTGTGCATCCGCGCAATGGTTTAGGAGCTTGGTATCGAGCAGGACGAGTGCTGCTACCCGCCAGTCTTCACAGGCGAAAACGAAACTAACAGCGAACGACCCGGGTGTTTCCGGTGCCTAAACTTTCACCAGTGAAGGCAGGGCAAGGCAACTCGGCGAAGGACTTACGGCATACAACGGCATAGTATTTCGATAGACGGTTGCCAAGCGGTGCCTTATGAAACGAATGGGATTCTTGTTGATTCTAGCTGTGTTGACTGCGCCATTGGGCGAAGCAGTCCCGAACCCGGACGATGTAGAGTTCCGGATTCGCTTTGTAACAAATAGGGTTGCGTACCACACTGGGGAGTCGATCGAAGTGGAGCTTTCCTATGCGAGCCGGGTGGAAAAGAAATACCGCGGTACTTGGACTAGGCCGAGGCCTGAATTGGGGACAGTGACACTTCAGATTTCGCCGATGGACGGAGTCGTGGACCTGCGAAGCCTGACACGCGGCTGGTCTGGTTCGAGTATAAGTGGTCAGAGCGATTTGGGTTCCGAACCCCGTATAGAGCAACTCGACCTAAGAAATTGGTACCAGTTTCAGAGGGCTGGCCACTTCTCACTAACCATAACGAGCAAGTGCATTTCACGAATGAAGGACGCAGATGAAGGAGGTGGGGAAGAACATCTGATACTTGAGTCAAATTCGCTGGAGTTCGAGATTATGCCAGCGGATCCCGCGTGGAACGCGGCCGAGTTTGCCGACATTGAGCGCGTGTTGGACTATTCCACCGATCCACAAGAGCGCTATTCCGCGCTACATCGCCTAGCCATCCTGGACTCACCCGCTTCGATCCAAAAACTAGTCAAATTGTACCTGTCGCAGGGGCCGCAAGGAGAATCCACGGGGTTTGTGTACAGGGGACTGAATTACTCCTCGCAGACTGATCTATTGATTGGGTTACTCGAATCTTCTTTGTCCGACCCAAAAGCGAACCCTCGCGGAGTCGGGGCCGATCTGCTTGCGGAGCTTCAAGTTCGGAGAGACTTGGGTGCTTTCCCGCCACTTACAGGCGACCTGCAAGAGCAAAAAGAGAGGGAGCAGAAGATCGAGAAGCGCAACAAGGCGTATGAGATGTACTTTGCCAAAACTAATGCACTGCTGCTGGAAAGCATGGCGCGGCGAACGGGGCCGGAGCGGACCACCGCGATCTACGAGGCATGGAACAACGCGGAGCGCCAGAACGCTGGAAAACCAGGTGGATCGGAAACGTTAGCTCGATTGCGCACCCAGGTACTGGTTTCCGTTCAAGAACTTCAGCCGGGCCAGAAGATGCAGTTCCTCTATTCGGAGTGGCCGATCCTGTCACATCAGCAACTTCTGCCCGTTATTGAGAGCGTGGCGAATAATCGTCGCGAAGATGCAATCGGCTTGCGAGACCAGGCCTACCAGTTCTGGTGCCAGGATTGGCCAAAAGAGTGCGGCGCGGCCCTTCTTGCAGAAGCGACTCGGCCGGGGACACAGATCAGCCCGGCCACCGTCCTTCTGCTCTCCGAAGCTGAGCATCCCGAATTGGATGCATTGCTCGAGGCGGAACTCCAGCCGAAGGAGCCAAACGCACCGCAGGATTCAATGAAGACCCAAATCCTGGGGGCAGTGGTTCTGCGCGCGGGGAGCCGGAAGCTGCAGACCAAAGTGGATGCATATCTAGATAGGCTGACGTCTTATCAAGGCTATGACTGTGAAATCCAGGGATATCTGCTCGGCTATCTATTTCGATTCGCCGTGGCGGACGCATCAAAGAGGACACTCGCGCTGGCCCAGGGGGAGAAGAGCCAGTGCGGCGGAGACATTTTACGGATGTTGCATCGTGTACGCTACTCGGACGATCAGATCTCCGTGGCTACGAAGGCGCTTTACTCACCTAACCTCTGGGCCGCCGGCAACGCGGCAATGTTTCTTGGAGCGCACGGTCCGGCGTCGGTGCAGGAGGATTTGTGGCGGCGACTCGATGCGGTGCGAGAGAAGTGGGTAGAGAGGACCGCTGAATTGCGCGCGGCCGAGACACGGGTCACGGATAGTGGGATAGCTGGACAAACGGCGCAGCTCGAGCAGGAACTTGTATCGGGCTTAGTAAACGCCATCAACTGGAAACTCACTACCGGAGAACGTGAGCGCTTGCGTGAGGGCTGCCTTACCGATAGATGCCGAGACATCGCCGATGGTAAAATGTCATTTGGATTTTAGGGCATCTTCCGACTCGGCATCCTTTTGCATTTCTGCCTATCGGTCTCATACGAACTGGCGACAGTGGGTAGTTCACTCGTCTTTATCGAGGTATTCGCCGGGGACGGTGCAAAGGCAAAGAACGGAAAAAAACATGGCGAGATAAACTCGCCGCTACAAGCGGGCGTAGATCAGACGTAGAATCGCGCAACTGATAGGAGGCCGCCGTGCGCCTACTTCTTGTTCCTGCATTACTTGCGTTTTTCTTTATTTGTCCGCGTGCCAGCACCGGCCAAAAGAGCGCACCGGAGCAGCCGGATATCAGCAGATCTGGCAGCGACTTTCTGGAAGTCTGCGCTAGCGTAGACGATAAACGGGGCGTAGAGAGCGAAGGAAACAAAGATACTGCTCGCATGCAACGTGATGCCATGTGTGTGGGCTGGGTGGAAGGCTTCGCCGATGGCTTCCTGGTGCATGAGGAGCTGCTGAGTGTTCCGCGAAAGGACAGGATGGTTTGCGTGCCCCGTGGAGTGACGACCATTCAAACCGTTCGTGTAATTAAGAAATACCTTGCTGACAATCCTGGGAAAGCGCACCGGCCGACACGTTACATCGCCTCCCTTGCGTTGGCGGGTGCGTTTCCGTGCAGGGCGGGAAAGTAGATGGGGGAAGAGACAAAACCCCACACTTAGGAGCGACGTGTGGGGCGCGAGGCCGGTCTGACTAGACTGGTGTGGGCACTGGTTCCTTTAGCCCCTTGGCTGTGGCCTTGTGAGTGTACAAATCGCGATCCGCTCTTTCGATCAATTCCTCCAGCGAGTCCCCCGGCTGGTACGCTTTCCATCCCACGGAAAACGACACGGGCAGGGCTTTTCCGCTCGCCTCCACTGAAAACCCGTCGAGCCGTGCCATCACCACCGACAATTGCTGCACTTCGCAATCAAGCAGCAGCAACATAAATTCGTCGCCGCCCCAGCGCACCGCCAGATCGGAACCGCGCGTCGCATGGCTCAGACACGTCGCAAATTCTTTCAGTACCTGGTCGCCTACCAGATGCCCGTGGCTGTCATTTATTTTCTTGAAATCGTTGAGGTCTAGCAGCACCACGATCATCGAGAGCCCTCTCCTCTCCGATCGCGCAATCTCCGCTCTCAGCCGCTGTTCGGCGAACCGCCGGTTGTACAGCCCCGTCAACGGGTCAAACATGGCCAGTCGACGGAAGACTTCCGCCTGAATTTGCTGTTCAGCCAGCTGTTTTTGAGTGGTGCGCAACTTCAAGTGCTGATAAATCATGTGTCCGGTAAAAACCAGCACCAGTCCCACCAGTACGCGCACCGCCAGGCTCAGGTCCCAGCCGAAAATAGTTTTCGCACCTTTTAGATAGAGCGAAACCGACAGCGACACCAGCAGTGCGGTCAAGCTCAGAATGATGATTAGAGCGTTGCCCCACACCCACAGCTCGCGGCGCTCGAGCTTGCGTAGGTTCGACTCGATTTCAGCCATACCATAATCGACGTCCGTACTCGTGATCGGCGCAAGCGAAGAACTCATTTGGTTGTCCACCTACTTCGAGTGTGTATTAAGTCCACGCTAGGCTTCGTTCTTCGTGCGGTCAAGGTTTCCTATTTGGCTTGTTGCAGCCTGGTAACCACAAACTTACGCAAGACACACCTGGCGGGTCTGAAGACCCAGCGAAAGGAGCTGGCGCAGACGGTTCAAGGAAACAGCGCGGAGTGGAAGGAGAGGGAAGCCTCGAGGTGGGAAGCGAAGTACGACCAGTCGTGGCGGCCGGGATAGAGATGAAATTCGTGCGGGATCTTGCGAGAGGAAAGGATTTTGTCGAGAACAGTGGCGCCGGCTTCAAAACCGAAATCGTCATCGGTGCCGCAGTCGAAATAAATTTTCAGTCTCGAAATAGAAGCGGTGCGGGCGAGCGCGAGCGGGCTGTTGCGCTCCCAGAACGCAGGATCGGGCGGCAGGCCAAAGACTGCGCCGAGGATGCGGGAACGGCCGCTAGCCGGCATGCCGCCATTTCCGGAGAGAAACGCCGGAAGTTTTTCGATCAGCGCCGCGCTGTGCGCGCTGACGGAAGAAAATAATTCCGGATGAGCGAACGCAAGGTGGAAGGCGCCGTAGCCGCCCATGGAAATGCCGGAAATGGCGCGATTGACGCGGCCAGCGCGCACGCGATAGCGGGATTCGATGAACGGAAAGAATTCCCGCAACAGAAAATCTTCGTAGCGGATTTTGCCATCGCGCGAGTTGATGTAGAAGCTGGCTTCACCGGCGGGAGTAGCGATGAGGAAATCCTTGAGGCGGCCTTTTTCGCGGAAGTCTTCGACGAGGTTCCAGGCGCCGGTGTGAATAAACGCTTGCTCGTTGTCGCCGAGGCCATGTAGGAAATAGAGAATGGGAAATCGGCGCGTCTTGTCGGTGTCAAAGCTGGCCGGCAGAAGTACGCAGTACGGAACGGGGCGAGCAAGAATTTTGCTGGAAGCGGAGTCGCACTCCACGCGGCCCGAAGTGGCGTGTGCACTAGGGAGGTAAAAGAAGTACACGAAAGCAGCGAGGTGAAGGAGAAAAATAATTCGTCGCGCAACGGTGGACGAAAACTTTGAAGCCAAGTGTTTGGGACTCACGCAAACATTCTACTCATAACGGAGGGCTTCTACGGGATTCAGACGCGCGGCGCGCGACGCGGGGTAGAGGCCTGCCACGAGGCTGACGAAAATGGCGAAGCCGATCGCAAAGAGAACCAGCCACCAGGGAACGGAGAAAATGTCCACGCCGGGAAGATTCTGGCGATGAAGATAGAGAACGGTGCCGAAATTGAGGGCGCGGCCGATGAGCCATCCGAGAAAAAGGCCAAGAATGCCGCCGGCCAGTCCCATGACGCCGGCTTCGAAGAAGAAAAGCTGCTTGACGTCGCCGTCGGCGGCACCGAGGGCCTTGAGGACGCCAATTTCGCGGCGGCGTTCAAGAACGGCCATGACCAGCGTATTGACGATGCCAAGAGTGGCAACGGCGAGAGCGAGGCTGCTAAACAGGCCGAGAAGAAGATCGAACACGGAGAAAAAGATGCGCAAGCTCTTGGAAGCATCAAGAAGAGAAAACGCTCCGAAGCCCATGTTCTTGATGGAGGCTTCCAGGGCTTCGACGTAAGAGGGACCTTTGGCGCGCACCGTCAGGCTCGCGAAAGTGGGTTTGGAGGAAGTGCCACGAACAATGTCGCGGAGATCGTTCACCTGGGCCGCGCGCAGGGTCGAGGCGACTTGCAGCGGAATGAGCAAGCGGCCGTTGCCGTAGCCGCCAAAGCCCGAGGCGGGCTCAGTGTCCACGACGCCGACAATGCGCAGGCGCAATTCCTTGGGAACCACGGAGAAACCGCCGGGCAAGGATTCGGATTTGGCGGCGGGAGCGGCGGTGGAGTCCGCGGGATTGGGCGTGAGCGATTGGCGTTCGGCGTAGCGGAGCACGAGTTCTTTTCCAATGAGAGTAGAAGTTTGCGGACTGAGTTCTTTGGCGAATTCGCTTTGGAGAATGGCTTCGTTGACCCCCGCGCCGGAGAAAAAAGCACCCTGCATGCCGTCAAACGAGCCGCTCGCTTTGGAAGATTCAGGCATTCCGGCAACCATGGTGGCGAAGGGCTTGCCGTCGTAGCGAACTTCCGTGAAAAAACGAACCTGGGGATAAACCTCGACCACGTTGGGCAGACGGGAAATTTCCTGTCGCGCGTCCTCATCGAGGAGCCGTGGCTCCTTGTCCGAAGTTGGAGGCATGGCGGCGCGGCCCATGCCGCGAAGATTCATTCGCGGTGTGACGATCACGGAATCGAACAAGCCACTCTGCGAGAGCCGTTTGGCGGCGAGTTGCTGGAGGCCTACGCCGAGCGAAAGCATGGCTACAAGCGAGGCAACGCCGACGGCGATGCCAAGTGTCGTCAGCGAATTGCGGAGAATGGCTTCGCGAAGATTACGCAGCGCGAGATCGCTGAGGTCGCGAGGCTTCATCGCGTGGCTCCGTTCGAAAGCAGTTTGCCGTCGCCCATGACCGCCAGGCGATCAGCGAAGCGTTCGGCCAACGGACGCTCGTGGGTCACCATCACGATGGTCATGCCGGGATTTTTCTGAATTTCGCGAAGCAGCGTGAGGATAGATTCCCCCGTGGCGCTGTCGAGATTTCCAGTGGGCTCGTCGGCGAGGAGAATTTTGGGCCGGTTGACGAGCGCGCGGGCGATGGCGGCACGCTGCTGCTCTCCGCCGGAAAGTTCGCTGGGGCGGTGGCCGATGCGCTTACCGAGGCCGACGCGTTCGAGAGATTCACGCACTCGGGCGGCGCGGTCGCTGCGTTCGACTTCTGCAAGGCGGAGCGGGAGTTCGACATTTTCCTCCAGGGTCATGCGCGGTAGCAGATTGAAAGATTGGAAGACCATGCCAACGGTCTGGCGCCGGTAGCGCGCCAGTTCGAGCGAGGAAACTTTCGAAAGATCCTCGCTGTCAACGATCACTGAGCCGGAAGTGGGGCGGTCCAGTCCAGCGATGAGATTGAGAAGTGTGGATTTTCCCGAGCCGGAGCTGCCGAGAAGCGCGAGGAATTCGCCAGCGGGCAGATCGAAAGAAACATCATCCACCGCGCGGATTACGGCTTCGCCCATGGTGTAGTGGCGTGAAACATGTTCAAGGCGAATGGCTGCTTGGGTATCGGGCATACAGTTAGGTCTCAAGGGTACTACGCAGAACGGACTCTAGAGGTTACCCACTTGTAGCTCACCCCTTCAGGGGTGAGGCCTGTCCAGCGCGGCGACGTGATCTGTACATTCAAGAAAAGGCCTCGGGCCTGAAGCTTGCCTGCGCAAGCAGGGCCTGAGCTACAGTTACGTGGCAAAGCGGATAGAATGTGGCGCGCTGCGGAGGAACACGTGAAACGAATAATGTGGCTGGCAATTCTAGGATTGTTCGCGGGATGCCCCGAGGCTTGGGGACAGAAGCCGCCGCTGCTGCCGGAGAAAGATGTGGCGGCGCTGGCGAATGAGTTGAGCGGGGAGACGGCGAAGCGAAATTTGGAGGGCATTGCGCGGTTTCACCGGCAGCGCGGGTCGAAGGGATTTCATGAAGCGGCGGAATTGGTGGCCGAGCGTTTACGGGCGTACGGCTTAAGCGACGTGGCGATACTGCAGTTTCCGGCGGATGGGAAGATTTTCTATGGCACGCAAAGGTCGCGGCCGGCGTGGGACGCGGAGGTTGGGGAATTGACAGCGATAACGCATGAGTCCTCGCGGCTGTGCCAGGAAGAATGGCCGAAGGAGGTGGAGCAGGCGCACCGGGAGGGAAAGATGGGAGTCGTGGTGGTCTGCACAAATTTGAACCGGCTCGCAAGTTATGAGGCGGAGCCGATTGTGCTGGCGGAGGACAGCGAGTCCGATGATGTTACAGCAGAGCTAATAGATGTGGGCGCGGGAATGAAGGAGAGCGATTACGCTAGGAAAAATGTGAAGGGAAAGATTGTGTTGGTGAGTTCGCAGCCGGGGGCGGTGCAGGATTTGGCGGTGGGGAGATTTGGCGCGGCGGGGATTGTGAGCTATGCGCAGAACCAGAAGACAGCTTGGTGGGGTGAGGATGAGAATTTGATTCGGTGGGGACATCTGGAGACGTTTTCGCCAAATAAGACGTTTGCGTTCATGGTTTCCTTGAAGACGGCCCGAGCCTTGAAACAGCGACTTGCGAAGGGAGAAGAGTTTCAACTGCACGCGGTGGTGAAGGCGGGGCAGCATCCCGGGAATTACGAGGTGGTGACGGCGACGATTCCTGGGGCGGACCCTAAGTTGAAGTATCGAGAGGAGATTGCGTTTTCATGCCACCTGGACCATCAGCGGCCGGGAGCGAATGACAATGCCAGTGGATGCGTGGCGATTCTGGAAGTGGCGCGAACCCTCCAGAGGTTGATCAAAGAAGGAAAGCTGGCCCGGCCGGCAAGGACGATGCGTTTTATCTTCCCGCCGGAAATAGAAGGCACATTGGCGCTCATGAACGCCGATGTTTGCAAATATTACCTCCTGGTACCCGACGCAAACGGACGCCTGGAATTGAAGTCATGCGACCCAATGCATGACGATCCGCTGTACATGGATGATCGACCTCCGCTCCACGATCGCATCAAAGCAGTGGTGCACATGGACATGGTAGGCGGAGGGCCGGAGACGAAGGCGGTGTTCCACGTGACACGCGGGCCGATGAGCTTGCCGAGCTTTGTGCATGACGTGGCGTGGGCGTTTGCCGAGTTTGTGAATGAGGAGTCGTACAAGTTTGCGGCGACGGGTGAGGCGAAGTATCCGTTTGTCGCGCCGGAGGGCGGCAAGGAGCCGCTGCGCGCGGAGTATTCCGCGTACACCATGGGGAGCGACCACGACGTGTATCAGGACTCATCGTTCGGGATACCGGCGATTTATTTGAATGATTGGCCGGATCGCTACATTCACACGAATTTCGATACCGCCGCGAATATAGATCCAACGAAGCTGAAGAGGACGGCGTTTATCGGGGCGGCGAGCGGATATTTTTTGGCGCGGATGGACCAGCAAGACCTGGCGAGCGTTTTACACTTGGTGGAACTGGATTCTCTGCGAATGGCCCAGGAGATTGCGAAAAAGCGGGCACAGCTCGACGCGTATGAGGGGGGAGAGGTCCAAAGATTTGAGGGGACGCTCATAAGACCGTTGACAGAATCGGTTACAAATTTTCTCGGTTTGCCATTTAGTTTCGGAACAGCCGCTTTGGCGAGGATGGGTCAGAACTTAGACCGAAACTCAGAAGGCATGTCACTGAAGACGATAAAGCTCGTAGGGGACTTCGCCAAAGTTTGGAAGCTAAAAGCGGAGCCGAAAGGGCCGCTGGCGGTGTTTGGGTACGACTATTTTGCGGACCATGCGAAGACCGCGGGAGTGGCAATGCCGAAACTGCTGAGTTATGAGGGATTGTGGGGAAGTGGCGAAGAGTACGGGTATGAAGTATTGAATTTTGCGAGTGGGAAGCGGAATGCGCAGGAGATTCGCGATGCAGTCTCGGCAGAGTATGGGCCGGTGCCGTTGGAAATGGTGGTGGAGTATTTGAGGGCGCTGGAGAAGATTGGACTTGTGGAGGCGGTGAAGTGAATGGCATCTGGGGCACAGCGAGAGATTTTTGATGCCTGACTCACTGCATCCAGGCCTTTCATCCATCGCAACGCGCATGGAACGGCTGCCGTTGGGAAGATTTCACCGGCGTTTTATCGCGTTGGTCTCTCTGGGCAATTTTTTCGATCTCTACGATATTTTCATCGTGGCGTACATCGGCGCGGCGTTGCAACAATCTGGTTTTCTCTCGCTGAAGCAATTCAGCATTTTTGTCGCTGCCGGTTTCCTCGGCATGTTTTTCGGCACGGTGGTCTTCGGCATGGGCAGTGACCGCATGGGGCGGCGGAGCGCGTTCATCCTGTTGCTGCTGATCTACTCGGTATTCACATTTGCGGGAGCCTTTTCGCCATCCGCGGGCTGGCTGATCGCGCTGAGGTTCTGCGCGGGGATCGGCATCGGTGCGGAAATCGTTGTGATTGATACGTACGTGACGGAAGTCGTTCCCAGCTACGCGCGGGGAAGATACGTGGCGATCACGCAGGTGGCGGGATTTTGCGCGGTGCCTGTTGCGGCGGTACTTTCGCGCCTACTTGTGCCAACGCATTTCTTGATGAGCGGGTGGCGCTGGGTGATGGTCATCGGCGCGGCAGGCGCATTGCTAACGTGGTGGTTTCGGCGCCGCCTACCGGAATCGCCGCGCTGGCTGGAAAGCCGCGGGCGCCTTACCGAAGCCGAAGCAATTGTCACAGCTCTTGAAGCAGGATCGATTGCAGTTCCGAGCCCGGACAAACGAGGAGAAGAGGCTACCGTCGCAACAGGCGTAGCGGAACGCGCATCGTTCATGGAACTTTGGCGGCGGCCATACCTTTCGAGAACCGTGATGCTCGTACTTTTTCAGGCGCTGCAAACCATCGGGTTCTATGGCTTCGCCAACTGGGCGCCTACGTTCTTGCTGAAGCGTGGCGTATCGCTGCTCCACTCGCTCGAATACACGCTTCTGATTGCCTTGGTCTCGCCGCTCGGACCACTCCTTGCTGCTTGGACCTCTGATCGATTCGAACGCAAGTGGACCATCGTGATTCTAGCTTTGCTTGTAGCGGGATTCGGGCTCGGCTTTGGCAATTCCATCGCTCCCGCAGCAGTCATTGCGTTCGGAGCGCTCTTGACGCTGTCGAACTATTGGTTCTCCGCAACTTTCCATGCCTATCAATCAGAATTGTTTCCCACCCGCCTGCGCGCCACCGGCGTGGGCTTCACGTATAGCTGGAGCCGCCTAAGCGCCGCGTTCACTTCGCTGCTGATCGGTGCCGTTCTTGTCCACGGCGTTCCAGTAGTATTCGCAGTGCTTGCTGCGGCCATGATCCTTGTGGCTGTGGTAGTCGGATTTCTCGGACCGCGCACGAATGGCATGGTTCTGGAAGAATTATCCAAGTGAGTGAATTGTGACAAACCTCGCCGCACATCAATCGAAGAGGGGCACGATGTATCGTGCCCCTACGGGTGGTTTGGGTTCGACTGCGATGAGCGGATGCGCCTAGGGTGAATCTTAATGGTCGAGGAGAAGAAGCTTCATCGCAGGTCGATCCGCTTGCAGGGGGCTGATTATTCGGGGCCGGGAGCTTATTTCATTACGATTTGCACGGCGAACCACGGAAACATGTTTGGCAGGATCGAGGATGGCTTACCTGTCTTGAAACCACTGGGGAGAATCGTTTAGGAGTGCTGGGTTCAAATTCCGGCGCATTTTCCCACGGCAACATTGCAGGAGTTCGTTGTGATGCCCAATCATCTACACGGAATTGTCGGACTGACCGTAGGGGCACGATACATCGTGCCCCTCGATCAAAGGGCGCGGACACAAGAGCGTTTTCAAAGGCCGGTAAAAGGCTCGATTCCGACGATCGTTCGAACATTTAAGGCCGCGGTTGTACGGCAAGCCAAAAGAGAATTGGGAATGAAAGTCACGGCCATTTGGCAGCGAAATTTCTTTGAGAGGGTCTTGCGAGATGGAAAAGAATATGCGGATGCGAGCCGGTACATCCTGGAGAATCCTCAGCGGTGGGATTGCGACAAGGAGAATCAGAATCGACACGCAAAGCCCAGTGGTTCGTGAGTGCCAGGATCAATCGAGCGTGCAGTGAAGGGGGCACGATGTATCGTGCCCCTACGGGTGCTGATGTGGGACGGTGTGCTAGCATCGAGAATTGTGCCTTGAGCGGGAGTCTTGCTAGATGGCGACGACGATGAAGGCGTTGCGGAAGATGCAGGCGGCGCGCGGCTTGCAGATGGACACGGTCGCGGTACCGGCGATCGGTTCTACGGACGTGCTGGTGCGCGTGAAAACGGCCTCGATTTGCGGAACGGATCTGCACATTTATGGATGGGATCGTTGGTCACAAGGGCGCATCAAGCCGCCAGTGACGCTGGGGCACGAATTTTGCGGCACGATCGAGCGCGTGGGCGACGAAGTTCGCGCAGTCAAAGCCGGCGATTTCGTCAGCGCGGAAATGCACGTGAATTGCGGGCACTGCCACCAGTGCCGGCTCGGCGAAGCACACATCTGCCAAAACCTGCGAATTATCGGAATCGATCAGGACGGCGCTTTCGCGGAGTTCGTCAAGATTCCGGCATCGAATATCTGGAAGCTGGATGCCGCCATTCCGGAGCACTACGGAGCGATTCTCGATCCGCTGGGCAACGCAGTGCACACGGTGCTGGCCGGACCAGTGGCGGGGCAGACAGTTTTGGTTACGGGATGCGGGCCCATCGGATTGATGGCCATCGCAGTAGCGAAGGCTTGCGGGAGTTCGACGGTTTTTGCGACGGAAACGAACGAAGCGCGGCGCGCCATGGCGAAAAAAATGGGCGCGGACGTCGTGCTGAACCCTGCGGCGGAAAACGCGGTGGCAAAGATTCTCGCGGACACAAATGGGACTGGCGTAGACGCGCTGCTCGAAATGTCTGGGAATCCCACAGCGATTCAGCAAGGATTTAAAGCACTGCGCGCGGGTGGGCGCGCGTCACTGCTGGGTATTCCGACAGAGAGCGTGCCGCTGGATTTGGTGAATGACGTGATTTTCAAGGGCGCAACCGTGCAAGGAATTTATGGTCGGCGCATGTATGAAACATGGGTGCAGATGACGGCGCTCCTGAAAGCAGGACGCCTGAATCTAGAGCCGCTCTTCGGAGAACGAGCGTCGCTGGAGAAATTCGAGAACGCGTTCGCAATGTTGCAGGGTGGCCTCGCCGGGAAAATTTTGCTATATCCGAATGGAATGCCGCACTAGAAAAAAGAAAAAAATTAACACAGAGATCTTAAAGCGCACAGAGAAAGACAGAGAATTGGGAGCGAGATCATGAGCGATGTTGGGACGCAGACGACGAAGCAGAATCCGCTTCAGTATGTGAGCGACCTGTTGAATGAATTGCGAGCGAAGGGCGTGGCGCCGAAGCTGCGTGTGCTCGAAGGCGAGCAGAAACCGGTTTGCATTTTCGACGGGCGAGAAGTGATCAACCTCGCCTCGAACAATTACCTGGGGCTGACCACGCATAAAGCCCTCCGCAAGGCCGCGCTGGACGCGGTAAAGCGCTACGGCGCGGGCGCAGGGGCGGTTCGAACGATTGCCGGCACGATGAAGCTGCACATGGAGTTGGAGGAGCAGATCGCGGCGTTCAAGAACGTGGAGGCCTGCGTGGTGTTTCAGTCAGGATTCACGGCCAACGCGGGAACGGTTTCAGCTGTGCTTGGCAAGGAAGATCTGATTATTTCCGACGAGCTGAATCACGCGTCCATCATTGACGGCGCGCGGCTTTCGCGGGCGACCATCAAAGTTTTCAAACACAAAGATGTGAAAGACTGCGAACGTATCCTGCAAGAGCACGCCAGTTTTCCGGGAAAGATGATCATCACTGACGGGGTTTTTTCGATGGACGGCGACATCGCGCCGCTGCCGCAGCTTTGCGACCTCGCCGAAAAGTACAACTGCATCATGATGGTGGACGACGCGCATTCTTCGGGCGTTTTGGGCCGCGGCGGTCGCGGCACGGTGGACCATCACAATTGCCACGGGCGCGTGCACATCCAAGTGGGGACGCTGAGCAAGGCGATTGGAGCGATGGGCGGTTACGTTTGCGGATCGCGCGACCTGATCGATTTTCTGTATCTCCGTGCGCGGCCGTTTCTTTTTTCGACTTCCCACCCACCCGCTACGGCGGCGGCTTGCCAGGCAGCGTTCGCGCTGCTCGATTCGCCGGAAGGCGAAAAGTTGGTGAAAAAGCTGTGGGCCAACACGAAAATGTTCAAGCGCGAATTGAAAAAGCGCGGATTTCAATTCAAGGTGAGCGAGACGCCGATTATTCCGATTCACGTGGGCGATGCGGCGAAGGCGTTCGAATTCTCGAAAAAACTTTTTGAAGCGGGCGTCTTTGCGCCAGCTGTCGGCTACCCAACGGTTGCGGAGGGCAAAGCGCGCCTTCGTGCCATCGTCAGCGCCACCCACAAGCGTGAACAACTTTTGCGCGCCGCCGACATCATGGCCGAAGTGGCGAAGCCGCTGGGGATTATTCAATAACTCGAAAGCGAGGCACACCAGGCCTGCGAAGAATTCTTCACCGTATACTTCCTGCCACTTGAAACCAGACTTGCGATTGTACCTGGGAGCCAGAGCACTTCCCTTTTGCGCGATCTACTGGATACAACTATAGAAGCGGCTCCTACATCTCTTTCTAGAGAAGGAATAATTGCGTCAAAGCACTTGCTCAGCGATGGGGAAAAGAATGAAGACTCGTACGCCCTTAGCAATTCTCATCAGTGTCATGCTTGCGGGCAGTAACGCCACCGCTCACGCGCAATCTAGCGCGCAAGTGGCCGCAAACAGCGTCTCACTTTCCAGCGGGATCACCCTGAATGCAGAGTTAAGCGCGTCCATCGATTCCAAAAAAGCGAAGGCCGGCGATCCGGTGCTGGCACACATAACAGATGCCGTTAAGGCAGGCGCAGAGACCGTGATCCCAAAGGGCGCAAAGCTCATCGGGCACGTGACGCAAACAGCCGCACGCGGAAAGGGCGATTCCGATTCCGTACTCGGAATACAGTTCGACAAGGCCGTGTTGAAAAACGGCCAAGAAATACCATTGAGCGTGTGGATACGAGCGATAGCCGCAGAGCCCAGAAGTGTCTACCAGCCTGGTCCCGAACAAAATACGCTTGCCGGAACACCGGGAGCAGGCCCATCGCCGATGGGATCGAGCCGCAGCACAACGGGCGGCCCTCCCGCTGCCGCGGCCCCTCCTATGGGTGCATCAACAGACACTGGCACCGGCGGCTCCGCGCATGGCGGTGAGCCTACGCCAGCCACTGCTGGAAGTTTGAACGCCACTGGTCAACTTAGTTCGAACAGCCGTGGAGTATTTGGATTGGACGGTCTGCATCTCGCAACAGACGCTTCGAATTCCGCTCAAGGATCACTCATCACAAGTTCCGGAAAGAATGTGCGCCTGGACAGTGGGACGAGGCTGCTCCTGGTTGTTCTCTCAGAAACTTCCGCAACGCCGAGCAAATAGCTCACTATTCAACCAAGCCAACCAAGAGGGGTTTGGGCGATATTCTGGCCGAAGTGGCGAAGCCGCTAAGCCCTTGATTCCTGAGATGGGGCGCCGCCACCCTGTAAATCCTGCCTAGTACGCGTCATTATCTCCGGGTAGCAGACTTCCCTACAGGTAGATAACTAATTGAAAACAATAACTTTACTAGATGGTCCGGCCCTTGCCACTATTTAACTAGCCCGTAGATACCCTTATGTTTGAGACCCGAACCGGGCCTTTTTCCAAAACGTAATCTTGAGGAGGAATAACGACCATGAATCGCACAGGGATGGCAATTCTTGTGGGGACTTTTTTCTGCATGAGTGCTGTGGCCCAACTGCAGACGGGAGCCCAGGGGGGAGCGCAGAGCAGCAGCCAAGCGTCAGTGGAGGCAGGCAAGACACAGGCGCAAGTACCCGGCAATGCTTCGGCATCCACTTCTGCCTCCTCCCAGAACGGACAGGTAAATGGTTCGCTGGCCGGCGGCACGGCATTCAACGCCGCGCTGACTTCGCCGATCGATTCGAAAAAGTGCAAACCGGGTGATCCAGTAAACGCACACAGCACGGAAGCGGCGAAGTCCGATGGAAAGACCGTGATCCCGAAGGGTGCCAAGTTGGTCGGCCACGTTACGCAGGCATCGGCGCGCGCCAAAGGGGAATCGGAATCCTCGCTAGGCATCATGTTTGACAAAGCAATCCTGAAGGACGGCCGGGAGATTCCGTTGAACGTAGGGATCCAGGCCATTGCCTCGGCGCAATCTGGCGCCTCGGCAGCAGGATCAGAAATGGACTCAATGGGCGGCGTGGGCGCTTCGGCGGCTGGTTCCGGTGCAGCAGGTGGACGCGGCGCGCTTGGAGGAGTGACTTCCACGGCGGGGGGCGCCGTTGGCACGATGACGAACACGGCGGCTAGCGCGGGAGGAGTTGCCAGCGGAACCGTAAACTCCGCGACGAGTGCAGGCGGAAGCCTCGCCGGTGCTTCTAGGGGAGCAATCGGCGGTTTGAACGCCGCTGGCCAGCTTACTTCGAGCAGCCAAGGCGTGTTTGGACTGAACGGCCTGAACCTGAACGCAGCCGCCTCGAATGCCACGCAGGGTTCGGTGATTACTTCCGCGGGGAAGAACGTTCATCTGGATAGCGGCACGCGCTTGTTGCTTGTTTCACAGGCTGTGGTTTCCGCGGCGCCTAAACAGTAAGACGAAGCTAATCGTTTGTTGAAAGGGCGCGTCTCGGCGCGCCCTTTTCATTTCTGGGAAGAAAGCCGTTCGCCCATGCTTTGCTATACTCCCTCGGATGTCTCCTGCCCCGAAGAAGCTCTTTCTCGTTGACGCGATGGCGCATGTCTATCGCGCTTTCTTTGCGCCCATGCCGCAGCGGCTCACGGGTCCCGGTGGTATCCCCACTAACGTTCCCTTTCTTTTTGGCAACATCTTGAAGCGGCTGATCAAAGACTATCAGCCGGACTACATCGGCATTGTATTCGACCCTCCCGGAGCGACGTTCCGGGACAAGCTTTTCGAAAAGTACAAAGCCCAGCGCCAGCCCATGCCGGACGAAATGCGCGTGCAGCTGCCTTTTGTCCGTCGATTGTGCGAAGCGATGCAACTACCCATTCTCGAAGTAAAGGGCTACGAAGCCGACGACGTCATCGGTACGATGGCGATCAAGGCGGGAAAGCAAAATCTCGACGTGCTGATTGTGTCCAACGACAAGGACATGATGCAGCTCGTCGGCAAACATGTTCGAACGCTGCGCACCGGATCTGGGGGCGCCAAAGCTGACATCATCGTGGACGAAAAGAAGGTCGAAGAGATTCTGGGAGTGCCGCCGGAAAAAGTAGTGGATTACATGGCGCTGCTTGGCGACACCGTTGACAACATCCCTGGCGCCAAGGGAATCGGTGAAAAAGGCGCGGCGGAGCTGATCAAGAAATACGGGAACGTGGAGAACGCCCTCGATCATGCCGGTGAAGTTTCCAACAAGCGGTACCGCGAAGCCTTGCAGCAGCAGCGCGAACAAGTGTTGATGTCCAAGCAGCTGGCGGCGATTGCGATGGATGCGCCGATTGAACTCAAGCTCCAGGAATTGGAACTGCGGCCACCGAACGGCCCTGCGCTCGCGGAACTCTATCGCGAGCTGGGCTTCAGTTCGCTGCTGAAGGAATTGGGGTCTGAGTCAGCGGCGCCCTCTGCGCCGGCGAATTCAGAGCCAACTGAGAAAACGGATTATGCGCAACTGGCAGGCGTCGCGGAGTTTCGCGAGTACCTGGCAAAAATCCCATCAAAGCAGCCCCTGGCGATCTGGCTGAATCTCGAGGTCGGTGAACGCGAATCGGAAGGATTCGGGACGCGAATCGCATCGATCGAAATCTCGGCGAAATCCGGTGAAGGGCGCTCCGTCTGGTTTGACGAAAAGGGCGAAGCACTGAAAGCACTCACACCGCTGCTCGCCGATGCAAAGCGGCCGAAAATCGTTCACGACCCAAAACTTTTTCAATTGCTCAGCGGCCGGGCGTCAAACATCCGCCATGCGACGCAGCTCTATTCGTACCTGCTGCGGCCCACGACCGCGAATCACAACTTCTCCGACGTGGTGATGCGGCAGTTCAACGCGATGATGGGTGGCGGTCCCGGTGAGCGCGCCGATTATTTGCAGCGGCTTGCACCAGCACTCCACGCGCAAGCCGAAGAACAGAAGCTCGAAAGCGTTTACGAAAAAATTGATCTGCCACTCGCGCCGGTAATCGCGGACATGGAACGAGCCGGCATTCGCGTTGATCCCGAAGAGCTCGGCAAAATGTCGCGGACGATGGAGAAGGAAATCCGACGTCTGGAAAAAGAGATCTGGAAGCTGGCCGGCTCCGAATTCAACGTCAATTCGCCGGCGCAGCTCGCGGAGATTCTCTTCGATAAACTGAATCTTCAGCCCAACGCGCGGCGTGGAAAAGCAAAAGCGCGCTCGACCGCCGCAGACATCCTCGAAGAGTTATCCGCGCAGCATCCGCTTCCGGCAAAAATCATCGAATACCGCGAAATCGCCAAGCTCAAATCAACCTACGTGGACGCTCTTCCGAAACTGATCCATCCGGAAACCGGGCGCCTGCACACAAGTTTCTCTCAGACCGGCACTGCGACGGGCCGGCTGAGTTCGAGCGATCCCAACTTGCAGAACATTCCCATTCGCACCGAACTGGGCCGCGAGATTCGCGCCGCTTTCGTCGCCGAAAAAGGAAAAATCCTATTGTCGGCGGACTATTCGCAGATCGAGCTCCGTGTTATGGCACATTTTTCCAAAGACCCCGTCCTCCTCGAAGCATTCCGCCACGGCGAAGACATTCACGCGCGCACGGCGCAGGAAGTTTTTGGCGTGGGGCCGATGGCGCAGACTGCGGAGCACCGTCGCGCCGCCAAAGCCATCAACTTCGGCATCATCTACGGTCTCTCACCATTCGGTCTGGCACAGCAGCTCGGTATCGACCAAAAAGAAGCCGCGAAATTTATCAACGCCTATTTCACGCGCTATCGCGGCGTCAAAGAATACCTGGACAACATGCTTGTCGAGACGCGCAAGACCAGCGTGGCAAAGACTTTGTTCGGCAGAATCCGCCCGATTCCAGAAATCAATTCGCCGCAGATGCAGCTTCGCAATTTCGCGGAACGCACCGCGCTTAATTCACCGCTGCAAGGCACGGCAGCTGATCTCATCAAGATGGCGATGATCAATATTGACCGGCGCCTGGCAGACGAAAAATTTGAAGCCAAGATGATCCTGCAAGTCCACGATGAGCTGCTCTTTGAAGCTCCCAAGAAGGAACGCGCCGAGCTGGAAAAACTAGTTCACGAAGAGATGGAAGGCGTGTACAAGCTGGCCGTGCCGCTTGCCGTGGAAATCGGCGTCGGCCCAAACTGGCGCGACATGGACTGACGCCATCGCCTAGCCAGCGAGTTAAAGCAATCCTCGCAACACCCTCTTCCACTCATGGTCCTTTATTCAAAGCGCTTCACCCCACATGTACCTTCGTACAGGGTGCCTTTGAATACTCATTTTCGATATAGCAAACCGGCCGATTTCTTCGTGTGCTAATTTGAAACGTGGAAGCATCCGGGGGGATTCATGCGCCGCTTATACTTTTCTCTGTTCTCCACGATCGTCATAGTGGTTCTCGCCGCCTGCAGCGGGCCCATCAGGAACGGCGGTGGTGGCGGAGGCACCGGCCAAGTAGTAGTGACCTTGAACCGGTCCGCCGTAACCGTAAATGTTTTCGGGACGCAACAATTCAGCGCCAGCGTGACTGGTTCTTCAAATTCGGCGGTCACTTGGCAAGTGAATGGTGTGACGGGTGGAAGCAAAGCCACGGGATTCGTCTCCAGCAACGGTCTTTTCGTAGCGCCGAGTGGCGTGCCAACGAAGTCGGATGGTAACGGAGGCGTTCTAACTGCCACAGTTATGGTCACGGCGGTTTCCCAGGCTGATGCCACAGCTTCGGGCTCCGCTGTCGTGACGATTGAAGCTCAGACAAATCAGAATTCGCAAAGTGGAGCGGTCAAGCTCGGCACTTCCGGCGGCAACGCCACCGATATCGTGGGCAACCACTGTTGCAGCGGCACTTTGGGTTCCCTGCTGGTACGCAACGGGACGAACTACATCCTCAGCAATAATCACGTTTTTGCAAAAAGTGATTTTGCCACCGCCGGAGGACCACCTAACGGCGACGCCGTCAATCAACCGGGTCTCGTGGATGCCCCCTCCACATGCGTTGCCAGCGGCACCAGGACGGTCGCCAATCTTTCTGAGTTTTACAATTTACAAAACGGGTCGGGTTCAAAAGTGGATGCGGCAATAGCGCAGATCGTGAACGGCTCCGTCGATCCATCGGGCAATATTTTGCTGCTCGGCGCGACGCAGACAAACGGTGCGGCTGATCCAGGTGCCCCCCACGCAGGCGCTGGCATAGCACCGAGCCAGGCCCAGGGATCCCCGCACAATGGACTTGTCGCCAAGGTTGGCAGAACGACGGGACTCACGTGTTCGAGCATTATCGGCGTGAACGTTTCCGCTGGCCTTACCTACACGCAGAACTGCGATGGGACGGGTACGTCCTATCCAGTGACCTTCGCGGACTTGGTGGATGTCACGGGCAGTTTTGGCGCGGAAGGCGACTCCGGTTCGCTCATCGTGACGCAGGATACCGCGGACCCGGTGGCACTTCTGCTTGGAGGAAACGACACAGACACACTGGGGAATGACATTACCGACGTCCTGAATTTTTTCACCTCCAACGGAGGGCATGCCACCACATTTGTCGGAGGCTCCGCACACGCAGTGATTGGCTGCACGCTGCCGGCGGCCCTCGCTAACGCGCACGGGACACTTTCGGCTACAGCACTGGCCGCGGAAACTATCCAGAAGGCCACCACTGTGCGCGATGCTCACGGACCCGAGTTGATGGGGTATCCCGAAGTGCAAGCCCTGGGTGTCGGAACAAGCTACGACAACCCGGCGGAACCTGCGATTGTTTTTTTTGTGACCAAGAGAATGCCGCGAAGCAATCTGCCATTGCAGGTAGATGGTGTGAGGACGCGCGTCGTGGAAAACGATACCTTCGCGACCCGAGGCCTTGTGACAGCAGCGCAAAGTGCAGCGCTCGAGGAATCAACCGCCGCTCCCCAGCTGGCCTACCCGCTTTCCGCAGCCGAACTGGCCCGCGCGAAGGCAGTTCACGCGGCACACGTAGCCGATCTTATGAAACAGCCGGGGGTGCAAGGTGTGGGCATCTCCTCCAGTGTGGATTCACCCGGAGAAGCAGCTCTTTTGATTTATTTCATTCGCGGGGTTGAGCGCAGCGCAGTGCCACAAGTGATTGATGGCTTGCGCACGCGCGTACGTGAGGGTGGCCGCTTTCGCGCGGACTATGGCGGTGCGAAAAAGAAGCCCGGTTGTTCGGTGCCCCGTGTGAAGACTACCCTGGCAAGCGCAGCGCCCGCCCCCATTGCAAAACCGTAGCGTTCCGTTTGGGGCGCTGTCCCTGGCGCTGCCGCCATCAGTATTTTGATCCTTTCCTTCTGCATGACCGCGGCGTAGAATTCGCTCACTACTTAGCCGAATACCATCCTTCGGCTCGGCCCTTCCATTTAGGAGGAGATTATGCACAGGAAAATTCTGGTCCTGGCTGCGATTCTGCTCGCTTGCTTCGGCATATTGTCTGCGAAGCAGAGCTCAGCTCCGCAAAAGCCGGCTTCCGGCGAACCTCAAATGACGCCCGAAGACGCCGCACGGAAAAATCCAATTGCTCCGACGGCGGAAGGGCTGGCGGAAGCCCGCAAACTGTACGGCTATCATTGCGCCATGTGCCACAACAAGGATGGCGATGGCAAGGGTGAGCTCGCTATCGAGATGAAGCTCGACCTTCACGACTGGCGGGATGCTTCTACTCTCGAGAAGGTAACCGACGGCGAGTTGTTCTTCATCATCAGCAACGGCAAAGGCAAAATGCTCGGTGGCGAAGGCGATCGAACGCCAGAAAAGATGCGCTGGAATCTGGTGAATCTGGTGCACGCCTTCGCCAAAAAAGGCGCAGCGGAAAAACCCAAGGCCGAGACCCCGCAGCGCTAGTAAATTCCGCCCTCTCCTCAATCTCGCCGATGGAAAACTTGCATCCGGCGCAGGTGTGGAGCGCACTCTTCCCCCTGTGTTATTCTCGGCTGAATCCAATTCTGGAAGGAGTCTCCCGATGGCCCACGCGCCGCAATTTCTGAAACTCGTGAACGAATCCAAAAGGAAAATCAAGGAAACGAATGTCGCAGACGTGAAGCGCCGCAGCGATGCGGGAGAAAAATTTCTGCTCGTGGATGTTCGCGAAGACAACGAATGGGCCAAGGGCCATCTTCCCGGTGCAGTGCACATGGGCCGCGGCATCATCGAGCGCGACATCGAGACGCAAGTTCCAGACACCAGTGCGAAGCTCATCTTGTATTGCGGCGGCGGTTTCCGCTCCGCCCTCGTTGCTGAAAATCTCCAAAAAATGGGCTACAACAACGTCGAATCCATGGATGGCGGCTGGAAGGGCTGGCTGGAAGCAGGCCTGCCGATCGCCAGGGATTAGCAGCGCTCGGCGAAGCTCTCGATCAAAGAAATTTGGCTGGGGCGGAAGGATTCGAACCTTCACCGTCCTCATTAACAGTGAGGTGTCCTACCAGTTGGACCACGCCCCAGCGGGTCGTCTGCGCCACTCCATTATTCCGGAGGCGCATACTTATAGGTAGGCTCCGCCGCAAAAAGAGCGCCAGAGTGAGCTTCTAAGATACCACGGCTGTACGCCCCGCGAAGTCGTCTAAGTAAAATTTATAGCCACCAAAACAAAAGGAATGGCCTGGTTTGAGGTACAAATCGGCCTCCATCTGGAATCGTACAACCTAGAAGCGCGGTCTAAGGGATCTTCCTGTATTCAAAATGTTCCGGCCCTAGTTGGGAATGATTATTTTTCGAAGAATTCAAAAGAAATAGCAAACCTGAAAGTTCTGTAACAGCAATTTGCGAAAGACAATTTGGCGCGGAGGTTGCATTCCCGAATGTTTTGGTGGAAACTATCGCGTCAAGCACACCCCGGGTTTGCACTTCCCGGCTAACTAGCGGGACGCCCTAACCGCCGCTCCCTACCGGAGCGCTCCCCGGAAAAGTGCTGAACGGACATGGCCCAGATTTTTCATCGTAGTACGAATTTCATCGCGCGATTCAGTGTCTTTTCGGCTCTATTCCTAGTCGGGATTGCGCTCGTCGCGGTCATCGCCGTGGCTCGTTCTCCCTATATGACGCGGCAGAACGTGACACGCGAGCAGCCGGTGCAATTCAGCCATAAACATCACGTCGGAGATGACGGCATTGATTGCCGCTACTGTCATACCGGAGTGGAAACCTCCGCCGTTGCCGGTATTCCTCCCACGAAGACGTGCATGAATTGCCATTCAGTGCTTTATAACACTGCGCCGTACCTTGAGCCCGTGCGCGAAAGCTATCGCAGCGATAAATCCATCGAGTGGGTGAAAGTGCACCGCTTGGCCGATTTTGCTTATTTCAATCACAGCATTCATGTGAACAAAGGCGTGGGTTGTTCCACGTGCCATGGGCAGGTCAATCAAATGCCGCTGGTGTTTCAGGCCAACACACTGCTGATGCAATGGTGCGTGGACTGCCACCGCAACCCCGAGGCTGTTTTGCGCGAGAAAAAAGAAGATGTTTTTTCCATGGATTGGATGCCACCGTCGAATCAAGCTGAAATCGGCAAGCGGTTGGCGGTGGAACGAAATATTCGGACGACGGCCGAGCTGACCAGTTGCTCGACGTGTCATCGATAATGGACGGTATGCGCGAGCACGAACAACACGAACACGCCGGCGATCACAGCAATCACGCCGCCGGCACGAAGCCGCACGAGCACGCGATGGATTTGGCGGCGGTGCGCGCCAAGCTTCAATCGAAAACCGGCAAGCAGTATTGGCGCACGCTCGAAGAACTTGCGGGCGATCCGGAATTCGAAGAGCTGCTGCATCGCGAATTCCCGCGCCAGGCGCCTTCCGAATGGGATGAAGGCGTCGACCGGCGCGATTTTCTGAAGCTCATGGCAGCTTCGCTGGCTTTCGCCGGCCTTTCCGGCTGCGGCCGCACGCCCGAGCAGTACGTCGTCCCGTACGTCAAGCAACCCGATGGCATGATCCTCGGCAAGCCGCAGTTTTATGCCACAGTCATGCCGTTCGGCGCGGATGCCATCGGCCTGCTGGTCGAAAGCCACGAAGGACGTCCAACGAAAATCGAAGGCAATCCCGACCATCCATCGAGCCTCGGCGCGTCGAATGTGTTCGCGCAAGCTTCCGTGCTGAATCTTTACGACCCCGACCGCGCGCAAACGGTCACCAAGTTTGGTGAAATTCAGACGTGGTCGCTGTTTGTGGAAAGTGCGCAGGCGCTCGCCGCGGAAATGAAGGGCGACAACGGGGCGGGCTTCCGCATCCTGACCGGCATCGTCACTTCGCCGACCCTCGCCGCGCAAATTCAATCGCTGCTCACTCTTTTTCCAAAAGCCAAGTGGCACCAGTGGGAGCCTGCCGTCGGCGACGGTGCGCGCGAGGGCGCGAAACTCGCCTTCGGCAGTTACCTGAACACGGTTTACCGCCCGGAAAAAGCAGACGTCATCCTTTCGCTCGATTCCGATTTTCTGGGCAGCGGTCCAGGCCACATTCGCTACGCGCGGGAATTCTCGCGCCGCCGGAAGCTGAATGGCCCCAGCGACACGATGAATCGCCTCTATGTGGTCGAACCGACGCCCAGCGTCACTGGCGCAACCGCCGATCATCGCTTGCCGCTGCGCGCTTCGGAAGTCGAACTCTTCGCGCGCGCGCTGTCTGTCAAGGTGACAGATGTCACCGCGAGACTCGGGCGCTCCGCTGTTGAGTATGTTGCCCCGCCACCAGGAACCGAAAAATGGCTCGACGCCGTAGCAAACGATCTTCTTAAACATCAGGGCAAGTGTCTTATCGTCGCTGGCGAGCACCAGCCTGCGTCGCTTCACGCGCTTGTGCACGAGATAAACGCCGCGCTCGGCAATATAGGCACGACGCTCTACTACACGGAATCGGTGGAAGCACGTCCCGTCAATCACCTCGAATCGCTCCGCGAACTCTGCGCCGATATCGATGCCGGAAAAGTGGAAACGCTTCTGATTCTCGGCTGCAACCCCGTGTACACCGCGCCGCATGATTTCGATTTCACGTCGAAGATTCAATTCGACCCGAACACCAAACAGAAGAAAGTCAAAAACACCATCCACGTTAGCTCGCATTTCGATGAGACTTCCGAACATTGCGACTGGCACGTCGCCGAATCCCACTACCTCGAAACTTGGGGTGATGCGCGCGCTTTCGACGGCACTCACAGCGTGATTCAGCCGTTGATCGCCCCGCTGTACCACACGCATTCTCTGTCCGAAGTCACTGCGGCATTCGGTGACAAGGCTGGAGTTTCGGATTATGAAGTTCTGCGCGACCGCCTCAAGGCCGCCAACACTTCCGCCGATTTCGAAAAATTCTGGCGCAGGACTCTGAACGATGGCCTCGTGGCCGGCTCAGCTTTTGCGCCTGTCAACGCTGCATTGAAATTTAACGCTGCCAGTCTGCCCGCCGCAAAAACAGCGCCCGCTGATGAAATCGAATTTATCTTCCGCCCCGATCCTTGCGTCTACGACGGCCGCTTCGCCAATAACGGCTGGCTACAGGAATTGCCGAAGCCCGTCACCAAGCTCACTTGGGACAATGCCGCTCTCGTCAGCCCGAAGACTGCCGAGAAGCTGCAAGTGGCTCACAACGTTGCCTCGCGAGGCGGCGAGCACGGAAAAATTTATTCGAACGTCATCGATATCGCGCTTTCGAACAGCAAAGTCACTGCCGCCGCGTGGATCGTTCCCGGCCAAGCCGATGGTGTCGTCGTTCTTCCGCTGGGATACGGCCGCAAGCGCGCCGGCTACACTGGCACAAACAAGGGTTTCAACGCTTTCGCCGTGCGTAGTTCCGCCGCGCTCTGGACCGCCTCCGCCCCCAGCAGCGTCATCAAGAAAACCGGCGAAGATTATCCCCTCGCGTGCACCCAGTATCACTTCAACATGGAAGGCCGCCAGATTCTCGCCACTGGCACGCTCGAGGAATATCGCAAGAATCCGAATTTTGCCAACGAGCTAGGCCAATTGCCGCCCAAGGAACTTTCGCTCTACAAGGGTGAAGCGGAGTTTCCCTACACGCGCGACACGTGGGCGATGGCCATCGACCTCAACAAATGCAACGGCTGTAACGCCTGCGTCGTTGCGTGCCAGTCGGAGAACAACATTCCCGTCGTCGGCAAAGATCAAGTCATGCGCGGCCGCGAAATGCACTGGATCCGCATCGACCGTTATTACGAGAAGTCGGTCCATTCCTCGACGAACGATCCATCGAGCTACGACCCATCGCTCGACAATCCACCGACATTCTTCCAGCCCGTCCCCTGCCAGCAGTGCGAGAACGCGCCTTGCGAGCAAGTCTGCCCCGTCGGCGCTACCGTCCACAGCGCCGAAGGCCTCAACGACATGGTCTACAACCGCTGCGTGGGCACCAAGTATTGTTCGAACAACTGTCCGTACAAAGTGCGCCGTTTTAATTTTCTTTTGTATCAGGATTGGGAGACGCCCACTTACCAGTTGAT
>JBGPDI010000024.1:0-49148 GCA_041482215.1 Candidatus Acidiferrum sp. | reverse complement strand
CGAACTCCTGAGTGAGCTTCTGATGATCTTCAAGGAGGAATTTCCTCGGCATCTTCAAGCACTACGCGAAGCCGTGGAATCCGGGAATGCCGACCGCGTCGTTGCCGCCGCTCATGCTTTGAAGGGAATGCTCTTAAATCTGGCCGCCAATCACGCCGCTGTTTCGGTTGGCCGGTTGGAGCAGATAGGACGGAGCGGCGAAACGTCGGGATTTCAAGATGCTTTTGCGGCCTTCGAGAAAGACGCCAGCAGTCTTGTTCCTCAACTGGAAGCCTGCGTGGCAGAGGTGCATAAATGAGGATTCTGATTGCCGATGACGAATTGATGTCTCGCCGGCTCCTTCAAATGACGTTGGAACGCGCCGGCTACTCCGTAACCGCCGTCGAAAACGGACGTCAGGCGGTTGAAAAGCTATCTCAGGCGGATAGACCGAGGCTCGCTTTGCTGGACTGGATGATGCCGGAGCTAGACGGGCCAGGTGTCTGCCGCGAGATCCGCAAAAGCAAAAATCAATCCTATGTGTACATGGTGCTGCTCACCTCGAGGGGCGAAAAAGAAGATGTTGTCGCAGGCCTCGAAGCTGGGGCGGACGACTACCTCGTCAAGCCATTCAATGCTGAAGAACTGAAAGCACGCCTGCGCACCGGCCTGCGGATCCTCGACCTCGAGGACCGTCTAGTCGAGGCTCGCGAGCAGATGCGGTTTCAGGCTACCCATGACGGACTGACATCTCTCTTGAATCGCGGTGTAACGCTGGATCTACTCTCACGCGAACTCATCCGTTCCCGGCGCGAGCATGTTTCCACGGCAATACTCATGTGCGATCTGGATCACTTCAAAAGTGTGAATGACACCTACGGCCACCTTGCTGGTGACGATGTCTTGAAGGAGACGGCAAAGCGCTTGCTTTCTTCCGTGCGTTCTTATGATTTTGTGGGACGTTACGGCGGGGAAGAGTTCCTCGTGGTTCTGAATAATTGCAATCCGGTTTTCGCGCTGGCCCGCGCGGAAGAGATTCGCAAGGCCATTGCCCTTAAGCCTATTCAAACCTCCAATGGCCCGGTGTCAGCAACCATGAGTCTAGGACTCCTGCTAAGCCATGAGTGGGGCCATCGCACAGTAGAAGAGTTGCTACAGCACGCCGATGCGGCGCTCTATGCAGCTAAAGCTGCAGGACGTAACTGTGTGAAACTGGCGTGCCCGAAAGCGGCGCCTCTTGATACGGAATCACAGGTCCAGGAGCATCTCCCTCTGAGGCATTGACTGCCACGCACAGTCCACTCAGGGAAAGCTTTCTCTTTTCTTGAAATCTAGATGTCCTACGCTTTTGGTTTTGCCTGTCCCATCATTTGCCGCATCGCCGAAGAGGAACCTGGCGCGCGCTTTTCTCGCCAGGCTTCCAGCCTCTTGCAGGTCTCCTCGATGTTTTGGAAGAGATGGGGATTCTTGAACGCCGTGCGCCAGATTGGAACAATCGATCTCATGCGGTCCCACACCACCCAAATCTCGCCGTTACTGTCGAAGAATAATTCATCGTTGATCAGTCCGCGGTTCACGATGCCCGCGACCATGTCCCAATAGCTGATCACCATCCGGATGTAGGTGTTTTCCTCGCTGCCTTGCGGATACCGCTTCATCATGTCTTCCGGAGATTCCGGATGAAAGTGTTCGACGAACCAGGCGCGCGCCTGGCGCAATCGCGCTTCGCGCCTCATGTCGTACAACCGGAGCATCAGGTTTACTTCGTCGTAGGTGATTTGGGCCATTGCAGGTCCTCCCTGTACTAACTTCCCGCGTCCGTCTGTGCCGCTTCCTGCGCGGAGTGAGAAACGCCCGCCAGTTCGATGCGCTGCACACTCGAAATGGGTATGCCCTGTTTTTGAAATTCGATCTGGATGCGGCGCCGCAGCTCACGCGCAACTTCGTCTTGCCGCGTCGGCGCGGTCCGCACCTGCAATCGAACCGTTGAGGAAACGCGGTCAAAGCTTTGCACGCCGAGAATGCGCGGTCCGTCCACAAGTGCTTGCGACCAGGCGGGATCGCCGCGCAAAGCGGCTGCGGCCGTCTCCAGTGCTTGCAGTGTCTTGTCGATCGGGGTTTCCGGTGCGAGCGAAACATCCACGAACGCCTGGGACCAGTCGCGGCTCAGATTGCTGACCGTTCGAATCTCTCCATTGGCAATCGTTACCAGCGCACCGCGAGCGTCACGGATGACCGTGCGCCGCAACGTGAGGTGTTCCACCCGGCCAATGTAGTCGGCAATTTGAATGGTATCGCCAACAACGTATTGGTCTTCAAGCACGATGTAGAAACCCGTAATGACGTCTCGCACGAGCGTTTGCGCGCCGAATCCAATTGCCAGGCTGGCGAGGCCTGCCAGTGTAACCGCCGGTGTGATATCAATATTGAATTCGTGCAGGGACGTGAGTAGCGCTACGGCCCACACAACTTTGCTGCCTGCACCGTAAAGAACGCCGGCCAGCGTGCGCGTCTGCTGTTCGCGCAGCTGCGCTGGGCGCCCCTGTCCCGACGCATGCTTGATGACTAGATTGCTCAACGCGCGCAATAGCCGGTTCAGCACCAGTGCGATGACGATAATTCCAAGCAGCCGCAGGGCGTTCGGAAGCGTCAAATCAATCCAGTGATGGAAGGAACTAGGCATAATTTCGACGAGGGGGGAGTATAACATTGGAAGAGGATCAAGGAAGTCTGGTCCAATGCGGCGCGAGACTGGGCGAACCCGGGGGCGCACAAGCCATGAAATCAAGACGCAATTTTCTAATGACCTTTATTGCCGTAGGGATTCCAGCCGGGATGCTCGTCCATTCACAAGATACCCCGGTTCTCCCCAAGCGAGGGCAAGACGGTTCAAAACAAAAGGAAGGCAGCGATTCGAACGTTCCCAAACCCGATCCCAAGCTGATCCTCGAGGCCAACCAAAAGGATATCAAGAGAGATGTTGAACACCTTTACGATCTCGCGAGCGAACTGAAGGCGGAAGTGGAGAAGACCGATTCCGTCCAGGTGCTTTCCCTCACCATGTTACGAAAGACCGAGGAAATTGAAAAACTCGCAAAAGGGATTAGGTCCCGCGCAAAAGGCTAGGGCGCTCCGCCTGTTTCGCGTTCGAATGCACTCTAGCGCTGGGCATTCATACCGGATAGAATATTGATGCTCGTGGAAGTTCCCGCATGTTTCTCTCTCTGGAACAACCGATGAGCGCCTGCTGCGCGCCAGTAGCTCAGATGGATAGAGCATTAGCCTCCGAAGCTAAGGGTCGGGGGTTCGAATCCCTCCTGGCGCGCCACTTCTTGAGCTCTCTGTTTTTCAATGACTTCCGTCCTTGCGAATCGGTTATAGGTGAGGCCCAAGATGGATTCCCCTATGCAACGGCTAATAAACGATCCGGAGGCTTCGCTCCGCCGGGCTGCGGATCATGTATTAAAAGGCTACGCGTGGTTCTATAGCGATCGCAAAGTAACCGTCCCTGCCGCTGCGATTTTGATCAGGCTAGCCGACGAGATTCTCGCCGAACGAATTCGATGGATGGCGATCCTAGCGAGGAACTAAAACAGATTTTTTCATGGCAAGACAGACAGCGCCATCCTGGGGCGAGCCAGAGTCCAAGATGCGAAGCGGAATCCATTCATAATCAGTGCTGATGTTTACCAGTTCGCGCCACACCCAATCATCGAGGCTGCGCGCATACAATCCCGGTGGCAAAATCCCCAACTGCAACATCCCACAGTCTGAGAAATAAGGATGCGTTTCTTGGGGCATCTTGGTTTCTGAGACTCCTCCCTTCCTGAATTCAATCTAGCTGCGTCAATTCAAGGAATTCCCGCCATGGTAAATTCCGCATCCGTTTCTCGCCACACTTTGGCGAACAGGTGGTGTCTCGCCGTCTCTGTCCTCCGTTCCGTTCTGGTCGCGCTGCTGACATTTATTTTCACCGGCTTGTTGGTGATCAGCACTCCGGCCATCCCGCCGAGGAATCCCGTTCCCTTTGTGGACATCGTCTCGCCCGTCAGCATCACGCCCGGAAGTACCGGCGTGACAGTCACCATTCGTGGTACCGGATTTGTCGCGACGTCCGTGGTCCATTGGAACGCCACAGCATTGACCACCACGTTTGTCAGTGCGAAGGAACTCACGGCCGCTGTGCCGGATGCGCTTGTCGCCGCCGTAGGTCTCGGCATCATCACTGTCGTCAGCCCCACTCTTGGAGGAGGCACCTCGAATGTTTCCTATCTCCCCGTCGCCAACCTTTTGGCCGGCACCAATTTTCCCGCCACACCCAGTTCCTCGGTCACGGTGGGGAACGGTCCCACCGGTTTGGTCACCGCAGATTTCAATGGTGATGAAAAGATCGATCTCGCCGTTACCAACAACACTGACGGTACGGTTTCCATTTTGCTCGGCAATGGCGATGGAACGTTTGCCGCCAAGCCGAACGTCACCGTCGGTAACGGGCCCAATTGGCTGGTCAGCGGTGATTTCAACGAAGACGGCAAGCTGGATCTCGCCGTTGTCAACACTTCGGACAGCACCGTTTCCATTTTGCTTGGAAATGGGGATGGCACGTTCACCCTGCTTTCTTCGCCCAGCACAGGCAGCTCGCCTTTTGCCATTGCCGCTGGCGATTTCAACGCGGACGGCCATCTCGATCTTGCTGTGTCCAATGCTGGCGATGGTACTGTCACCATTTTGTTGGGCGCCGGAGACGGCACTTTCACGGCTGCAGCGGCTCCGGCCGTGGGCTCGCACCCTCAAGTATTGGTTGTGGGCGACTTCAACGAGGATGGGATCCTCGACATTGCTGTCGCAAACGAAACCTCGAATTCCGTCTCCCTCTTGCTCGGCGTCGGCGACGGCACGTTTCAAGCACAGACCACCACCGCGGTGGGTGGCTCAGGGGAACCCATTGGCTTGATCGCTGGCGATTTCAACGGCGACACCCATTTGGATGTCGCCGCTGTGAACGTCACCGATGTAGCCATCCTGCTTGGCAATGGAGCCGGCGTGCTTACTCGCACCTCCAACCCCGCGGCTGGTTCTAACCTGATTTCCGGCGTGACCGGGGACTACAACGGCGACGGCAAACTGGATATCGTTGTTGCCGACGAGACCTTAGGCGAAGCATTCCTGTTTCCCGGCAATGGTGATGGAACTTTCGGTGCTCCCATCACCTTCACCACTTCCAGCGGTACGTTTAGCGCAGCTACCGCGGATTTCAATGGTGATGGCGCCCTCGATCTGGCTCTCACCAACAACGGCGCTGCGAGTGTTTCCATTTTCCTGCAAACGCTCCCTGTCAGCCTGGCTCCCGCTAGCCTATCCTTCGGACCTCAGGCCGTCGGCACATCCAGCGCCCCGCAGGTTGTTACTCTCACCAACAATTCGGGAAGCACGCTGAACATTTCCTCCATCGCCATCGCCGGTGCCAACGCGGGCGATTACTCCAAAACCACCGCATGCGGCGCAACCGTCGCTCCCAGCGGCGGCACCTGCACGATTACTGTCACTTTCACTCCCACTGCCGTCGGCTCCAGCGTTGCCACTCTCAGTGTCACCGATGATGCTAGCACCAGCCCGCAAACTTTGGCCCTCAGCGGCACCGGCGTGGCGTTGCCGCCTTCCGTCTCAAAATCTTTTGGCGCCAGCACCATTCCACTCAATGGCTCCACTTCACTCAGTTTCACCATCACAAATCCGAATACCTCCAGCTCTCTTACCGGCATCGCCTTCACCGACGCACTGCCCGCCGGCCTGGTAGTGGCCACTCCGAACAATCTGGCCAGCACTTGCACCGGTACCGCCACCGCCGTTCCCAGCACTTTCTCGCTTTCTTTGGTAGGCGGCACACTCGCCGCCACCGCTTCCTGCACCGTTTCGTTAAACGTCACCGGTACCATCACCGGCGTAAAAAACAACAGTGTTCAAGTCACTTCGACCGAAGGCGGCACTGGCAATATTTCCAACGCCAGCATCACCGTAGTAGGCGCGCCTGTGATCATCAAAGCGTTCGGCGCTGCCAGCATTCCACTGAATGGCTCGACCTCGCTCAGTTTCACGATTCAGAACAACAACACTACGAGTTCGCTTACTGGCGTGGGCTTCAGTGACACTTTGCCTGCCGGCCTGGTGATCTCTACGCCGAACGGACTTACGGGGACTTGTGGTGGCGGCACGATCACGTCCACTCAGGGAACCAACGTGATCAGCTTGTCCGGAGCAGCTCTGGCGCAGAGCAGCTCGTGTACTTTTGCGGTTAACGTGTCCGGCACTACTGCGGGAACCAAGAACAACACGACCGGCAATGTGACCTCGACGGAAGGCGGCACTGGTGGAACGGCTTCTGCCAGCATCAACGCGGTCGCTCCGCCATCCATCGCCAAAGCTTTTGGCGCCGCAGTCATTCCGTTGAACAGCACTACGTCGCTTACTTTCACCATCACCAACCCGGCGGCCAATACAGGTGCTGAGACCGGAGTCGCGTTCACAGATTCTTTACCAGTCGGGACCGTTGTGGCGACGCCCAACGGGTTGACCAATACCTGCGGTGGCACGGCCACGGCAGTGGCCGGATCCACCAGCGTCAGCTTGACCGGTGCGAGTATCTCAACGCCGAACACCACGTGCGCACTTACGGTGAACGTGACGGGAAGTGCTTCGGGAATCTATACCAACACAACGGGCAGCGTGACTTCGACCAACGGCGGCACTGGAAATACCGGCTCCGCGAATCTGACAGTTGCTGCGCCTCCCACGATCGCCAAAGTTTTCGGCGCGACAAGCGTTCCGCTGAACGGAACGACATCCTTAACCTTCAATGTCACCAATCCGAATACGACTGTCGCGCTCAGCGGAATCGCCTTCACCGACAACCTTCCTGCGGGCGTTGTCGTCGCTACTCCAAATGGTCTGGCTAGCACTTGTGGAGGAACATCGACAGCAGTAGCCGGCGCCTCTTCGCTCTCATTGGCGAGTGGAACTCTGGCAACTGGTGCGTCTTGCGCGGTTTCCGTGAACGTGACTGGAACAACTGCAGGCGTGAAGAACAACAGCGTCCAGATAACTTCCACCGAAGGCGGCACCGGCAACACTTCCAACGCGAGCGTCATTGTCGTGGCGCCTCCTGTGATCATCAAGGCATTCGGCGCAGCCAGCGTTCCGCTGAATGGTTCCACCTCGCTCACCTTCACCATTCAGAACAACAACACCACAACTTCGCTCACCGGCAACGGTTTCACTGACACTTTGCCAGCGGGACTTGTCATCTCCACTCCCAACGGGTTAACCGGAACTTGCGGTGGCGGCACACTCACCGCAACTCAGGCAACCAGCGTAATCGGCCTGTCCGGCGCAACTCTGGCGCAGAGCACTTCGTGCACTTTTGCGGTCAATGTGACCGGAACTACCGCGGGAACGAAGAACAACACCACCGGCAATGTGACCTCCACGGAAGGCGGCACCGGCGGTACGGCTTCTGCCAGCATCAACGTCGTCGCACCTCCATCTATCGCCAAGGCTTTTGGCGCCGCGGCAATTTCGCTGAACGCTACAACTTCACTCACCTTTACCATCACGAATCCCGCGGCCAACGCGGTCGCCGAAACTGGAGGCGCATTCACGGATGCATTGCCGGCCGGAATTGTCGTTGCCACTCCCAATGGATTGACCAACACTTGCGGCGGCACCGCGACTGCAGTCGCTGGCTCCGGAAGCGTTTCTCTCACCGGCGGTACCGTCGCCACGGGCGCCAATTGCACGCTGGCTGTAAATGTCACCGGCACCATCTCTGGAAATTTCACCAACACCACTGGCAACGTGACTTCCACGAATGGCGGCACCGGCAACACGGCAACTGCGAATCTCGCCGTGGCCGCGCCTCCCACGATCACCAAGGCGTTCGGCGCGGCTGGAATTCCGCTGAATGGCTCGACTTCCTTAACCTTTAATGTCACCAATCCGAATACGACCGTGGCCCTGAGCGGAATCGCCTTCACCGACAATTTGCCTGCGGGCGTTGTCGTCGCAACTCCGAACGGTCTGACTAGCACTTGCGGAGGAACCTCCACGGCAGCAGCTGGCGCTTCTTCGCTCTCATTGGCGAGCGGAACTTTGGCGACTAGCGCTTCTTGCACGGTTTCCGTGAACGTGACTGGAACAACTGCAGGCGTGAAGAACAACAGCGTTCAAATAACTTCCACGGAAGGCGGCACGGGAAATACTTCCAACGCCAGCGTCACAGTTGTTGCGCCTGCGGTCATCATCAAAGCCTTTGGCGCCGCCAGCATTGCGTTGAACGGTTCGACTTCACTCACCTTCACGATTCAGAACAACAACACGACGAGCACGCTGAGTGGAGTCGGCTTCAGCGACACTCTGCCGGCGGGCCTTCTCATCTCCACGCCCAACGGCCTGACTGGAACTTGCGGCGGCGGAACGATCACCTCAACTCAGGCTACTAACCTCGTCAGTCTCTCCGCAGCGACCCTGGCACAAAGCAGTTCCTGCACCTTTTCGGTGAACGTAACCGGCACTGCCGCGGGCACCCAGATCAACACCACTGGCGCCGTTGCTTCAACCGAAGGCGGCACCGGCGGTACGGCTTCGGCCAGCATTGCCGTGCTCGCCCCGCCATCCATCGCCAAAGCCTTTGGCACAGCAAGTATTCCACTGAATGGGGCAAATTCGCTGACACTCACCATCACGAATCCCCCGGCCAACACCGCGGCTCTTGCCGGAGTAGCCGTTACAGACGCTTTGCCTGCAGGAATCGTGGTAGCTACTCCCAACGGTTTGGCCAGCACTTGTGGAGGAGTGGCTACGGCTGTCGCGGGATCCGGCAGCGTCTCGCTGACGGCCGGCGCCATCGCCACCAGCAGCAACTGCACGCTCACCGTAAACGTCACCGGGACGGTGTCCGGCATCTTCACCAACACCACCGGAAGCGTCAGCTCCACCAATGGCGGCACCGGCAACACCGCTACCGCGAACCTCACCGTGGCCAGTGCCCCGACAATTATCAAATCGTTTGGTGCACTCTCCATTCCTCTGAACGGCGCAACTACGTTGAGCTTCACCATCACCAATCCAAATTCCACCCTCCCTCTTACGGGTGTAGCGGTCACCGATACTTTGCCTGCGGGCCTGGTTGTCAGCACGCCAAATGGAATCGCCGGAAGTTGCGGCGCAGGCACGATTACGGCAACGGCGGCTTCGGGCGCTATCAGCCTTTCCGGTGCAACTCTCGCCGCAAGCGCATCCTGTACCTTCAGCGCAAACGTGACGGGAACAACGGCCGGTTCGAAAGCAAATACCACCGCCGCCGTTTCCTCCACCGAAAGCGGCGTGGGCGCTGTCAGCAACACCGCGACCGTCGCCGTGCTTTCGCCGCCTTCCATCTCCAAAGTTTTTGGCGCGGCGAGCGTGCCGCTCGCCTCCGTCACTAGCCTCTCGTTCACCATTACCAATTCGAACGCCGCCAACGGACTCACCGGTGTGGCCGTTACCGACACACTTCCGGCCGGGCTCGTGGTCAGCACGCCCAATGGCCTGACCGGTACTTGCGGCGCTGGAACCATCACCGCAGCCGCAGGCGCGAACAGCGTTTCCCTCACCGGCGGAACTATCGTCGCCAGCGGCTCCTGCACTTTTGGAGTGAATGTCACCAGCACCGGTGCAGGCGATCAGGTCAACACCACTGGCACCGTCACTTCGACGAATGGTGGCACTGGCACCACTGCGACCGCCACGCTAACCGTTCTTGCTCCCGATCTGACAATCACCAAATCGCACACTGGCAATTTCCATCAAGGCCAGACTGGCGCGATCTATACCATCACCGTCAGCAACGGAGCGAGTGCGGCAACCAATGGCACCGTCACTGTCACCGACACTTTGCCCACCAGTCTCACCGCAACGGTGTTCGTCGGCACGGGTTGGACCTGCACGCTCAGCTCTCTTACTTGCACGCGCGCCGATGTCTTGGCCATCAGCGGCGCTTATCCGCCACTCACGCTCACCGTCAACGTATCCGGTACTGCGCCTGGCAGCGCGACCAACACCGCGACGGTTTCCGGTGGCGGTGAACTCAACACTGCCAACGACACCGCCAGCGATGTGACCACCATCGACGTTGTTCCGCAGGACTTCTCCATCGCCGCCGCGCCGCTGGCCATCACCGTCCAAGCGGGACAGAAAGCGGACTTCGCGCTTACGTTGACTCCGCTGAATAACGTTCCGTTCTCCACCGCCATAACTCTTAGCGCCACCGGAGTTCCGGACAATACCAACATCGTGTTTCAGCCGAAAGCCGTTACGCCGGGCAGCAGTGCTGCAACAGGCGCTTTCTTGATCATGACTTCGGCGAATGATCCGTACGTCACAAAAAACAGGAACGATCGCTCCGCACCGCTCTTTGCTGTGGGAATGCCGCTGGCCGGAATTCTTTTCTTCGGAATTAGTTTCCGCAGGAAAAACTGGTTCAACGGAAATTCGCGCTTGGGCGTGTTGCTCCTGTTCGTCTTCATGGGTTTCGCACTCTATGGTTGTGCCAGTGCGACGAGGTTTCGAAACCTTGGCACTCCACCCGGCGTGTACACCATCACCGTCACGGGCGCAGGCACCGGCGCCACGCACTCCACCACTGTCACCCTCACGGTGACGCCATGACGCACAGCAAAAAAACTTCGACGAAAGTGATGAATCCAATGCTCGCAATCTCATTCGTTCCGCAAATCCTTGAGTGGTTCAAGCGTTTCTTTTGCTTGCTGCTCGTCGCGCTGGCATTGTGCGGGTCAGCACGCGCGCAGTGGACGCCCTACTCCACGCCGAAGTACGACGTTTCCGGAGCGTTTGCTTTTACGCGGGCCTACGGAACAAATTCCGGATCATTCCATCTCATTGGCGGCGATGGTGAATTTACCTATCACGTTCGCCAGTGGTTCGCCGTCACGGCGGATGCGGGCGCCTACAATTTCCGCAACCTTCCTGCGGGAATGACGAGCACCATGTACACCGCTGCTGGTGGGCCGCGCATCACGTTTCGAAACCTCCGGCGCATCACTCCCTTCGCGCACGTACTCTTCGGTGTTGGCCGGCTCACCGCCAGCAGCGGCGGAATCAACGCGGGCGAAAACAGTTTCGTCGTACTCGCTGGCGGGGGGATTGACGTACCTTTCACGGAGCGGTTCACAATTCGGGCCGTCCAAGTGGATTATTTGAGCACCAGATTTGGTCTGACGAGTGGCGCTTCCGGCACGCAACAAAATCTTCGTCTCTCCGCCGGATTGGTCATTCGCATCGGCGAAAAATAGTAAAGCTGCACGGAAGTTTTGCCGTCAGTGCGTTCTGAAAAAAAAGGCGAGCGCTGAGCCGATTGACGCGAGTGTTGCAGAGCCATAAGATGCTCGCAATATGGTTGCCCGTTCCGCAGGATTTTCGCGCTGGCCGCGATGGCTGGTAATTTTTTCCATTGCAGTTTTGTGTTCCGCAGTTCTTTTTTCCGCTGAAAAAAAAGTTTGGTTTCTTAGTTTCGCGGAAGTTTCGGAAACGCTGAAACTTTTTGCGGATTCCGGATTGCCGGGCAGCGACATCGCGGATGCCGCTGCGTGGGACAAGTGGATTCGCGATCAGGATGCGGAAGTGCGCGCGCGAATCGATCGCGGCGTTGAAGATTCCATCAGCAATTTAATTCTGTACGGAACCTCCTACACAAATCTGCCGCGGCTCGCTGGCAGCGAGACCGCCGTCGATGAAGCTGGGAAAATTTCGGATGCGGCGCGCGCGCGTGTCCACGCGCTTTTTCTCGCTCTGGGAGTGAATGCTCCGAACGAACGCGTCGCCATCGTGCGGGATTATTTGAAGCGCAAGGGAATCGCGCGAGACGGCGTGCAAAAAGCCCTGACGGACAATCTGGAGCGATTTGCTGTGGAGCAGCGCGCTTATCAGAAAAAATTGGAAGAAGCGGGAAGCTCCGGCGACCAGGGGCAGGTGATGCTGGCGCGCGGAACGCTTTATCAAACGCGCGGACTTTCCGCGGACACTTCGCTGCTGCCGAATTACGCGCTGGAAGATTCGCTGCGCGTGCTGGCCAGCAAGGGCGTGCTGGCGCCAGGGAAAATCCGGCGCATCGCGGTGATCGGGCCGGGGCTGGATTTTTCCGACAAGCGGGACGGCTACGATTTTTATCCGCTGCAAACCATTCAGCCGTTTGCGGTGATGGAAGCGGTGCTGCGGCAAAAGCTTGGCAGCGCCGAAGAGATTGAAGTCGTGACGCTGGATTTGAATCCCGGCGTGAATGCGCACGTGGCGAAACTGGCGCGAGATGCGCGCGCGGGGCGGACGTACACCGTGCAGTTGCCGCGGGATACGGCCGCGGACTGGGCGCCGGCCGCGGTGAGCTATTGGGAGCACTTTGGAGAAATCCTGGGCGCGCCGGCAAAACCGATCCCGGTGCCGCAAACTCTGGGAGGCGTGACGCTCCGCGCGGTGGCGATTGCGCCGCGATTCGCTTCGCGCGTGACGCCGATGGATTTGAATGTGGTGACGCAGCGGGTGGAGCTGGAGCCCGGGCAGGGGTTTGACCTGGTGATTGCCACGAACATCCTGGTTTATTACGACCGTTTCCAGCAGGCGCTGGCGATGGCCAGCATCGCCCGGATGATGAATCCGGGCGGAATCTTCCTGGCAAACAACGCGCTTCCGGCGCAGCACGCCGAATCGCTTGAATTTCTGGGGCGGCGCACCGTCGCGTATGCCACAAACGGGTCGTATGGCGATGACGTGGTGGTCTACCGTCGGCGCTAACAACACGTTGGAACGCAGGAACGAGGTAAGGAAGTAATGAGGTAATGAAGCAAGGAACGGAGAAGCCTTTGGCTCTAAGGATGGGGCCCCCTGGTTTTTTGTAAATGTTGCATCTACAGGGTTTAGCTGGGGCGTAAGTCTTTTGGATGCAACACTTGCGGGGTGTCTCGTAAATGTTGCTGGTAAAGGGCTTAGGATGATGGGAAAACGGAGATCCGGCTTGAGGAAACGAGAGAGATGCTTTCGCATTCCGATGAGAGCTTCTGAGAAATGCGGCAGGAGGCTGGCATTCTCGGACCGTCGAAGCCAGGCTTCGACGGGAAAAGCGGGAGCTTGGCTCCCGTACTCCAAAGGGGGGTATACCCACCCCCATTCCTGCATGAACATGAAAACAAATGGGTTGCAAAATGCACTCCTGTAAGCGTTTGAAAGTAAAGGGGATCGACGACGGGAAAATCGATGTTCATTAAGTTGATTCGATGGCTAGAAGGTAACAGTCGTGGGTGGGAAGATTCTAAAGGAGTTAGAAGGGCTACCTGGCGGGGGACCATTGGCCGAGGCGCCGGAAAAGCTTGGCGACGCAACAAATCCATTATAGCTGATTCGTATTGTTTGTCAAGAATTACTTGTAAGTACTGTGGATGCCGCTAGGGGCGGGGTGCCGCTGTGGTGGTCACTTGCCGTCTTTCGGGGTTGGGGGTGGCTGAGGCACGTTGGGTGCCGCCACTCCGGGTTTGGGTGCTGCGGCAGCCTGCGCGCCCTGGCTCGAGTTTCTTTCTAACAGGAGTGGGGCAAGCTCGGCGACTTCGATCGCCGCAAAGTTCAGCTCGTCCTCAAGGTCCTTGTATAAGTCCAGTTCCAGTTCTCTCTTTGCGGCATCCTCAAATTTTCCTTTATCGCGCGCTCGGATTGCGAAGAAGATGTTTGCCGCTGGTCGGTTTCCTGTTTGCTTCCCGAAGATGCCCCGTGGTTTGCCTTCCTTGAAGGCGCCGAGCGCTAGGCGAAAGTGCTTGATGGCATTGGTCCAGTCTTTGCTCATGAGGAAGCCGATACCTTGAGCGAATTGGAATTGGTAGTTTGACCTCAGCTTGAGGTCCTGTTCCTGCTGAGCAATTCGCCCCTTGAGGGCATCTTCCAGAACTTTCAGCTCGGAGGCGTGCGCTTCTTGTAGTGCATTCGTTTCGTTGGCCAGCCTCTCAGCGAACTCGGTTCGGAGTTGGGCGGAGGTCTCTCTTAGGGCTAGGTCAATTTGGCGGTCGAAGGTTTTGTAGCTGAAAACGCCCGCAACTACGAAGAGGGCGGTGAGGATGAGTCCCATGATGGTGAGGGTCCATATTTGAGCGCTGAATGCTTTCTCGTAGTAGGTTTCGTACTGCTTCTGGACTCGGATGATGTAGTCCTTCTCCATGGCGGCGCTGGTGGCTTTTTGTTCTGCTTCGGTCAAGCGGGACTCTTGCTGCTTCGCTTGGGCCTCTAGTTGTTTTACGCGGTCTTCGAGTTTCGTTTGTGAGTTTGGCGCTGGTGCGACGGTGGGTTTTTGCGGAGCTGCGGCCGCGGGAAGTGCGGCGAGAAAAATCATCGCGGCCATGGTCGCGATGAAGCGGAGTAGCCAGCTGGGAAGGGCTCTGGGCATTGGACACCTCTGGGGTGCTGTTGTATCAGACAAGTGCCCACGTGGCTAGTGGTGCGGTGTCCGGCGGCGCGAGCGCTTAGGTTTTTTCGCGCGGGCTTTTTTGAGGGCGGATTCTGCGGCCCAGCTGGCGAGTTTGCCGGCGACATGGGCAGCGGCGCCTTTGATGAATTCAAGGATGATGGTCATGGTGTCCCCTTCTAGATTGAAGTGCTGCGGATCGACGCCTACAGCAACTTGCGGGCGGTGATGGCGACCTGTGTGGAGTCGAGCGTGTCGCCACTAAATGCCTTCAGCTTCCAGTTGCTCAGGGCATGGTCGGGCGGGGCGTGGAGTCCATGACGCGGAAAGGTGGTTGCGCGCTGGGCGGAGCGGGCGAGAATGCGGGGCGGCGGTTAGGTCGCGAGGAATTGCTCGGCGCGGCGGCTGACGATGAAGTCGGTGAAGCCGCCCGGATCGATGGCGACAAAGCTGGGGGGGTTGTTCACCAACTCTCGGCAGATACGGACCTGGATGTCCTCGCCTTGCTGCTTGTCGGGGCCAGCGACGATGTATAGGTCGGTTCCGCGCCTCAGGTTTGCCTTCAAGCGCTCAAGGAAATGCGTTTCGCTGGCACGCCATCCTATGATTAGAATCTTGGTCACTTGGGGTAGCAAGGCCATGAGTTCGTCGAGCATCTGCTGTGGGCATTCGAAGGTGCTTTTCTTTTCGACGGGAATTGCGATGGCAGGGAACAATGGCAATAGGCCGACAACTCCAGGTGGATGGCCCTCGTTGAGTACGTAGTCCTGTGTGATCGGGATCTCCGCGGCACGTTCGATGAGGTCGTTTACAACTCCCCAAACGTATTCCGGATTCTCGGCTTTGGTTCGGACAGCCACTAGTCTTGCCCAGTTCACTGAGCCGTGCACTTTGAAGAGTTTATAGAAGGGGTGCTTCTTCGTGTAGTCGTCTATTGTGTGGATGGTTAGGCCAAAGTCTGAGAGGGCGTTCTCGAGGAGCGTGTCGTAGTTGAAGGTGACAAGACAGACCGGCTGCTCGCCTTTGTTTCCGCGCTCGATTTCGTTGAGGAGAGTCTTGTAGTTTGTGACGCCGGCAGTCACTTCCCGCCAACCCCGTTCGCATTCGCGTATCACGAACTGAAGATAGTAGCGAACTGCCGCGAGTTGCTGTGCTCCTCGATGATGGGATTTGCTTTTTGTTTGCAGGTCCTCGAGAACGGCCTCAAGTGTTTCTTCCTTAAGGCTTCTCAGCCTAGGAACGATTGGCTGGCACTGCGGAAAGCTTTTGATCGCGTTCGCGAAGATGGGTCTGTTCTCGAAGAGTTCGTTTGCAAGTGGTGGGCGGAAGTCTTTGTTGAGGATATTTCCGTCGAGGACGACTTCGCGATGGCCCGGAGGGTAGGTCGGGCAGGAATCGAATGAGGCGCCGGCACCGAAGATCACCATTAGCATGGGACTTCTGCTTTTATTCTAGTGGGCACGCGTGCATTTATATCAGTCTCGGTGTCGTGGTGTCCACGCCGTCGCGGGCAGAACGGTGTCCAACCGCGCGCGATGGAAAAGAGCTGCTCGCTTCGCAAGCCGACTCTTGGGAAAACTAGAAACTAGAAATATGAAAGTAGAAATTGGAAACGGCTGCCTAGAAGGCAGAAAGTAGAAGTTGAAAGAGATTCACTCTTCTTGGAGACGAAAAGGGAATCAAGAGGCAACCTGCTCCGTTCGGAGGGGAAAGGGCGGAGGGGGAAGAGTAGAAAGTGGAAATGGGAAACTAGAAATTGGAAAAAGGAGGGCGCAGCAATGCTGACGCCCCTACAAAGGCAAAGGTGCCCGCTTCGGAAAGCGGCCGCTACAGGGGCCGGACGGGCACGATGTATCGTGCCCCTACAAGGGCAAAGGAAGAGGGCGCAGCAAGCTGGCGCCCCTACAAGAGCAAAGGCGCCGGGCTTCCCGACACACATCGTCGGGACCCCCACACGATGGGGGAAAGCCCGCCGCTACGTCGGCCAGCGAAAAGCAGATCCCTCACCCCGCCAAAACCGCGGGGTTCGGTATGACAACGGTGGGCGGGTGCCGCGGGCAGGTTGTTTCGTTCTTGCCTGCATCGCGCTTTTTGGGGGTAAAATGAAAGCATGACTCAGGAAGCTGCCGAGCTTTTGAAAAAAGCGCTGTCACTTCCAGTAGCGGAACGCGCCGACCTTGCTGGCTCTTTGATAGAGAGTCTGGACGAGACGCAAGACGAATCGGTGGAAGCGGCCTGGGACGAAGAAGTCGCCCGCCGCATGACCGACATTGATTCCGGGGCCGTCAAGCCTGTTTCACTCGAAGAGGCGCGCCGCCGACTTTCGTCCGCTCTCGAATGAGCGCTCCCTCATTCTCCTTTCATCCTGCCGCGATCGAAGAGGCCGTCTCGGCTGCGCGCTGGTACCATGAGCACAGCGCTTTGGCCGCAACAAGATTTGTCGCAGAACTTAATCAGGTGATTGACAGAATCCTCGAAGCACCGCATCGCTGGCCGCGAACAGCGCATGGCACCCGCAAACTCAAGCTCCCCTGTTTTCCGTTCCTGGTGATTTATCGAGAAATGGAAGGATCCGTCCTGATCCTGGCGGTAGCGCACGGCTATCGCCGGCCAGGCTACTGGAAAAATAGATTCTAACTGGCCGTGCTCCATTGCCGAGTGTTGGACAGCGCAGACATTCACTGCTGGTTCAATGGAATAAACCAAAAGCCCCAGGTAGAAAAGCGCAACCTGGGGCACCCGGCCGGAAGGGCACGATGTATCGTGCCCTCACACAAGAGCAAAGGTGCCCGCTTCGGAAAGCGGCCTCTACCCAAACTCGGCGGAAGGGACAAAGGCTGGCCCACCCGCCAGTCGATCAGGGAAAATCCCGTGCAACAATTCAGGCCTTCACCCGATAGCGCGGCCTCGTTGACAACGTGTACAACGGATAGAACACGTTTGCGACATGACATAGGGGTTGGAAACCTTTCCCCTCAGGATCGGTTTCTGACCCTTCTCCGTCCCTGCCACGCCGAAACAAAGATTGGCGCAGGTTTCGGGATTTCTACGATGCTCGAAGTGTGCGCAAAGAAACAGACAGAACCCCAATCGAAGACGCAACATCTGTCCGTCCAAGTCAGAGAACTTGCAGGATTCCAAACCCGATCCGCGGGGTGGAAAGAAAGTTGGGGGATTCCTTATGAACACAACGGTATTGATCATTGTTGGCAGCGTGATTGTGATTGCGATCGTGGCGATCGCGGTCATGAGCCTGCTACGAAAGCAGCGTAGTGAAAAATTACGCACGCGGTTCGGTAACGCAGAATATGATCGCGCACTCGAAGCAGGGGGCGGCCGCAAAAAAGGTGAAGCAGGACTGGATAAGCGGGCGGATCGTGTGGAAAGTTTACACATCCAGCCACTTGGTGCGGTGGATCGCGCGAGGTTTGTGGATGCTTGGAGCAAGGTGCAGGCGCGATTCGTTGACAGCCCCGGAGGCGCAGTAACCGACGCCGATCATCTGCTGGGCGAAGTGATGTCCACGCGCGGCTATCCCGTAAGCGATTTTGAACAGCGTGCCGCGGACATCTCCGTGGACTATCCGATGGTTCTGGAGAATTACCGCGCAGGTCATGCCATCGCGGTTCGACAGACAAACGCCAAGGCCACCACGGAAGAATTGCGTCAGGCGATGATTCACTACCGCACACTGTTTGATGAGCTTGTGGGCGCACCAGAGATGGCTCGCGCCAAGGCCGCTGCTTCGGCTTAGTCGCGGCTTACCTCCATCACAAGCGCGGCAGATCATCGATCGTGACTCCGTAACTCTTATTGTTTAAGTGCAGAGGACTGCTGCGAACTCACGCCAGTGCTGATTCCTCCCTGAACAAGACTTCTTCTCTCCAATCTGTACCAAAAAGAACATTTGGCTATTTAAATATTTAAATCACTTTTGTTCCATATTGGACAGCTTGCAAGGCTTAGAAGGCGGAAGATGACTGTGGTTGCTGATGATTTCCACTCTTTAATAATCGACGACTGAGATTCTGAGTTCCATCGAACTCAGTCGCGGCTGCTGCAGCATCGAACGCCTTGTAACTGGGTGAATGAGGAGAAGCTAATGCGTAAATTGAAGGTTGGAAAAATTTGGATTCTGGCGTTCCTCTTGGTTGTAGCAATTGCCGGGTGCAACGACCCGGACTCAAGTAAGAATGGGCCGCCACCGTCCCTAACTGCCCCGACAGTGGTCTCCGTAGTTCCTGTGGGGAGTGCCGTGGGCGTGTGCCAAGGTGCAGTGGTCACCGCAACGTTCGGCAAGGCGATGAACCCTGCGACTATTAACACGGGAACTTTCAAGTTGGCGGCCGGCACAACTGCAGTAGCTGGCGCAGTTTCCATTGATTCAGCGGACCTGGTTGCGACCTTTACACCCACGAACCCTCTTGCAGTAAACACCCAATATACCGCCACGATTACCACCGGGGCGCAAGATCAGTTCGGCATTGGGCTGGAGCAGGATTTTGTGTGGATGTTCACAACTGCTACAACGCCCTGCGCGGGTTCCATACCAATTGGAGCGGCGGGCTGCGGATTCGGAATCTTGGCCGGCTCCACAGTCACCAACACCTCAACGGTGGCAGCGCCCACAAACGTTAGTGGGGATGTTGGAGTGTGGGCGGGAAGCGCGATCGTTGGATTCCCTCCGGGAAATTTAACTGGCACGCTGCACTCGGGCGATGCTGTTGCTCAGGCGGCCCAGGGGGAGTTGACCATTGCGTATAACAATGCCGCAGGAAAACCCGTTGGGACGCACTTACCGCCGGACATAGGAGGGTCAACGCTCTTCCCCGGTGTTTATACAACCGTTGCCCAGCCTTCACTGGGAATAACCGGGAATCTCACACTGGATGCTCAGGGCGATTCATCCGCCGTCTGGATTTTCCAGATAGCCTCCACGCTTACGACAGCGTCCGGGCAGGTCAAGTTGCAGAATGGTGCCCTGCCTCAAAACGTGTTCTGGGCGGTTGGCAGTTCAGCGACGCTTGGTGCAAATACGACAATGGCAGGAAACATCATGGCCCAGGCGTCCATCACGCTTAACACTGGCGTGACGCTAAATGGCAGAGCACTGGCGTCGATTGGCGGAGTCACATTGATCAGCGACACGGTGAATGTACCCCCTTGTCCATGAGGCATTTGGTAGTTGGAGCAGCTTGAGGCTAGTTCACTACCCGGCAGGCTGAACAGCAGAGTTTCAGGTTTTCGAAATTCGGAGGAATATTCGCATGTCATCTAAATCAAAGAGCCATCCTGGTGGGGTTCTTGCAAAGCTGTCGGCGCTGGTTGCTGTCTTCTTTACGTTTGCCTTTCTCGCCGCGGCTCAGGAGCCACCGGCTCCGAAGTGGGAGATCTACGGGGGCTACTCCTTCTTTTATCCAGGCGCCGATATCCACGGCCAACTTCCGGGAGCGTTGCTCCCGATAAGCAGCCGTTTGGAATCGAATCCACGAGGAGCCGGCGCCAGCCTCACCTACAATTTCAACCATTGGTTCGGATTCACACTTGATACCAGTACGCACTGGGGTAGCGGAGAAAAAGGGCTGGCCAACAGAATCGACGACGCTGCTTTCTCCAACCTATCATTCGGTCCAAAGATTACGTTTCGTCACAAGCATGTAACCCCATTTTTTGAGGTGTTGGTTGGAGACCATCGCCTGATGCCAGACGCTTTCCATGATATCGACAAGGTAGGCGTCATGTTCGGCGGCGGTCTTGACATAAACTTGACGAGGCACGTCGCGCTGCGGCTGATTCGGGCCGACTATGTATTCTCGAGTTATAGATACACTCCTCCCAACGGGGCGAACACTGACATTACCGGAGTAAGACTACAGTCTGGGCTGAATTTCATGTTTGGAGGCGGCGCGCCTCCACCTCCACCCACCGCAGCGTGCGCGATTCAGCCGGCCGAAGTCTTTGCCGGCGAATCTGTGACAGTTACGGCTACTGGTTCCAATTTCAATCCAAAGCGTACCGTCAAATATTCTTGGAATGCCACAGGCGTAAAAGTTGGCGGGAGCGACGCTTCCGCACAAATTGATACCACAGGATTGCAGCCCGGCTCGTATGCAGTCGGCGCGAACTTAACTGATGGTAGCAAGAATGGTTCCGCGACCTGCAGCGCCAACTTCACGGTGAAAGAGCCTCGTCCGCCTGTGATATCGTGCTCGGCAGATCCATCGAGCGTGCGAACAGGTGGGACATCAACCATTCATTCGACCGCCAGCAGCCCGGATGGTCGAAGGTTGGCTTTCAGCTATACCGCCAGCGCTGGTGAGATCTCAGGCACCAGTGACACGGCCACGTTGACTACTGGGAGCGCACAACCAGGCCGGATCACCGTCACTTGCAACGTAAACGACGACCGCAACCCCGCGCTAACGGCCTCGTCGACCACAATGGTGAACGTGGAAGCTCCACCGCCGCCTCCTGCTCCGGCGCCGGAGATCAAGCAGTTGGAAGCCAAGCTTGCACTCCATAGCATTTACTTTCCGACCGCACGGCCCACCACGGAGAATCCCAATGGTGGCCTGGTTGACAGTCAGGCAGAGATCCTTCGTGCACTAGCCGAGGACTTCAAGAACTATCTGAAGTACATGCCCAATGCTCACTTGATCCTTGGAGGTCATGCAGATCCCCGCGGTTCGGCGGAATACAACAAGGGTCTTACCGAGCGGCGCGTCGAACGCACCAGGAACTTCCTGGTGGAACACGGCGTTCCTGCGGACCACTTTGAGACACGGTCATTTGGCGAAGAGGACCAGCTAACTGCCGAACAGACCAAGGAACTCATTGCGCAAAACCCGGAATTGACTTCAGCCGACAGGCAACAAATGATGAAGAACCTGCAGGTAATGGTTCTGGCCAACAATCGGCGCGTGGACGTCACTTTGAGTACAACCGGACAACAGTCCACTCGCTTGTACCCGTTTAACGCCAAAGATTTCTTGGCGCTCATCAGCCTCAAGGGCGGAGACAAGAAGGCACCCATCAAGAAAAAGGCCAAGAGATAACAAGAGGCCGCGGCCTTCCCACTATTTGGAAAAGGACGTTGTAGCGAAAACTCGGGGGAGAAATCCCCCGAGTATTATTTTGAGTGGGAAATCGAAGGACTAATTCATTCAAAATCCTCCCAAGGAATTTGATGTGATCGCTCAGCCGCCCTTGAGGGACTGCGCGTTGCGACACAGTCTTAAGGCAGCTGGGCGCCTTGGGCGTTGACGTAGAGGGCGTAGAGGGATTGGCTGGCGGCCATGAAGAGACGGTTTTTTTTGGGGCCGCCGAAGCAGAGATTGGCGCAGGTTTCCGGGAGATGGATTTTGCCGATGAGCGTGGCGTCGGGGGCGAAGACGTGGACGCCGTTGTATTTTTCGGGGCCCCAGCCGGCGGCGGACCAGACGTTGCCGTCCACATCGCAACGGATGCCGTCGGAGGAGCCGGGGGACATGTCCACGAAAAGGCGGCCATTTTTGAGGTGCGTGCCGTCCACGACGTCGTAGACGCGAATGGGGTGCGGGTCGGTGGAGCGCTTGGGAGCGCCGGTGTCCACGATGTAGAGCTTTTTTTCGTCGGGGGAGAAGCAGATCCCGTTGGGCTTGTCCATGTCGGTGGCGACGACGGTGACTTCGCGAGTTTTGGGATCGAGGCGGTAGACAACGGCGGGGAGTTCGAAGGTGGCTTTGTGGCCTTCGTAGTCGGACATGATGCCGTAGCCGGGATCGGTGAACCAGATGGCGCCGTCGGAATGAACGGCGAGATCGTTGGGGGCGTTGAGATGCTTGCCTTGAAAATTGTCCATGAGGACGGTGATGGTGCCATCGTACTCGGTGCGCGTGAGGCGGCGGGAATCGTGTTCGCAAGTGAGGAGGCGGCCCTGGCGATCGCGCGAGTTGCCGTTGCTGTAGTTCGAAGGGCTGCGGAAAGTGGTGACTTCGCCGGTGTCGGCGTGCCAGCGGAGGATGCGATTGTTGGGGATGTCGCTCCAGAGAAGATAGTTGCCGTCGCCGAACCAGACGGGGCCTTCTGACCAGCGCGTGCCGGTGTAGAGGCGTTCGACGGCGGCATTGCCTTGAACATATTTTGCGAAGCGCGGGTCAACTACTTCGATGGCGGGATCGGGATATGGAACGGGATTTTTGTGTTCTTGCTCGCGCGCGAATGCGAGAGGTTTGAAGGCTAGCTCGGCGGCAGCGCCGGCAGTTACGTTTAGGAATGCGCGTCTGTGCATTGGAAATCCTCCGGCGGAAAGTCCGCCGGGCGCACTCTATCACGAGAGGTTACGCGTTGGCAGTGAAGTTGCGAATTACACACGGATGACTACTAGATGATCAAGAATTTGGTAATCAAAGCTTGGATGAGACTCTGGAGGCAGACTCGAGGAAACGCGGGCGGTAGTAAATCAAAACTCCCAGGATCGCGACTGGGAACATTAGCCCAATCAAAGAAAACGAGCGAATGTATCGGAAATAGTCCGCCGTGTAAGTCTGGCCGGAGGTCATGGACATGGATGCGAGAGTTTCCCGCAGGACTTTTTCATAGTTGCTGCTGAGCATGCTGATGGTACCGCTCAGCAACCAGAAAAATTGTATTCCCATCGCTAGAGCATGACTCCATGGCTTCAGTAGCAGCAGGCCAATTCCTGCGATCAAATAAAGCGCGCAGCTCAAAACCCAAATTCCAGTGCCTGAGGGACCGTGAATCGCGCGCCCAAGAATGACTGCGGGCATATGACTAAAAACCAGAAACGCCAAACTGAAGGAAGAAAAGATAAAAAAGCCGGCGACAACAGCCAAGGGCAAGGGGCAAGAGGGTTTGGCAGCAAGGGCGGGAGCCGTGAACGGAAACGACTCGCCTGGAAGTACGGCGAGACCCGGCGGAATGGATGCGTTGCTGGTACTGAACTGCGACACAATCGCCGTGCGAGTGAACAATATCAGCCACCAAACAGCGATCACAAAGGGTATTCCGTAGAAGAATGCAAGGACGAGGCGGGCCAAAGGCACTGACTCGGCTGGCTGGTTAGGCACGGTGGAGAAGGGCATGAACATGGCAAAGAGCAGGATGAAAGAACTGAAAATTGCTGATATGCCGGCCCACACGAGTGTGATGATGCGTGCCCACCCTTTCAACCGAATCAGCCCAATTCCGGTGAAGATTCCGAGGATGGCCAGGGCGAGGAACAAGAGCATCATTGCTTCCATCATCGGCTTTACACCGGAGGGAAGTTGCGGACTGCCGGTTGGCAGGGGGATTACGAGAAACATAAGGAATGCGAATCCGGCGCAGAGCGCGGCGAGCACGCTGCAGATAATCTCGATGACTGCTGCGGCCAAGATCGATCCGGAGGCTTTTGAAGAAGGGGGCACGGAGCGGATATATCAGATTTTGACGTGGCAGGGAAGCGATGAGGAGAAGACGGCACGACGGGAAAAGGGGCTTGACGTTCGCTTTCTTTTCGCCTAAAGTGCCTGTGGAAAAGATTCGTGAACGGAGGCGCGCAGATGGCTCTGACGAAACGGCAAAAGGAAGTGCTCGATTACCTGGTGGCGTTTGAGACCAAGCACGGGTACGCGCCGAGCTTTGAGGAAATTGGCAAAGGGCTGAAGCTGACTTCGCTGGCGACGGTGCACAAGCACATCACTACGCTGGAGAAAAAGGGATTTATCCGGCGCGGATACAATCAGAGCCGTTCCATTGAAATTGTCCAATTGCCAAAGTCGGTGAAGGATCAGGTGCTCGATCGCAAGGTGCAGGAGCTTCCGCTGGTGGGCAGGATTGCGGCGGGGCGTCCACTGGAAGCAGTGGAAGAGCGCGAGACGATTTCGCTGGGAGACTTTGCGCGCGGCGGGAATTCGTTTGTGCTGCAGGTTAAAGGCAGCTCGATGATTGAGGATCACATCATGGATGGAGACTACGTGGTGTGCGAGCAGACGCAGGTGGCTAACGCGGGGGACATTGTGGTGGCGCTGATCGGCGGGGAAGAAGCGACGCTGAAGCGCTTTTATCGCGAAGGGCCCGGCAAGGTGCGTTTGCAGCCGGCGAATTCTGAGATGGCTCCTATTATGGTTGCTGCCAACGATTTGAAGATTCAGGGGCGGGTCATCGGGGTCCTTCGCAAATACTAATTATTGATGCATTGAAGCATTCCTCTCCGTAAATCAGGTCTAATTGCAACGCTTGCCGGTCTCTCTCCGTCTTATTTCCGAAGTTAAATTGTTTGTGTCAGAATCCAATCGCAAGCATCAGAAGGAGGTGGCGAATTTGCCTGCAAAACGCCAGACGTTACTGATTGTGGATGCCGACGCGGGGTCGCGCGGCGCGCTGGAGGAATTGGTGCGTTCGGCGGGCTATGATGTGGCTGTGTCGGGTTCGCAGGCGGAAGGATTCAAGTTCGTTCAGGATGCCAGCGTTGACCTGCTAATTCTTTCCGCGGACCTCGCGGATATTCAGTGCTGCGATGCGCTTGCCGAAGTGAAAGGAAATGCGGCGACCGCGGGAACGCGCGTGATTCTGCTTACGCAGGGTGGTGCGGCCGAACGGGCTCGCGGGCTGGACCTGGGCGCGGACGAAGTGCTGACTTCGCCGTGGGAAGCCGCGGAATTGCTTGCGCGAGCGCGCGTACAGTTGCGGGAAAAACATGCGTTCGATGAGCTGCGGGAAAAAACGCGGATCGCCGACGAGGGCCGAGAGATGGCGCAGACGGCTTTTCAGGCGCTGGCCGTAACGGAGAAGATGACGCGCGACGCATTTTCCCTAGGGCGAGCTTTGAAGATCGGCGTCTCGGCGCTTTTCGGCTTGGCCATATTGATCACGGGGATCTTTTTGCTTTATTCGCGGCGCGCGAACAAGGAAGCGAACCGCGCTTATTCGGTAATCGCCCAGCTGGAGCGGGGCGCTCGACGGCAGGAGAAACTGATGGCGGATGCGCGAAGCGCGCGGACGGACCTTCAGCAGACAGATGCGCTTGAGCAAAAGAATCAACTGCAGCGGCAATCGGACGATTTGAAACAAAAAATTTCGGGGGCGGGGAGCGGCGACGTGTCCGCGCTCCGGCAGCAGCTTGCGGAAACCACGACGCGGCTGAAACGAGTGGAGACAGAGTCGCAATCGGCGGAGGATGTGATTCGGGCTTACGCGCCGAGTGTGTGCCTGCTGCACGTTTCGGTTTCGTTCGTTGACCGGACTTCGGGCCGTCCGCTGCGGTATGGCGGGATCAATCCGGATGGCGAGCCATTGCATGATAGTGACGGCAACCCACTTTACACGTTGGAAGGACGAGCTCCTGAAGTTCGGGCGGATTTTTTCGGGACGGGATTCATTGCTGGCGAAGGACGCATCCTGACCAATCATCATGTGGCGCAACCGTGGTGGAAAAATGATGAGCTTGCGGCGGTGTTTAGCCAGGGGCTTACTCCGGAGGTCGCGGAATTGACCGCATATTTTCCTGGGGCATCGGCGGGCGTTCCCGTGAAAATCGGCGAGATTTCAGAGGAGGCGGACCTCGCGGTGCTGAAAGGTGATTTGTCGGGACTGAAAAAACCGACGCTGAAACTGGATGCTCGCAAGGAGGCGGCGGTCAGCGGGCAGCCGCTCGTGTCGCTCGGGTACGCCACGGGAATCAGCGCGATACTGGCGCGGGCAGGGGAAGAAGCGGTGGATGAAATTGCTAAATCCACGGGCGGAAAACCGAAAGAGGTGCTCGACGAACTAGTGCGGCGAAAACTGATTCGGCCGCTGGTTACTCAGGGGCATATCGGAGACGTGCTTACGGACAAAATTGTTTATGATGCGCAGACAACTTCCGGCGGGTCGGGCGGACCGCTGATCAATCGCGATGGGGAAGTGATTGGCGTGACGTTTGCGGTGGTGAAGGGATTTGGCGGTTCGAATTTTGGTGTTCCTATTCGGTTTGCCCAGCCGCTCCTCAAGCCATGAGGAGCGATCTAATTCCATTTTCAGGTGTGAATTCAACCTTAAATAGAGTGTTTGCTCGCGCACGTGCATTCGTTGTTTGCCTGATTGTAGTCCTGCTGGCGGTGCCTGCACCCGTTCACGCTTACGCTGTGCTTTCACATGAGGCCATCATTGATGCGGCGTGGGAGACGCACATCAAGCCGCTGCTACTGAAAAAATTTCCGCAGGCAACAGAGGAGGATTTGAGCAGGGCGCAGGCGTACGCCTATGGCGGGGCCATCATTCAAGATATGGGCTACTACCCCTATGGCAATCCATTTTTCAGCGACCTGACGCATTACATCCGGAGCGGGGATTTCATCCAGGCGTTGCTGCGTGACGCCAAGGATCTCGACGAGTACGCGTTTGCTGTTGGCGCGCTGGCGCATTACGCCGCGGACAACGACGGGCACCGACTTGGGACGAACCGGGCCGTGCCGATTCTGTATCCGAACTTGCAGAAAAAATATGGCGACAGTGTTTCGTATGAGGACAACCGGTTGGCGCATGTGAAGACGGAATTTGGATTTGACGTGCTGGAAATTGCGCGCGAGCGCTACGCTCCGGACAGTTATCACGATTTTATCGGATTTGAAGTGTCGCGCACGGTGCTGGATCAGGCGTTTCGCGAGACGTACGGTTTGGATATGAAAGGCGTGGTGGTGAACGAGGACAAGGCGCTAAGTTCTTACCGTCGCGACGTGAGCAAACTGATACCGAAAGCGACGCGAATTGCGTGGCATTTGAAGAAAGATGAAATCAAGGACGAAGCGCCCGACGCGACGAAAAGAAGATTTCTATACAATTTGTCGCGTTCGAATTACGAGCACGAATGGGGCAAGGATTATCGGAAGCCGAATCCAGGGGAGCGGTTTTTGGCTTTTCTGTACAGGTTGCTTCCCAAGATCGGGCCGCTGAAGGTTTTGCAGTTCAAGACACCCACACCGCAGACGGAGCAAATGTTTGAGGCCAGTTTCAATGCCACGCTTGACCGCTATCGGAAACTGCTGACGGAACTGCGAGACAGCCAGATCGACTTGCCGAACGATAATTTTGATGTGGGGGAGAGCACCGGTCCGGGCAAATACCGATTGAATGATGAGGCGCATGCGGAATTGCTGGAAAAGCTGGCGGAGAGCAAATTCACGGGAGTTACGGCGGAGGTGAAAGCGGAACTACTGCATTTCTTTGCCGAACCGGATGCGCCTTACGCCACGAAGCGCAATGCTAAAGCTTGGGCCAGCCTGCAGACTCAACTGGAACAACTGAAGTTGGCGGCACTCGAGCCGGACGCTCATCAGTCTTCGTCGGTCACGCATCCCGTAGCGGTCCCGAAGAATTGACCTCGCGAGGGTAGATTTCATATATCTATCCAATATGTTGTTTTGTCGCATTGAAAAAACTGCTGCTCAGTCGCGTCGTGGACATGAAACAATGTAGAATTTCGCGCGACATATTGATCGCCACTGAGATGAAGAAAGTCAAACCGATCCGCAAACTGCTTGCTGCGAACCGCAGCGAAATCGCCATTCGCATATTTCGAGCGGCGAACGAGCTGGGGCTACGCACGGTGGCGATTTATTCGCAGGAAGACCGGCTGGCATTGCATCGTTTTAAGGCCGATGAAGCTTATCAAGCGGGTGCCGGGAAGGGCCCCGTCGAGGCGTATCTGGATATAGCGGGGATCGTCGCGCTCGCGAAAGAAAAAGGTGTGGACGCGATTCATCCGGGGTATGGATTTCTTTCGGAGAATCCGACATTTGCGCGCGCTTGCGAAAAAGCGGGTATTACTTTTGTCGGACCTCCTCCAAATCTTCTGGAATTGCTCGGTGATAAAACGGTGGCTCGGCGACTGGCGACTTCGGCGGGTGTTCCCGTTTTGCCGGGAACTGAGAATGCGGTCAAGTCGGCAGCGGAAGCACAAAAAATCGCGAAGGAGATTGGCTATCCCATCATTGTGAAGGCGGCGGTGGGTGGGGGTGGCCGCGGGATGCGCGTCGTACGCGATGCGGCGCAGCTTGATGCCTTGTTGGAGGAAGCGCAGGGCGAGGCGCGGTCCGCATTTGGCGACGCTTCGGTCTTTCTGGAAAAATATTTGCGGCGCGCGCGGCACCTGGAAGTGCAAATTCTTGCGGATCACCACGGGAACTTACTGCATCTTTATGAGCGCGATTGCTCGGTGCAGCGACGTCATCAAAAGGTCGTGGAGGTAGCGCCTGCGGCGAATCTTCCGGCTGGTATTCGGGGCGAGCTTTGCGACGCGGCGGTGCAGCTCGCGCGCAAGGCCAACTATCGCAATGCAGGGACCGTGGAGTTTTTGTACGACGTGGATTCGCGGAAGTGGTATTTCATCGAGGTCAATCCGCGCATACAGGTAGAGCACACGGTCACCGAGATGATTACGGGCATTGACCTGGTGCGTTCGCAGATTTTAGTGGCGCAGGGGCATAAGCTGCATGAAGCGCCAATGTCGCTCCCGTTGCAGGGAAATATTCCGCTCAATGGGGCGGCTCTACAGTGTCGCGTGACTACTGAGGATCCGGAGAAAAACTTTGCTCCGGACTACGGAAAGATTTCCACGTATCGATCTCCGGCGGGGTTTGGCATTCGTCTTGACGGCGGCACTGCGTATGCGGGGGCGATGCTCGCGGCTTATTACGATTCGCTGCTGGTGAAAGTGACGGCGTGGGGCTCCAATCTTCCGGAAGCTTGCCAGCGCATGGACCGGGCGCTGCGTGAATTTCGCATTCGTGGCGTGAAGACGAATATTCCGTTCGTTGAAAATGTGGTGAACCATCCTAAGTTTCGCGCTGGCGAAGTTACGACTTCTTTCCTTGACGAGTCGCCGGAGCTTTTTCGCTTCCCGAGCCGCGGTGACCGCGCCACCAAACTGCTTTCTTATCTTGGCGATGTGATTCTGAACGGGAATCCGGAAGTAAAGGGGAAGCAGACTCCCAAAGAAATCGAAGCGGCTGTTGTTCCTGCGGCGCCCGTTGGCAAACCGCCGGACGGCACGCGCCAGTTATTGCAAAAACTCGGGCCGAAGAAATTCGCGGCTTGGGCCCGAAAACAAAAACGGCTGCTCGTTACGGACACGACTTTCCGGGACGCTCATCAGTCGTTGATGGCCACGCGCGTTCGAACGTTTGACCTGCTCGCGACCGCTGGTGCTGTTGCGCATCGGTTGCCCAATTTGTTCAGCCTCGAAATGTGGGGTGGCGCAACGTTTGATACTTCGATGCGATTTTTGCACGAAGATCCCTGGCAACGATTACGGGAACTGCGCGAGCGTGTTCCGAATATCTGTTTCCAGATGCTGTTGCGCGGAGCCAACGCCGTTGGTTACGCCTCGTATCCGGACAACGTGATCGTTGAATTTGTTCGCGAAGCGCACGCGCAGGGCATTGATATTTTTCGCATTTTCGACTCGCTCAATTCCATCGAGAACATGCGTGTCTCGATTGATGCCGCGCTCGAGACTGGTGGCGTTTGCGAAGCGGCGATTTGCTACACCGGGGATATTCTCGACAGTGGCCGGCCAAAATATTCGCTGAAATATTATGTGGCGATGGCCAAGCAGCTGGAAAAACTTGGCACACATTTCCTGGCAATCAAAGACATGGCCGGGCTGTGCAAGCCTTACGCGGCGTTCGAACTGGTGAAGGCGCTGCGCGAAGAAGTCGGCATTCCGATTCACTTTCACACGCACGACACCTCTGGGATCAACTCTGCTTCTGTGCTGAAAGCTTGCGATGCGGGAGTCGACGTTGCCGACGCAGCGATTGCGGCGATGAGCGGCGGCACCAGCCAGCCGAATCTGAATTCCATCGTTGAAGCGCTTCGGCACACAGCGCGCGACACACAACTGGATATTGAGACGCTGAACGAATGCTCCGATTATTGGGAGACTGTGCGCAGCTACTATGCACCGTTCGACTCGGGCCCCAAGGCCGGCTCGGCGCGTTTGTACCAGCATGAAATTCCGGGTGGGCAATTTACCAATTTGCGCGAGCAGGCGGCGGCCATGGGGCTGGGCCATCGGTGGCGCGAGGCCGAAAAAATGTATGCCGAAGTAAACCAGCTCTTCGGCGACATCGTGAAGGTCACGCCATCCAGCAAAGTCGTTGGCGATATGACGCTTTTCTTGATGGCCAAGGAGATGCAGCCCGCCGACATACTCAAGCTGGATGAAAAACACGATGTGTCGTTGCCCAATTCCGTCGTCGAAATGTTTTCCGGCGTTTTGGGTGTGCCGCCAGGTGGCTGGCCGAAGAAGCTGCAAAAGATTATTCTGCGCGGGCAGGCTGCTCTCCGCGGCCGACCTGGGGCGAGTCTTGAAGCGGTGAACTGGGAAGAGGAGAAAAAGTCCCTGGAGAATAAACTCGGCCATACGATCCGTCGCGACGATCTGCTGAGCTCTCTGCTTTACCCGGATGTTTTCGCAAAGTACGACAAATTTCGCCAAACTTATTCGGACGTCAGCGTTTTGCCGACACCTGCATTTTTCTACGGTTTGAAGTCCGGCGAAGAGATTACGGTCGAAATCGAATCCGGAAAATCGCTCATCATCAAGTTTTTGACCATCAGCGAACCGCATCCCGATGGGACTCGGACACTCTTTTTTGAACTGAACGGGCAGCCGCGGGAAGTCAACGTCCGCGATCGCGCGCTGCGCGTGGTGGAGCGTTCTCATCCCAAGGCGGACCCCGCAGATGCTGGCCAGGTTGCTGCCCCAACCGCGGGTGTTATCAGTGGCATCGCGGTGCAGGCGAATCAAGTGGTAGAACGCGGGGCCAAACTTCTGACACTCGAAGCCATGAAAATGCAGTCCAATATATATGCGCCCATTTCAGGGCGCATTGTGAAGCTGCTTGTTACCTCCGGGCAGCACGTCGAGTCGAAAGATCTTCTTGTGACGATCGCACCGTGAGTTCTGGACAACTCCGCAAACACGAACAATTCCGATCGCGATTCCTTCGCAACCAGCGCGACCTGATTGTCTATACCCCGCCGGGATACGAGGATCAATCGTGGCGCCATTTTCCTGTTCTCTATCTCCACGACGGGCAGAATCTTTTTGACGGGGCTACTTCTTTTATTCCTGGGCAGGATTGGCACGTGGGGCAGACCGCGGACCATTGCATTCATGCAGGCACGGTCGCCCCGCTGATTATCGTGGGGATGTACAACACGAAAGCGCGGATTCGCGAATATACGCCGACCCACGTTCCAAAGCTCGGCGGCGGGCGCGCCGACCGCTACGCGAAATTTCTGATTGAAGAAGTGAAACCGTTTGTAGATCGCGAATACCGCACGCTCTCTGGTTCGCACAACACAGGGATCGGCGGTTCTTCGCTGGGCGGGCTGGTTTCGCTTTATCTCGGGATGAAGTATTCGGGGATCTTCGGAAAAATTGCGGCGCTCTCGCCGTCGGTGTGGTGGAATCAACAGGTGATTCATCGTTTTGCGCGTTCGGCAGCAATTGAGCCGCGGCCGCGAATCTGGCTGGACATTGGCACGCGCGAGGGACGGCGGATCGTGCCGGCGGTTGAACAATTCCGGGATGTCCTGCTGGAAAAAGGCTGGAAGCTCGAAAATGATTTGCATTACGAGCGCGTCGAAGGCGCGGAGCACAACGAAGCGGCTTGGGCGCAGCGCGTGCGACCCTTCCTTGAATTTCTGTATCCGGCGCGCGAGGCCGCTGTATAATCCGCGCTCTGGTCTGGTGGTTCCGAGGAGGCGTCGCATGCCGGAAGGCCGGCCTCTCACAATTCTCTGCGTCAGCTCCTACGAAAAGGGTCAGGAATTCATACGCACGTGCAAGGCGATGGGCTGCATCGTCCTGCTTTTGACTGTCCAAAAGTTTCGCAATGGTGACTGGCCGTTCGAATGCATCGATGAAGTTTTCATCATGCCGGAAGAGCTTCCGCTGCAGAATTTGATCTATGCGGTGAGTTACGCGGCAAGATCGCATTCGATTGATCGCATCGTGGCGCTGGATGAATTTGATATGGAGAATGTCTCGGCGCTTCGCGAGCATTTGCGGATTCCGGGCATGGGCCTTACGACGGTTCGGTATTTTCGGGACAAGCTGGCCATGCGGGCGCGCGCTCGAGAGACGGGCATGCTGGTGCCCGAATTCGTCCACGTACTCAATTACGATAATCTTCGCGAATTCATGGCGCGGGTTCCGGGTCCATGGCTGCTCAAACCCCGCTCGCAGGCTTCAGGCATCGGCATGAAGAAGATTCATTCGCCTGACGAGCTGTGGCCTTGGCTCGATCAGCTTGGCGATCAACAATCGTTTTATTTGCTGGAGCAATTTGTTCCGGGATCGGTCTATCACGTTGACAGTGTGGTTTCCGAGCGCGGTGTGGCCTTCGCGGAGGCGCATGCTTATGGCACGCCGCCGCTCGATACATCGCATCACGGCGGCGTGTTCACGACGAGCACTTTGCCTCGGGAAGCGGAAGAAACCAAGACGCTGCTTCAAACCAATCGCAATCTGCTCGAGGGTCTCGGTATGGTGCGCGGCGTAACGCATGCGGAGTACCTGAAGTCCCACGCTGACGGCAAATTCTATTTCATCGAAGTCGCTGCGCGCGTCGGCGGTGCGTATATCTCCGACGTCATCGAAACTGCCACTGGCATCAACCTCTGGCGCGAATGGGCGCGGCTCGAAGTCGGGGCGGGGAAGCAGCCTTACCAGCTTCCGGCCACGCGGCACGACTATGCCGGAGTGATTCTTTCACTTGCTCGCCAGGAACATCCCGATACGAGCGCTTACACCGATCCTGAAATCACCTACCGCGTCACAAAATATCATCACGTGGGATTCATTTTGAAGTCTCAAAGCCACGAACGAATTCAGCAATTGCTGGATACTTACGCCATTCGTTTTCAAGGCGATTTTGTTGCCACTCAGCCGGTCCCCGACCGACCGAGTTCTTAGCTTCCTGACGGGAGTTTCATTTGGCTACCTTGGTCTCAAGACTGGCAATCGCAACCACAATCGTAGGCCTCTTGGCCGGTTGCTCGAGACAGCGACAGGTGGAGGCAGAACCGACACCGGATACCCGCATTGCTCTCTCTACGCGTGGGTTACCGAGTGGTTTCTTTCGAGCAGACGCTGACACAAAATGTGGCAGTCAGATCATTGGATATCGTTTTGTGGTTTGGTTGAACAACCAGAGCGTCGCTGTCGGATTCAATACCAGTCCCAACTGCCGCCCGTTGTCTGGGAGCAAAGTTGATGGCTCGGCTCGTGTGCTCCTTTTCGACGTGCGAGGGACTCTAAAAGCAAGCCGGGACCTGCCTTACGAGGCAGACGGCGATGGAGTCTTGGTAGCGCAAGGCGAAGCGGGGCCTGGTCCTCGCAGCACTCTTCTCTTCCGGATCGAGGAGGTCCACAACTCGAAATCGGGCTTCATTCTGATGGACTCGAACCTTCAGGATGCAGCACGAGTCAATCGTTTTCTTGAGCGGACGACCTTTGTGGATCATGCACTCGTATTCCAGGAGCCCTTTACGAGTACCTATTCGATTTTGAATGGACTTCCCTTGGTGGAGACACGGCGGTGGGCACAGCAATGGCCAGTCGGAACAATGGATCGCAAGTTCGGCGAGCATGGAGTCGCCTACGCATTGTGTCAGCAAGAACTCCAGCCGAACGTGTACGTATCAACTGACGTGGTTTACGTAGACGCAAAAAGACGCTGCACGATGGTTGCGGAGGCCGAAGATCAAACGGTCTGGAGGGTTCCCTTGCAGGAAGAAGGTAATCCTGCGATCGTCGGCCTCTTGACCGACGGCAGCGTCGTCGGACAAGTGCCCGTGAAGGGACATAAAGAGCGTCAGCTTGTCGTCTGGAAGAAAGACCAGCCAACCGAGACGCTGCCGTGGATTGCTCCCCAATATTGTGGATCGATTCAGAGTGCCACGACGAATATGTCGCGATATGCCGTCTTTGCCACAGGCGACTGCGAAAGCGTCACTGGCCGGTTGATCGTATTTGATCGCAGATTACCGACCCCAATCGTGAATCGCGCCTTCCCGAGAAATGGACGAGCCGCGTTGTCCCCGGATGGATCGCGCTACGCCAGTTTCGAATCGGGTGAACTGCGGATTTATTCACTGCCAAAATTAGACTAGGACTCCCACACACCACTTTACATTCCAGCTAGATTCGCGGACAATTCTTGCGTACTGCCCACCCAGCCTTACAACGTACTGTCCCAAAGTCTAGTTACTGTCTGGAACGTTGTGCCTAAGCTTCGTTTGCCGCGCGCACTTCTGGGGAATAAAGTTTGCAGTACCCCGGACGGAAATCTGCGTGGGGAAGTGAAGTGCTTTTGGGAGGACCGATGTGGGGCAATAAGAAACCGGATGCACCGCAAGCTGGGCAACCGGAGTCCAAAAATTTCGTAACGAATCAGCCGTCGAAGCCCGCTTCGGCGACTTGGGAGGAAAAACCGGCAATGAGTACAGATGCGATGCGTCCACTGGGTGCAACCGCCGACCGCGCCACGGCGCGGCTGGGGGCCAGCCTGCATGTAAAAGGTGAAATCTCCGGCAACGAAGATCTGTTGATCGATGGCTCAGTCGAAGGACTGATCCAACTCGATGAGCGGAAGCTGACTGTCGGTGCCACGGCCAAAGTTACCGCCGACATCATCGCCCGCGAGGTAGTGGTATACGGCAACGTGAAGGGCAACCTTCGCGCGAAGGACAGAATTGAAATCAAGAAGGATGGTTCGGTCAACGGTGACCTGACCACTTCCCGAATCATGATCGAAGACGGCGCCTACTTCAAGGGCTCCATCGAGATCGACAAGAGTCCTGAAAAGGAATCCAGTTCGAATGCGTTTGCGCGGAGCTCTACGGCGTCCGCAGGCGCACCGGCGACGAAGACGATTTAGTTTTCGGTCACACTTAACGCTTTATTTTATTACGGCGCCCCGACTCAGGTCGGGGCGCCGTTGTTTTTGTTGGCGGGTAGATTGTCTAACGATGTAATTATTTAATAACTTGACAATTACAATAGTGGGAGTAGTGTTGCGTCGGGCTTCCTCTCAGGTAGCGCTCCGGCCGGTCCAGTCTTTGTTTTGTCTTGCACCCTAGCCGCTCGCTCGGAATGTACGCGGGGTTTTCTCATGGGATGGTTACGACACGGCGTCCCGCGGGTAATTCTCTTACCGCTCGCGTTGATTTGCGGGGGCTGTGGCGGGACGGCTTCAGGGCCGCTGCCTCCACCGCCTCCGCCTGTGGCAGATTTTTCTCTGAGCTTGTCATCGAATTCGATTTCGGTTACGGAGGGCGCGACAAGCCCTGCCGTCAGTGTGACAGTGAATCCCATCAATGGCTTTAGCGGATCCGTCCAGGTAGTGCTAGGTGCCCTCCCCGCTGGAGTCACGTCCAATCCCGCAAGTCCCTTCAGCATTTCCGCCAATGCGAGCACTTCGGTGGTTCTCGGTGCTTCCACAACAGCAGCGACGGGGAATTTCTCGATCGTCGTACAGGGTACAAGCGGCGGTTTATCTCATTCGACCAATCTAGCAGTGGTGATACAAAGCGGAGTGAATTCCGCTTTGCCGCGCACGGCGTATGCGCGGACGGATGCGACTTCGGCGGCTGACGATCCATTTGGCGAACCGCATCATCGCCACATCGCTTACGATCCCGCGAACAAGCACGTTTTCATCGCCAATCGTGCGATGAATCGCGTGGAAGTCTTCTCCACGACTAGCCAAGCTCGCATCGCGCAAGTTTCGGTGCCCGGCGCTAGTAGCGCTGACATTTCTGCCGATGGGGCGACTGTTTGGATTGGGACGGCGCTTGAGAAAATTGTGGCGATCGATACGTCTGCTCTGCTAGTCAAAAACCGTTACGTTCTTGCGGGACTCACTCCTTCGCCAGGGGCGAACTTTAGCAGTCCCGTAGAAGTCCTTTCCCTTTCGAATGGCAAGTCCTTGGTGCGCTTGCGCCAGCGTGTTTCTTCGGAAGCGCTGCTCGCTCTTTGGGATCCCGCGTCGAATTCTCTGAGCGATCTGACTTCGACCTCACCTTCACTTTTTCAACAGGGTGTTGGCGTTCTCGCCCGCTCGGGCGATCATTCGAAAGTGATCGTTGCCGCGAATGATTCGAGCGGAGAATTGGCGGTCTTCGATTCGGGAGGCAACGTCGTTGCAGGCCCGCTCACGCTTGGCAGCGGATTGATTTCTGCGGTTGCTGCCAACTCCGATGGAAGCGACTTTGCCGCGCTGTTCGCAGGGAGTGGGGGCACGCAACTTCTGTTGCTCGATGCTTCACTCAAACAAGTTGCCGCATATGTTCCGGCAATGTTGCACGGGGTCGTTTTCTCGCGCGATGGAAAGCATTGGTACGTCAGCGAGGCTTCTTCGGCTGCGTCATTCATTACTGTTCTCGACGGAAAAAGCGGGCAACTGACCGGCCGGGTTTCTGATGCAGGCATTCAAGGCATCACGTCTGAGATCGAGGATGTGGATGAAACGCAACTTCTACTTGGCATTTCGAATCGCGGCGTGAGCTTTGTGGATGCTTCGGCGGCTGGAAACTTGTCCCTGACGGCACCATCGTTTGCCGCTGCTCCCAGTCTCCAGCCGTCCGAGGGCACAAGCGCGGGGGGAACTTCGGTTGCTGTTGCCGGCCAGAGCTTTACTTCCATCGCTCAGCTGAACTTCGGTACGCAATCCGCGCTGAACGTCACTGTTCCTGGACCGGCTCAAATCCAGGCGAGCTCGCCGGCGAGCGTCACGAACGGCGCCGTCAACGTGACAACTTTTTTCCAGAATGGGTGGCTGGCCATCGCGCCGGATGCCTTCAGTTATGGTCCGCAAGTTCTGCAAGTGCTCCCCAACGCGGGCACGAATGCTGGCGGTGATTCGGTACAAATCTATGGATACGGGTTCGGTAGCGATCCGGCAAAAATTACAGTGAAAATCGGCGGCGCAAGCGCCACTGTACAAAACGTGCAAAACGTTACGAATATCGTTTCATCGCTCGGTCTCGACGCCAGCTTTCCTTTTTCACTGGAACGCATCACGCTGCAAACGCCTCCTGGTTCTTCGGGTAAAGCGGACGTTATCGTTTCATCCGCCGCGGGCTCCACGACTTCCGCCAAATCGTTCCAGTATTTACACAGCGTACAATCGAATCAGCACCCCGGTTTTTTTCGGTTCCTGGTCTACGACCATGGCCGGCAGCAGCTCTATATGACGAACATCGACCACGTTGAAGATTTCAGTTTGGGGCAAAATGCATTCCTTGTGCCGTTTGTGCCGCCCGGCGGCGAAGCTCCAAACATTGGATTGCGCGGATTGGCGCTGACTCCCGATGGTTCTCGGCTAATCGTCGCGGATTTCAGCACGCAGAATATTTATCTATTCGATCCGGTAGCGAAGACGGGGACAACCGTTTTCGTAGGCGGAGTGCCCGGTTTCGCCAATTCTGGTCCTGCGCTCGTTGCCGCGACTAGCACTCAAGCAGTCTTTGTCAGTCTCAGTGGCCAGAACGGGTCGTCCGGTGCGTATTCCATATGTCTTGGGCAAATGAACCTTTCTGTGAGCCCTCCGACGGTTCAGGTCGCGCCTCAGCAGGAAGTATCAAATTTCACGGGAGCGCCGCTAGTTCATGGAACTGGCGCGGGCGGTCAAGTTTTTGTGGCTTTTGGCGCATCACCTGGTGGGCCGCTTGCAGTGTGGAATGCCAGCGCGCCGAATCAGTTCGTTACTTCGAGCGACAATTCTTCCAGTACGGATTTGGGAGCTGCGTCAGACGGCAATATGTTCGCCGTCCAGACGCAAACCGCGGCCGAAATCCGCGCCGCGGATCTTTCGCTTACTTCCGTTCCCACCTCGGCTGAGCTCGCGCAAATTCCGGGGCGCATGCAAGTGCCGGGCATCGCTCTGCATCCTTCGGGCGCACTGATTTATCAACCGTTTCTAACTGGTGCTCCCGGAAGTGCGGGCGTCAAAGGGGGCGTTGATATTCTAGATGCCCATTCGGGCGCTCTGCGTCTGCGCATTTTTCTGCCTCAGCAGTTCATGACTGATGTCGACGGGCTGCACGGCAACTTCCTTGCCACGGATGAAAACGGCCAACGACTCTTCGCCATCACTTCTTCGGATGGCACACCACAAAATGCGGCCATAACTGTTGTTCAACTCTCCGCAGTTCCTTTAGGAATCGGATCCATTTCACCTTCGACGGTTGCAGCAAGCGGTGGCGCTACCATCACCATTCGAGGCAGTGGCTTCCAAAGTGGCGCCGGTGTCGTGCTGAATGGAAAAACTGCCAGCGTCACATTTAAGGACATCAACACTCTGCTCGTCGTAACTCCTAGTCTCACTCCCGGTTCGCAGCAGATCGCTATCACGAATCCCGACGGTGAAACGGTTTCGCTGGATTCGGCATTCACTGCCAACTAAACGGCTTCTCTCCTTTTCATGCCTCCTGATACGGTCTAACCTTTTTGGGTTATGCTCATCCAACTTCGTGGTACAGAAAACAAACTCTGCGCGAGGGAAATTCGCCCAATGCGCGACTCGAGAAGAGGTTCTGGATGGAAACTCGGAAACTAGGAAACTCAGATCTCAAAATTACGCCAGTTGGTTTTGGCGCGTGGGCTCTCGGTGGTGGCGGCTGGGAATTTGCCTGGGGTCCACAGGATGACGCTGATTCGATAGCCGCGATTCATCGCGCACTGGAACTAGGTGTCAACTGGATTGATACCGCTGCCGTTTACGGCTTGGGTCATTCCGAAGAGGTTGTTGCGCGCGCGCTGAAGGAATGGGGGGGCCCGCGTCCTTACGTTTTCACCAAGTGCGTTTTGCGCTGGAACGACAAAGGGAAAATTTGGAAGGAATTTAGCGCGGAATCCATTCGCCGCGAATGCGAAGACAGTCTCCGCCGGTTGCAAATTGAAACGCTCGACCTCTACCAAATGCACTGGCCACCGGAGGACAACAAGCCTGGGATTGAAGAAGCTTGGGAAACACTTGCCGATCTGAAGAAAGAGGGCAAAGCTCGCTGGATTGGCGTGTCTAATTTCAGCGCAGCCCAGATCCAACGCGCCGAAAAAATCGCCCCGGTCACCTCTTTGCAGCCGCCCTACTCAATGATTCGACGGCAAATTGAAGCTGAGACTCTGCCGTATTGTGAAAAGCAGGGAATCGGAGTCATCAATTACGCCCCTATGGCTTCTGGTCTGCTCACTGGCGCCATGACTCGCGAACGCGCGGCTGCGTTGCCCACTGACGATTTTCGCAGCCGCAACCCGGAGTTTCGCGACCCGCGTCTATCGAAGAATCTCGAACTCGTCGAGAGATTGCGTCAGGTCGGCGCTCGCCACGGCCGCACACCCGGCGAAGTGGCCATCGCGTGGACATTGCGCTTTCCGGCGATCACCGGCGCCATTGTTGGTGCCCGCAACGCCAAGCAATCGGAAGGCGTGATGCACGCCGGCGAATTGAAGCTCTCCGCCGCAGAGATCTCAGAAATTGAAGGTGCCGCCGCGGTTGCAACAGCCCGTTGAGATTGTTCAAGTAAAGATGCAACAAGAAGAATTCCCACCGTCTTCTTTTGAGGGTAAATTTTGTTATGCGCGCAGATAATCGGGTTTCCAATTCCTAACCAACTGCTTGATCGCTTTACGATTCGTCAATTTTTCATCTAGAACTTTTCGCATCAGGGCCGGCAATTCTGCGTCGCTTGCGAATCGCAGCGACACGATTTGGCTGATCTCCAATTCACCGCTTCTCGACTGAAGATCCGCAGGAAGCACACGCTCGTAGCGTAGCCGCTCTTCCAGCCGTATGACCCGGTCCTGCACTGCGAGCGCAAACAGCCGCGCCAAGAAGACCAGCACAACCAGCGCAGCGGCCAGCAGGACGCCAAAAATTCCCGCGAATGAAAATCCCAAGGTCCTCAATCGAAATAGCGACCACACAAAGTTGGTGATGAGAACGGGCACTGCGAAAAAATGAAACGCCGGTACAAACTTCGCATGATTCGCAATATTCTGCTCGGGCATTGCTCTTCCTCCATTGGGGCAATAATCGTACCAAAGCCGTGTTGGGACCTACCGCAGGACCCACTTCCGCTTCGATGCGCAAGTCTTTTTTTCGTTGCACACGAATTCTTGAACCATTCTGTTTGCAGGCGCATCGAATCATTTAGACAAATGCAGCGGTCCGGCGATATGCTGCTGGAAGGCAAACTTTCTGCGCCGGAGGCGCACAAAATGGCCAAAGCATCCTGGGGCGGAAAAGTCATTGCGGAAAGTAACGCCACCGTCGTTGTGGAGGGCAATCAGTATTTCCCGCTCGAAAATGTCAAAAAGGAATTTCTGAAGCCCAGCACCCACACTACGATCTGCCCCTGGAAGGGAACTGCTCACTACTATCACATCTCAGTGGATGGCATTCAGAACGACAATGCCGCTTGGTATTACCCGGAGCCAAAGCCCGCGGCCGCTGAAATCAAAGATCGCATGGCATTCTGGAAAGGCGTTCGCGTCGAGGCTTAACGCCCGTTGCAACTTTTACGCGTTCTTATTTCCCTACCTCATTCTTGAATACCGTTCCGTTGTGCATTACAAATCGCACATGCTCCAATTCACCGACGTCCTTCAGCGGATCCGCCGTAACGGCAATCACTTCCGCATAGGCGCCAGCCGCGAGCACACCAATCTCACCCTTCATGTCCAGCATGTCTGCTGCTCGTGAAGTGGCGGATTGAATCGCATCCATCGGCGCCATCCCCAAGGAGACCATTCTCTTAAATTCCTGTGCCATCGGCTCCGTCCACGGAATTCCGCCGATGTCGGTGCCATAGACAATCTTCAAATGCGCCTGCATCGCCTTTTTGAAACTAATTTCGTGTACGGCTGCCCGCATGCGGTCGCGCTTTCCCCTCGGGGTGTCGGCAGCCTCCCAGTCGCCGTAATAAGGCGAAAGCGTGGGGCAGTACCACGTTCCCTGGCGTTGCATTTGCGCGATCTGCGCGTCTGTGATTTCCAGTCCGTGCTCGATAGAATCGCATCCGCCGTCCAGCGCACGCTGCAAACCAATTCCGTTGTAAGCATGGCAGGCCACTTTTTTCTGCCAACCATGTGTCTCATCCACGATGGCCTTCAACTCTTCGACCGTCAGCGTCGGCTGTGTCACCAGGTTTCCTTGCTTGTCCACCCACGAACGGTGCGTCATGTACACCTTGATCCAGTCCGCGCCGTGCTCGAGTTGCTGCCGCGCCGCTTTCCGCGCTTCGACCGGACCATCCACAATCTGCACACCCTTGGGCATCTCCAATTCCGGAGCATAGCCTTCCAGGTTGTATCCACCGGTGGTAGAAATGGCTCGCGTAGCGCCAAAAATTCTCGGGCCGGGAATTGTTCCTTCTTCGATTGCTTGCTTGATTTCGATATCGCCGTATCCCGCGCCTTCCGTTTCCAAATCTCGTATCGTCGTGAAGCCCTGCTCCAGCGCTCGTCGCGCCGCAAATGTGGCTCGCGCTGCGCGGAGCGCGATTCCAGCATTCAAAATATTCGCGTCATAGCCGCCCTTCGCCGGATCCTCGCCCCACAAAAAAATATGGGTGTGCGAATCGATCAGCCCGGGGAGCACCGTAGCGTTCGAAAGATCGATCACTTTTGCGCCGGTAGGGATCGCGGTAGAAGCGTCCGCAACTTTTTCAATGCGTTCGCCACGCACGAAGATGAGTTGGTTTTTCTTTGGAGTTTCGTTCACACCATCAATCAGCGTGCCCGCGCGAATCACCGTCAAAGTTGCCGCGCTGGGCGCCACGCTTTGTCCGTTCGAAATACTTCCACAAATCGCCAGCATCGCAACCGCGCACAAAATTCGGTTCCTCATCCATTACCTCCTTGCAGCCCGCATAGCTTGCTCTAGTACCCCCGCCGTTTGCAAGACAACCTGCGTCGTGACTTTGCGAGATGCAATAATATGCGGCTGTGATGCAGACCGTGCACTACCGACTCGCTAAAAAGTCTGACGTCCTCTCGATGGCGCGCATTCGAGCCGCCGAGTGGGAAACGGAAGGGTACTGGCGGGGCCGCATTTCGGGTTATCTCGACGGTGAACTTCATCCGCAGCAGGCGCTGATGCCGCGCGTCAGTTATCTTGCGCTAGAAGGAGAGTCCCTCGTGGGCTTCATCGCCGGCCATCTTACACGTCGCTACGCGTGTGATGGTGAGCTGGAGTGGATCAATGTTGTTCCGGAGCGTCGGGGGACTGAGGTCGCCTCGGAATTGCTTCGTCTTTTGGCGGCTTGGTTTGTCGAGCAGAGGGCATCACGGATCTGTGTGGATGTTCAACCCTCTAACGCAACTGCACGACGCTTCTACACGCGGCACGGTGCTGAGAGTCTGAATGCCCACTGGCTGGTTTGGAACGACATCAAGGTCGTGCTTGGCCCGCGCTGATCGTTCATCGCGTTTCCCCGGTGATTTGACCCTTCCGCGCGCAAGCCCTACACTCTGCCTCTCTATCTCAATCGACGAATTACACTTGGAGAAATCATGACCACGGAATTGCAGGGCAAAGTTGGAATTGTAACTGGTGGGACATCGGGGATCGGCCGTGACACCGCTGTGCTCTTCGCGAAAGCTGGCGCCAAAGTTGTAGTCGCCGGCCGCCGCGAAGCGGAAGGAAAGGAAACTATCGAGTTGATCCGAGCCGCGGGTGGTGACGCGCTGTTCGTGAAGACCGATGTATCGCGAGCCGCTGAAGTCCAAGTGCTGGTGCAGAAAACGGTGGAAAAGTTTGGTCGACTGGATGTGGCGTTCAATAACGCCGGGATCGAAGGGAACTGGGTTCCAATTGCCGAACAATCCGAAGAAGACTGGGATCGCGTCATTGACATCAATCTCAAGGGCGTGTGGCTTTCCCTGAAGTACGAAATTCAGCAAATGCTCAAGCAGGGCAGCGGCGGGGCCATTGTTAATATGTCGTCCGTTGCGGGACAGATGGGATCCGCGGGCGCAGCCACGTATTGCGCGAGCAAGCATGGCGTAATCGGGCTAACCAGGTCCGCGGCGCTCGAAAACGCGCGGAGCGGCATCCGCGTGAACGCTGTTTGTCCCGCGGTGATCGAAACGCCCATGGGCGAGCGACTCTTCGGCGCTCCGGAGATGAACAAGTTCGCGCTCGGGCTACATCCCATTGGCCGTTTTGGAGCGCCAATGGAAGTTGCGGAAGCTGTGGTCTGGATGCTCTCCAGCCGCGCGTCTTTCATGACCGGTCAGTCGATTACCCTGGACGGCGGATTGTTGGCCGGTCCAAACCCTCCGCAATAATTACAGTTTTCCAATTAAGAGCGTTTGAAATGCAGATCAGAGGAACAAGGCCGCGTCCAGCCGGACAGTTCGCGTGTACAATATCCACCGCTCCGAAACCCGAACACGAAATCCAGGTGAATAAGAATGAGTGCAGTGACTTCTGAGTCGCAGAAACCTCCGGCTCATGCCGGCATCTTTCAACTTTTGAGCGGTATCCCGATTGCCGGTGCTCTTTCCAGCCTTGCCCAGCTCGGCATTCCCGATCTCGTTGAGAAGGGTCCGAAATCAGCTGACGAGCTTGCTCGCGAAATTGGAGCTGATCCGCGCGCACTCTACCGGTTGATGCGGGCTACGGCCAGCGTGGGGATCCTTTCCGAGGGCGCAGACGGCAAGTTTTCGGAAACACCGATGTCCGCTGTCCTGCGTAGCAACGCGAAGCCCAGCCTGCGCGGGTTTGCGATGATGCACGCCACGGAATGGCATGCGCGCGGGTGGTCGCGTCTCGATTATTGCGTGAAGACAGGGAAACAAGCTCTGGATGAAGTTTATGGCATGCCTCTCTTCCAATTCTTTGCGCAACGTCCGGAAGCGGCACAAGTTTTCAATCAGGCGATGAGCGATCTTTCTTCGCTCGACAGTCCGGCAGTGGCCGACGCCTATTCTTTCAGCGGGATTAATTCGATCGTGGATGTGGCCGGTGGCCATGGGCTCCTCCTGGCGACCATCATGGCGAAGAATCCGCATCTGAAGGGAACGCTTTATGAGATGCCGCATGTTGTTGAAGGCGCCAAGAACGGACCGCTCAAGCCCGTGATGAATCGCTGCAACTTCGCGTCCGGCGATATGTTTTCTTCCGTTCCCGCGGGTGCCGACGCCTACATCATGAAACACATTATTCACGACTGGCCCGATGACGTGTGCGTCAAAATCCTCAAAGCCTGCCGCAAAGCTGTGAATCCTGGCGGCAAACTTCTCGTTGTGGACAATGTCATTCAGCCGGGGAATGATTTTTCTCCGGGAAAATTTCTCGATATTCAAATGTTGATTTTTCCGGGCGGGTGCGAACGCACCGAAAAACAGTTCCGTGAGCTGTTCGCAGCATCGGGCTGGCAATTGAGCCGGGTCATTCCCACAGCCGTACCTGAATGCATCGTCGAAGGAATTCCGGCCTGACGTTTCAGATCCATTTCACGCGCAAAGGGAATCCCTGCGCTACCTGCCCAGGATTAATGCTGGCGATCCAATTGGAACGCGGCTGCCTGGAAATCTCCACGCAGGTCAATCCACAGACCGTGACGCATCCACCACGCGCCGGAAGCGCTTTCCGGCGTTCCTGAGCGCGGCTTGCCTTCGATCCAATTAAGTTTGTATTCGGCTTCGGGATCGAGGCCTCGCAGTTGCAGCAAGGGGAGGCCGCGGCCTTGCTGCGTAGAATGTGTGAAAGCAAAAACGACTGCCTGACTCTTGTCGTTCGAAACCATTTCGGTTACAGAGAACTCGCTGCCATCACGAGGGCTGATCAGCCGGAAGAGCTCGCCGCGCACAATCGTTCGTTGAACGGAGTGGTAAGCGGCGATCAGGCGTTTGGCGGTCGCAAAGTCCTCCGCCGTCCAATGATTCAGATTCGCGCCGATCCCAAGAGAGCCTTGCATCGAGCTGAGCATGCGATAGGTGAGAGTGGTGGCGCGGTGATTGAGCCAGTGCGGCGAGTCTGTAACCCACGCCATCATAATCTGCGGGGTGTACGCGTGGGTAAAACCATCTTGCATCGAGAGACGGTCGAAGGGATCAGTATTGTCCGACGTCCAAATTTCGTCGGTGTAGTGCAAAATGCCCAGGTCCACGCGGCCGCCTCCGCCCGAACACGATTCAATTTCCACTTTCGGATGCTTCTTGCGCAATTCCGCAAGGATTGAATACAGATTGCGCGTGAATTCCACGTAGACGCGGCGCTGCTCATCCACGGGAACTTGGTCCCAACCGGGTTCTGACCAATTGCGGTTGTAGTCCCACTTGAGGAAAGCAATGTCGTTTTCCGTTAGTATCTTGTCCAGAAATCCAGCGATGTAATCACGGACGTCTGGGCGAGCCAGGTTCAGCACCAACTGATTGCGCGATTCCGAACGCGGGCGTCCTGGGAAATTCAAATCCCAGTCGGGATGCTTTCGGTAGAGGTCCGAATCCGGATTTACCATTTCCGGCTCGACCCACAAGCCAAAGTCCATTCCCAGCGTATGAACTTTGTCGATTAGCGGTTTCAGGCCGTGGGGAAATTTTTCTGAATTCACATACCAGTCGCCCAGCCCGGCGTGATCGTTCTTGCGCTGGCCGAACCAGCCATCGTCCATCACAAATCGATCCACGCCGATGGACGCTGCCTTTTCCGCCAGCGCTACTTGCCCAGGTTCATCCACGCTAAATTCTGTTGCTTCCCATGAGTTGTAAATGACTGGACGAGGCTTCGGATCTGGGGCGCCTGGCAAAATGTGAGCGATTTCGAAATGATGTAGCAAACGTGAAGCTCCGCCCAGCCCGTGATCGGAATACCCACCATAAAAAGCAGGCGTCTCCAGATGCTCGCCGGGTTTTAGTTTGTAGCCAAAATCAAAGGGATTGAATCCGCCGGTCACGCGCACGGAATCGAGTTGATCCTGTTCCACGGTAAATCGCCACGAACCCGACCACGCCAGCGCGCCAAACCACACTTCGCCGTGTTCCTCGTCGGCTGCAAACGGCCCCGTGCTTTTTTGCCCGGAGTCCCGTGAAATTGCAAACCACGGATTGGCCTGATGGCTGGTGCTTCCACGGCGGCTTTCGATCACGCGCTCGCCACCATGAATCGGTTCCTGGTTCAGTGTCCATTCGCCACCCCACCGGCCCGTCAAATAGCTCAGGGTGTAGCGCGCGGGAGGGAGCGTCCATTGCGCGGCAGCCGCCTGTTCGATCACAACCGGTTGCTTCTCGCGGTTTTCAATGCTCGCGGAGCGCCCAAGAATCCCGCTCTCAGCGTCCATGGAGTAGCGCAACGTTATGTAAATCTCGCGAGAGATGTCTTTCAGCAAAATATCCAGTGACTGCGAACCGCTCTGCGTAGCTCGCACAAAATGCAGTACCAAATCGCGATTGCCGTCGGCAAAACTTACTTTCAACGCGGGCTCCGTAAACAATCCCGCGCCCCAGCTTGCGTATTCTTTCGGTGTGGTCGTGTACGGCGAATCAAACGAAGCCATTTCTGGATATGAGTGCGGCGCCGGAACGCTATCGTGCGCACCCAGGCGCCCGCCCCAGTAGAGCGCCTGCAATTCGCCCCGCTCGTTCACGCCAAACGCGTAGGTGGAGTTGCCGCCATCGAGCCGAAATACCTGCCCGGCTGGAGCCGCATTCTGTGCCACGCAGACGCCGGCGGCGAACAGAGTGAGCAGAACTGACGCAGTTAGATGGAGAGAGAACCGCAGTTTCAAAGTGTTTTTCATTTCGCCGTATCCTAGCACTCGCCGCACGCGATTGTCTTGCGCCGTATAGAGTTCCTATCAAAAGTTCAATCGGCCCTTTTAAGGTTGGTGCTTCTGTCTCGACGGAATTTGAGAATTAGCTGTCGAAGATGTTCGTGTTCAGGAATTCGTTGTGGAATTTTCCCTGCGGGTCGTACTTCTTGCTCAATTCAACAAACTCGGGCAACTTCCCGTAAATGGATTTCAGTTCCGCCGGCGCCATTGTGAACAGTTTTCCCCAATGCGGCCGCGCCTTGAATGGGGCCAATTCTTTTTCAATCACCGGCAAGAGTTTCCGGACCGCCGGCCAATCCTGCTTCCACGTAAAGTGAATCGTCACGCACGGCTGTTCATGGCAGGGACTCATCCATAGCTCGTCAGCTGCGATCGCGCGAATCTCCGAAATCATCAAGTGCGGACTGACTTGATCACGCAAGCGCTCCACCGCCAGAATTGCCTCGACGGCATGCTGACGCGGCACGAAGTATTCCGATTGGAGCTCTTTGCCAGCGCTGGGAGTGAAGCCCATGCGGAAGTGCGGCAGCCGTTCATACCACGGCCCCGGCACGCCCATCTGCTCTGTGCAATTTTCGGCGGATAGTTCAGCGATCGGGTGCATATTCTTGGTAGCGCGCTTCGCTCCGAAGAATTCCGGCGTCGCCTGAAACGATTGCCCCTCTTCCACCCGGCTCTTGAGCCAAACTTCACTGAAATTCCGGTTTTGCCAGTCGGTAAAAAGGCTCACGCTATACGCGCTCGATTGAATTGCATCAAAGTGGTCTTTCATTTCCGCGAGCGGCAAATTTTCATAGACGCACTGCCGCATCATGTAGGTCGGCTGGACATCCAGCGTGACTTTTGTAATCACGCCAAGTGCCCCAAGCCCCACAACGGCTGCCAGAAAGGTGCTACCGTCCGCCCGCCGCGACAGCTTTATCACCTCGCCGTTCGCCGCGACAAATTCAAGCCCAGACACCGCCGTCGCCAGGTTTCCATTCTTCTCGCCCGAACCATGGGTGGCCGTGCTGCAAGCTCCCGCGATGGAAATATGCGGCAGCGACGCCAGATTGTGCAGCGCAAATCCCTTTTCATGGAGGTACGGGCACAGCTGCCCATAGGTCATGCCCGCTTCGACCGTTACGGTGCGCGCTGCCGCGTCTAAGGCAACTACCTTGTCCATGGCCTTCAACGACAGCAACTCGTGTGTGCTATCCGCGATGTTGTTGAAGCAGTGCCGGCTGCCCAATACTTTTAGCTTGTTCTGTTTTTTGACGTAGCCCCGCACTTCTTCCAAGGAATTCGCGGAGTACAAGCGGTCGGTACTGTATTCAAGGTTGCCCGCCCAGTTTTTCAATTTGTCTTTCATCGCCCATCCCACCAATGGCGAGAGCAGCGGGCTCGCCATCACCGCACCAAACATCCTGATAAATGTCCTCTTGTTCATAGCCTCTGTCGATCCAATTTCAAGTTTGGCCATCCGAATTGCGGCTTCTTCATTTGGGAATCGCCGCAATTGTACACCTATTGTTTCCTGAACTCGGCGTCGTGCTCGTTGATACCGAGTATGTTAGTCTGACGCGATTGCGCGAGCTATTGGGGCGGTCGAACGTTGCTACCGCATGCAGTTCTTCATTCCTTCGAGGAGACTCATGAAGAGATTCACTTTGATTGTTTTTCTTGCGACGGCACCATGCTTGTTTGCTTCGCAGACGTCTGCTCCGCAGGCAGCCAAAAACACGGAAGTCGCGCGATGGGAGCAAGAGGCTCGCAACGTCACCATCACGCGTGACGATTGGGGTATCGCGCACGTTTACGGAAAGACGGACGCCGATGCCGTCTTCGGCATGATTTACGCGCAGGCGGAGGACGACTTCAACCGCGT
>JBGPDI010000023.1:0-49800 GCA_041482215.1 Candidatus Acidiferrum sp. | reverse complement strand
GTCCACTAGCGAATCTGACACAACGCACGGGTGATCCCGACCGGGTCGGGATCAAACTACGGCCGGCCCACACCGGGTCCGGCGGGAGAAAAACAACTTGAGTTTGGGGGCGCGGCCTTGACGACCTCTTTGGCCGCTCAAAGAAGAGTTTGTTCGCCGTTTGGAGTTTTTGCGGCTCGAGTGACGCGAACGTTCGCGATTTTGTTTCTTTTTGCGAATGCCGCTCACGGAGCGACGCGGGAAAATCTCCGTGCGGACGCGTCTTCGTCTTCACACACCTATCTTTTATCCGCTTCTTACGATTACACAGCTGGTAAAGACGTTATAGAAGACCATACGTCGGCCGATCCCCAGGCCGCCGCACAGCAGCAGTATGTTATCGACCGCATCGATTTCATCGGCAACCGCCGCATTCGCAAAGATACTCTGACGGCGCGCATCTTCAGCCGCGAACGCGACGTATACAACGAAGAAACGCTGCGCCGCGATTTTCAAGCACTCTGGAATACCCAGTTTTTTGAAGATGTGAAACTCCGCGTCGAAGATTCTCCCAGCTTACCCAACGGCAAGATCATCATCTTCGAAGTAAAAGAGCGCCCGCAGATCCGCCGTATCCGCTACGACGGCATCCACTCCATCTCCGAGTCGGATATTCTGGATCGCTTTAAGGAACGCAAGGTCGGACTGAGCGTGGAAAGCCAGTTTGATCCCACGAAAATCAAGAAAGCGGAAGTCGTGCTGAAGGAGTTGCTGGGCGAGCATGGCCATCAGTTTGCCAAAGTCACGCCGCAGTACGAGCGCATCGCCTCCAGCAACGCCGTCATTCTAGTTTTCAAGATTGAAGAAGGCCCAACGGTCAAGGTCGGAAAAATCAAATTTACGGGAAACCACGCATTTAGTGACCGTAAGTTGATCCGCGCCATGCGCCACGACCGCCCCTATGCCATTCCGCTGTACTTCTTTGAAATCGATGTGATGTCGAAAACCTACGACCGCGAAAAGTTGAACGAGGATGTGGAAGTTGGCATTCGCGGCCTGTATCGCGACAACGGCTACTTTAAGGTTAGCATCACCGAACCTATTCTCGAAAGCATCGACACTGATAAATACCGTCTGGGCGTTCCATTAGTCCTTGGGAAAAGCCACGGCAAGGCCGTCAACATCACCATCCCCATCAGCGAAGGCGAACGCTATCGCATGGGCACTCTCAAGATCGTAAGCTCCGATCCGGACAAGGCACTCTCTCTCAAAGCCGACGCCCTCAAGGGCGCTTTCCCCCTGAAAAAAGGCGACATCTTCTCCGCTGAAAAAGTTCGCAAGGCTCTAGAGACCTACGGCAAAATTTACGGTGAATATGGATTTATAGACTTCACGCCGGAGCCGGACTCCGACATCGACGATGTCAATAAAGTCATTAACATGACGCTGCGATTCGACGAGCAGAAGCAGTACTTCGTCAGACGCATTGATTTCAGCGGCAACACTACCACCCGTGACAAAGTGATTCGGCGACAGCTGGTGATTGACGAAGGCCAGCTCTTCAACAAGCGCTTGTGGGAAATGAGCATCCTGCGTCTCAATCAACTCGATTATTTCGACAAGATCGAAGCGGATAAAGCCGCAGAAATCAAGCGCAACACCAAAGATGGCACGGTGGACATCAACCTGAAGCTCAAGGAAAAGGGTAAACAGTCCATCGGGTTGCAAGGCGGAGTCAGCGGCCTGGCAGGCAGCTTCATCGGCCTCACCTATCAGACCAACAATTTTTTGGGACTCGGTGAAACGCTAACCTTTTCGGCACAGTTTGGTGATCTATCGCGCACTTTCCAGTTTGGATTCACCGAGCCTTACCTTTTTGACCGCCCCATCTCCTCCGGTTTTACGATTTTCTCCAGCCGCTACCAGTTTGACCAAGCCAAGCAGGAAGCCCTCTATACCGGACAATCTGTCAGCATCAACCCCCAATACATTCAGAACTACGTTCAGAACAGCACTGGATTCACGCTTTTTGCCAGTTACCCGGCGCGGCGTTTCTCGTTCGCTCGCTTCGCGCTTCAGTACGGCCTTACACGTACTAACATCACGGCCTTCAATGCGGCTTCTTCACTACTGTTCGAATCACTTCAATTCCGCAGCCTTACCGGTCCCAGCGCTCTGGAGGGCATCGTCTCGAGCACCATCACGCCTTCAGTTACATATAACACCGTTAACAATCCCATCAACCCCACTGGTGGTAAGAGCTTTTACTATGCCATCCCGTTCTCGGGACTCGGTGGCAACGTCAAGAGCATCAGCAATATTTTCGACATGAAGTACTTCCATGCGGTTAACAAGCACAGAAACGTAATCGGCGTGCATCTCTCTGGTGCCTTTATCACCTCCTTTGGGTCTACGACTTCGGTCTGCCCGCCACCCTCAGAGTCTGTTGTGCCATGTACTCCGCAAACTGTCCCTAATGAAGTCCCTCCCTTTAGCCGCCTCTACATGGGTGGTGAAAGCGATATCCGAGGATTCGATATTCGCTCGATTTCGCCAGTGACTTTTATTCCTGAGGCCACTTCGCAATCGATCTCCTATCACGACCCCACCTCGGGCGGCGCAGTGCGCTCATTTACGGTGCCGGTGCTAACGTACGTAGCCACCCTTCCGGGAGGGGACGTACAAGGCTTCGGGAACCTCGAATACCGCATTCCTATCGTCGGGCCTGTTACGATGGGGCTTTTCTTGGACACCGGAACGGACGGCATTCTTCGCCACGACGCATTGCAACTCAACTCGACTGGCTATCAGAACTTGATTAGCCCAGGGCAGTTTCCCAGTGCGCCGACTGTGGGCGGCCTGACCCAGCAACTGGCAATCGCGCCGGGAACAAATTTCCGCCTGCGGTCTTCGACCGGCATCGAGTTTGTCGTGATGCTCCCGATCGTTCAAGCGCCGTTCCGGATCTATTATTCCTACAACATACACCGGCTGCACGAACAACTAGTTGCTAAGGCGCCTTTCATCGAGCCCAATCAAATCAAGACTTTGTGTACCGAATTTGGCGGCGGGCCTGGCTGCCTTTCGACCCCGCCGAATCCGTTCTCATACAGTACGTATAGTCTGGAAATCGCCCCGCAACTCGCATTTTTGCAAAACAATCCGGGGCGGCTGAACTATTTCGAACCGAAAACGACTTTCCGCTTTACCGTCAGCCGGACGTTTTGAGGACTGCGGCGATGCGTTCTTTTATCGAAGTTGGGCACAGGATTTTGGTAGACATCAGAAACGCCAGCGCAAGCGGAATATCCGCTTCGCGCGATTGTGTGGGGGAAATCGTGGGAACGAAAGTATGGAGGATGTCCAGTTTTCTTGGCTCATTGCTGGCCGTTATTGGCCTGCTGTGGGTGAGCGGTTGCGGCAGCAGCAGTACCGCCAATGTCGTCACTGTCACAGTAACGTCATCTGTGGGGAACACCATCATCCTTGGCCAGTCCACCACACTCACTGCCACCGTGTCCGGTGCTACCAACCTGAGTGTGAACTGGGAGAACCAGCCCTGCCAATACACGACCACCACTATCTCCGGCACCACGACAACGACTTCCAAGCCGATTGCCTGCCCGACGGATGGCTCGTTTGGAACGCTTACCAATGTTCAGACCACCGGGACCGCTACTTACACGGCGCCGACTACCATTCCAGATCAGACCAAGTTCCCTGGCTTGCAGCTCATCTTTACGGCCCAGTCACAGGCGGATACAGCCAAAACCGGCACCCTAGCGATTTTCCTGGACTCGGGCATCAGCGTCGTTCTCAATCTTAACAGCGCCACGGTGCCCACGAATGAACAGCAGCAATTCTTCGTGCAGCTCACCAATGACCTTGAGAACAAAAAAGTGACCTGGCTGATTACTCAGTCGACTCCCACCAGCACCATACCTTACCCCTCGCTTGCGACCTGCAGCCCCGGATGCGGCACCATCACGCCCGATCCTAATAATGCTGACGTGGCCATTTACACTGCCCCATCAACCATACCGACCAGCACTACGGTCACCTCCACGCCCGCGATCCTCATCATCGTGGCCACTTCCGTGGCGGACAATACTCGCTTTGCTCTTGGCAGCATCACCATCATCCAGGGCGGACCTATTACGTTCAATGGAATCTCTCCCACCATCGCCCCTCAGGGCGCGGCCTTCTGGGACATTTATCTCGATGCGCCCAACATGTCCTCGGCCTCAAAAATCACTTTGAACTTTCAGGACAGCAACAACCCAACCAATTTCATTGGTTCGAAGACTTACGATGCTTCGAATGGGCAAATCAAGGTCCTATTCCCAATTCCCACCACAGCCGTAGCCAATCCTGCCTCTACCGGCGCGCGCCTTCGTCTCTTGGCTTCCGATTTGGTTATTCCACCCGCGACCGGAACAGTAAGCATATACGTCAGCGTCACCGACCCTGGTCAAACTGTCACTCCACCGCCGCCCACCAAGCCGGTTCTTACGGCGAATCCCTACACTTTTCAGATCCTCCCGGTGCGCCCCACTTCCGTCGCCAGTTTTCCCGATGACGTGATTCAGGGCTTTGCGGGACAAGATATCCGGGTGATCATCGACGGTGGCTACTTCGGGCCGTCGGGCAATCTCACCAAGGTTTTTCTCGGTTCCGGAGGCAATACGCTGGCGCAAGACTCCAATAATCCTTCCACCGCTCGCCAATTGGATACGCTCATCTCCTCGAGCCAGATTAATGCGGGCAGCCCGGGACTTTATCCCCTCTATATCGCAAGCAATGCCTCACCGGCTCCCACACCCAATAACCCGTCAGTCACTCATCTCGCAGTGTTTCCCGACTATTCGGCAAACCCGCCCACTTTGGTCGGCGCTCCAGTCCCCGCTGGAACGAATCCCAGCGCGATAGACATTGATCCTACGCTGGGAATCGTGGCGGTCGCTGAAACTAGTTCGAACCTCGTGCAGTTCTTTGCTATTGGACAAAAGTCCCTCACACCCATGGCCTGTCCGGTATCTTCCTGCGCCATCAATTTACCCACTGGCCTTTCAATTAACCGTTCCAACCACACGGTGGCAGTCGTGAGTTTTAAAGACCAGACTGTCCAGGTCTTCCCTCTGCCGGGGACGACGGCTCCCGCCGGAGTTCCATTCGCAACGCCCTTGTCGCTGACTACCTATCTGGGCTCTATTACACCCGCACCTATCCCCTATTCCATCGGTGTCGATCCGGACACAAACATGGCGATGGTGGCATTCTCGTCCTCCTCCGTCTCTTCCGCGGCAAACCTTGGATTTGTCGTCAATCTAAACGCTGGAAGCAATCCGCCATTTGGGTGCCTGGACCGGACGGTCACTGCGGGACCTTGCATTTTTTCGCAGGTTACTATGAATAACGGGACCTACCCTCAGATTGCCATGGCGCCACACGGGCATTTGGCCCTAGTGACCCCTGGTGGCTCCGGCGTGGTTCGAGGAGTTGACGTTACCAAGCCTTCAAGTGGCAATGTGATTCTTTCGGCTACGCTGACCGCAGGTATTGTCACCATCACCGTTGATTCTGATTCCACTCATTGTCCCGCGGGCGTGTCGAGTCCTTGCCCCTTCTCCTTGATGCCCGGAAATGCTGGCGATGTGCTGATCACCGGTGTGACCAAAGGTGCGAATGGTACGGATTTCAACGGGGTGTTCCCCGTTGCTGTGAACAGCGCTTCGACTTTCACTTATGCGTTGAATTCAACTGTCGGTACCAATGACACTGGCTCCGGGGGCGCTGCGTTTTACAGCAGCCCCGACCTGATTTTCGCGGTGTCCTCAACAACACAGGGAGTCGCCATCAATCCCATCACTCAGGTGGCCGCGCTCGCCGATGCCAACGCCACGGGTCAAAACGGATCGCAAATTGATCTTCTGGACGGGATCGACCAGTCGCTTTCTTCGATCACCTTTCACGCCACCTGTACCGCTTACACCATTTCCTGCTCGAACGCCCCCGAACTGCTAAGTACAGCCGCCGTGGCCTGGCAACCGTATTCGAATGCGCTTGTTTCCTACAACCCGCAGCAGAAGCTTGTGTCGATTTCCGATCCGGTCAGCCGGGCAAGATACGCGATTGTCACGGGACTGGGTCCCGGGGGAGTACAGATCCCCGTTACCAATGGCACAACGAATACCCTTACGCTCTGGGGTGGCGTGGTTGTCGACCCCGCGACGAATCAAGCTTTCGTCGTTGAATCGGGACAGGCGGCGACGAGTTCTACGCCGGCTGCTCCGGGCCAGATCGAAATCATTAACCTCGGCCCGACCCCCGCAAATAACATCAAGCCAACTCAAATCACGGAGTTGATTGTTCCCAGCCCCACACCCGGGCCGGGCGTCATCGGGGGCATTCCGAAAGCGCTCCTACCGCAGGGGACTTTGACTTGTGTTGCAAAGCCACCTGCCGCTCCATCTAGCTGTGACTTGTCTAATGTGCGGATTTTCGGCTCCGGATTCACAGTCAGCGCGCAAGTCCACCTCGATGGAGTGGACATCACTACGCAGGGAGGTACCGTAAACTACGTGGCCTCCAGCGGCGGCCGCGAGATTGACGTAAAGATCCCCTCGTTCTTTTTGTCCGCGCCGCACCACTATGCCCTTGACGTTTTCAGCAGCGGCGCGCAATCCAACACCACGGATTTCATCGTCATTCAGTCCGTGGACTTGTCCAAGGTCTGTTCCGGCTCCAACGCCCAGCCGAGCGCCGTGGCTATCGCTGACCAAGTTGCGAATGGACCGTTCTCACCAATCGCTATGGTCAGCGTGAGCGGTTGCAACAGCGTGTCTATCATAGATATCAATCCGGCCAACGCTACCTTCGGTCAAATGCTTGGCAATCCCATCGGCGTCGGAACAACGCCACAAGGCATCGCCATATACCAGCGTCGAGGTCTCGCTGTCGTCACCAACAATGCGAGCAACAACGCCACCATCATCGATCTCAAGACCAATCCGCCGGCTCCTATCCCGAGCATTTCGCCAGTTGCTACCGGGACGAGCCCAGCTGGAGTGGCTGTCAACGAAGCCACCGGTGCGGCCATCATCGCCAATACGGGATCCAACACCGTCACTATGATTGATCTCGAATTGTTGTTCCCGCCCACTGGCACTACTGCACCTACCTCATTGACGCCCATCAGCATCGGGGGAATTCAGCAGCCCTTGGCCGTCGCCATCGATCCTGACCGCGGCACAAACTTCCAGGGCATCGCGGTTGTCAGCGCCCTCTTCTTGAGCAACGGTTCGGCCGCCACCGGCTCATTGGCTGTGGTGGATATCGGATTGGCCACTCCGGCTCTCAGCACCACTATTTCGTCCGGCTTTGTAAACGCGGCGCCCACGGGCATAGTTTTCGACCCCATCGCGCCAACGGGCACTCAGAACCGCGGGTTGTTTTACGCCAATTCCAGCGGGACGAATACCATCTCCACTTTCAATCCGGACAGCGGTGGTTCGAACGCCGTTAGCGTGGGCATCAATCCCACTTCACTGGCTATAAACCCGCAAACGGGTGCGATTCTGACCGCCAATACGTTGAGTAATACAATTTCCGTCGTGGACACGTCGGGAAGTCCGCTCCGGACGATTCAGACGCTCGGTCTTCCTGGCTCGCCGCTCTTTGGAGTGGCCATTGACCAGTTCACGAATTTGGCCGTCATCGTGGATCAGGCCAATCAACGGGTGCTGTTGTTCCCGATGCCTAACTGATCGGGCCGGAAAAAGCTTCTCGCAGTCGCGTTCGAAGGCATGTGTTCGAACGTAGTTGTTCGAAAGCAAGGATTCAAAACGTAGCGTTCGAAAGGATGTACTACGGGAAGGGACGCGCTTTCTGATTGCGGGAGGCAAAGCGCGTCGGCTATAATTTCAGGTTTGTAGTTCACCCACGAAACCCGCCGGGGATGTGGAAAAAATTTAAAGCCAAGACGACTTGGCACGGGTTCGCTCCGGTTATTCCGGTTCGAGCCACAATAAGGAGATAAAAGTGAATTCTAGATTTAAAGTTGTTACCGCTGCCCTCGCCGCGACGTGCCTTCTGGGCACCGGAGCCGCCAGAGCACAGTCACCCTCCGCCGCTGGGTCGGCGGCGACGGGAAAAGTTGGTGTCATCAGTATTCGCCAGGCCATCATTGGCACGGCGGAGGGAAAGCAAGCTTCCGCGGAATTGCAATCGCAGTTCGCTCCGCGCCAAAACGAAATGGAAGGTCTGAACAAGCAGATCACTGATCTGCAGCAGCGGATTCAGGCTAGCCAAGGCAAGCTGAGCCAAGAGGAAGAAGCGCGCTTGCGGCAGCAAGGACAGCGCATGGCGCAGCAATTTGAGCGCAAGCAGACGGAATACCAGGAAGACTTGAACGCCGCCCAAGGCGACATCATCGACAAAATCGGTCGCAAGATGGTGGACGTGTTGGACCGCTACTCGCGCGAAAACGGATTCGTGATGGTGCTGGATAATTCGGCTCAGAACACGCCGATTCTCTTCGCCTCCACGCAGATTGACGTCACGCAGGACATTGTCCGCCTTTACGATCAAGCCTATCCTGTCAAAGCTGGAGCGACCTCGGCGAAGCCGGCAGCCGCGAAGCCAGCAGGCACATCTCAACCGGCCCCGGCAAAACCGGCACCTGCAACGACTCAGCCGCCCACACCCAAGCCGTAGCAATAAAATATTTTTTCGCTACATTCCGAAATACAACAAAACGCCCCCGGGTTTCCCGGGGGCGTTTTCATTTTGTTGAGCTCCAACTCGTCGGAGCATGCGCCAGAGACATTCTGCTCCCAGCGTTCTGACCTGCCCTTCGCCAGTGGCGCTAGCGCAAAGTACGCTCCTTCATTCGAACGAGCTTCACGCGAACTCGCGCCACCGGAAAGATGCGCAGCACTCTGTGGTCAGGGTTTTGCCGGCACGGGAGCTGGCGCGGGAGTCGTTGCGGCCGGCTTGTTGCCGTAGTCGAAATTGACCTTGGGAGCCTGGCGAGCTCCTTCATCGGTCTTGAAGTATGCGTCGTTGCGCGTGAAGCCGCTCATGCTGGCGACGAGGCTATTGGGAAAGAGCGAGATATACGTGTTGTAGTCCTGCACGGTCCCGTTGTACCGCTGGCGTTCAACGGCGATGCGATTCTCCGTGCCGGCCAACTCATCCTGCAGGCGCATGAAGTTTTCGTTCGATTTCAGCTGGGGATAGTTCTCGACGACTACAAGCAGACGTCCCAGGGCAGAGTCCAACTGTCCGTTGGCGGCAATTTTCTCCGAGGGAGAGTGCGCGCCCAGCAAAGCAGAGCGCGCTTTGGCGATATCGCCGAAGACAACCTGCTCTTGCACTGCGTAGCCCTTCACTGTCTCCACTAGGTTGGGGATCAGATCCGCGCGGCGCTGCAGAACGACATCTACTTGCGCCCACGCCGCATTTACGGTTTCCCGCTTGACGACCATCTGATTCCTACGGCCGACAAACGAGCTTCCGAGCAGCAGGGCGATCACCACTAGAACGACCAGGATTACCAGACCGACTTTCATGTGCACCTCGACTCCGTCAGATTCACGAATGGGAATTCTTAACGCGCCGCCATTCGCGTTTGGGAAGATGTTTATCCAGCGCGCTGGAAATCTTTTCCAATGCCTTTAGGTACGCACCATACACGGGAACAATTTCGCCGTGAAACTCACCGGTTTCTCGGAGTTTCAGGAGGGCGTCGAAATCCGAAGTGTTCGAACCCGTGAGAGATGCCGCGCGGGTAATGATATCGCGCTCGGCGGCCGGCGGTTCTTCTCCAAAGGCAATTACCGTGTGGCGCAAGAGGGTCAGCGCTCCAGAAAAGGACTTGCGCAGTATCGGGGCAAGTTCTTTTGAATTCCCAGGCGCGTGGAGATAGTGCTGGCGCAGTTTCAAAATCAAAGTCCGCAGGTCGTGTTCGATCTGCACGCGATGAAGATTCATGGGGACTTCAATATCCGCAACGACGTCTTTTCCATAGAGCACTCGGCGGCCGTGCTTCATATCGAGGATTTCGATAGCGAAAACATCGGCAGCCTGGTGCAATTCATCCCGGGTGAAGAAAAGCGGGGCAGGTTCCTTTTGCTCCACGCACCACCACTTCACCACGCTCGCTAACCTCCCCAACTCTTCAACGGTCAGGGAGCGAAGAATGCAGGCGATATTGAGATCGGAAAGTCCAGCGTGAAAATCGCCGCGGGCAGCGGAGCCGAACAAGATGACGCATTCGAGATTCCCCGCTGCGAATTCTTTCAGCCGGTTAACTAACTCCGTCAGTTTTGCTTCCATGGAAAGCATTTCTGTTTCGTTCCTTTCGCGTCGAACTACCAACTTCCCGAGGCGCCTCCGCCCCCGCTACTCCCGCCGCCAAATCCACCGAAACCGCCTCCGCCGCCTCCGCCGAAGCCTCCACCACCGCCCCAGCTACCCCCGGACCGTCTTCCTGATCCGCTCGATAGCGCTCCCAGCAGAAACCAGAGCAGACCGCCACCACCTGAGCCACCACCGCTTCTGCCGGAGAAGCTGCCAATCACGCGAAACAGGATGATTACGCCCAGAATGACCCAGAATATTGGGAAACCAGTGCTGCCGCCGTCGTCGTTTTGAACCCGCCTCATGGGCGGCTGACCAGTCAGAGTAACGCCAGCGTCCTTGGCAATGAACTGTGCCAACTGCCAGGCGGCAACTTCCGCGGCTTTGCTGTAGTCGTTTTGCTTGAGGAACGGCACCATTGCGCGACCGGCATCTCCAGCTCGCGCATCGTTGATCACCGGCTCGAGTCCATAGCCGACCTCGATGCGGTACTTACGTTCATGGGGAGCGACCAGCAGCAGCACGCCACGACTTTCCTTCTTTGTTCCGATGCCAAGTTGTTTATAGAGATCCACCGCGTAGCTCTCGACGCTTTCGCCTTCAAGCGAGCCAACGGTCACAATGGCCATCTGTGCGCCGGTCTTCTGCTCGACCTCGGTGCACAGAGTTTCGAGACGCGTCTTCGTGTCGGTGGAGATGACGCCGGCCAGATCCGTTACGTAGCCAACCGGATGAATACTCTTGGTGTCTTCCGCCGCCGTGAGGCATGCACCGATCAGAACCAAGAAGCAAATCAATGCGACTCGAGAGAAGGGAAGGTGTTTCATGCGGTAGCGGAAAGTGGCCGTCGAATAACTATAGGGCCAGGCCCAAGCCAGTGTAAAGCGGCATCGCGGTTCTACCGGGTCGTGTGCGCGTGCTGCGTGGGACTAGTTAAACCAGAACGGAGTTTGTTTCGTCCACTCGTTGGCCGAGTAGCGTTTGTGGAGCAGTTTGTAGGCAGACTTCGAGTAGTTTTCTCCGGAACTTTCGGTGCAGCCGTAACGCCACGCGCGCACCACCAGGTGCAAAGCCTCTGGAACACGTGGATCGTCGGGATGAGCGATAGCCCATTCGAGGGCACGCTTGCCGAGCCAGTTGGGAGCGGCGGACTTGGCTTCGATCTCGCTGTGCTCTTTGTATGCAGTGGCGCGGTCGTCGACGGTCAGGAAAAACGATGATGGGATTTTGTCTCCGGGATATATTTCCTTCAGCGGGCTGCTCAACTTGATGAACATGCGGTAGTAATCCCGGCCGTAGGATTCGTTTGTGGAATCTGGCGTTAGGGCGCACCACCAGTTGTCATGCAGGTTGTCCAACTTATTGAAGCCCGGCTCCCCGACGGTATAAAGATTTCCACGCGAGTAGCCTGCAGTGACGAAGGGGCGAAATCCGGGGTTGCGGAGAATCGCGAAGACCGCGGCGAATCGAAGTTGGGGTACATCCGTGTTGCGGGAGTATTCTCCGAATTCAGCCGAAGCTTCCGGCACCAGTTCCTGGGCGATGGGGACAAGTTCGCGAGCGATGGCCTCCTGGTCCAGCAGAATGGCGCGCGTCCAGGCCGCAATGACTACTTCGCGCCGCAGGGGCTTCGGCAATGCAGCTGATTTCGAGGCTTCGACCAGCATACGAAGCGGCAATTTTTCTGTTAAGACCACGGAGGCGTCGGCGTCGAAATGAGAAGCGCTCGCGGAGGCGGGAACGGCGTTACCCTCTGGTGGATTTGGATACGTCTGGGCATCGTTGGAAGTGCGCGGTGCGAATTGGAGAAACTCCTGGAGGGATGTCGCGAATTTCATCCGCAGCGCCAAGAACTGGTTCCTTGCGGACCTGGACAGAGCGGAGCCGCGTTGGGCGAAGAGCTGGTCGAGTTGTTGCCGCGCGCCGTCTGCGTCGCCAGATTGCTCCAAGAAACGCGAACGGTGAAAAGTTAGGGTGAGGTAGGCAGGCGAGTCTGGAGAGATTCTAGCGGCCGCGGCAGAAAGTTCGGCGCCTGCTTTATTGTTCGCACCGACTTTGGCCATCGCCGCCACCAGCCACGGCAACGATTTCATTTCGTGCCAGCGTTCGAGAGAGTGCTCGAAGGCGGCGTCTCCAGTCTGCTGAAAAGTCAGAATCCAGTCGGTCATGTCGGCGCCCTTGAGGCGTGCTGTTTCATCCATGAAAATTCCCTTGCGAGGAGGCTGCCCCGCAAACTCGGGAGGAAGCAGGACTGTTTTTGCAAGAACGGGATGGTCGAGGAGCCAAAGATAGTCGGTCAGATCCTGGCGGAAGGTCTTGGCGGCGGTGCCACTCGAGAGCGAGGATTCCAGTTCGTGGAATCGTTCTTCGCGGTGTAGGCGAATACGCACGAACCCGTGCAATCGCTCGGCGGGATCGTGCATTTCGGCGAGATCGTTGTCGGCCAGGATGGCGCGCAGTTGGGTCTCGGCCCTGCCAAGGGCTTTAGAATCGTATTCCTCCTCGCCGGTATCCAGGGTGCCCTTGCGCGTGAGCACGCGGGCGACCAGGTAGGAGGCAAGCTTGCTGTAAGGCGAGGCAGAATCTTTCGCGATGGCTTCGAACGCTTGCTGTGCGTGGGCATATTCACCAGCGTAAAAGTGAGCGGCGGCAATTTGATAGGCGCGGTCAGCACGAACCACTTCGGGATCCGTGGGAAGTGCCGCGGCGGGAAGCACGGCGGGTTTGGGTTTCGGCGGGAAGCCGCCGCTACCCGAACAGTTTTCGAAGACCTGGTCCTGCGCGGTGATCCAGTCTTTGACCGCGGCGCTCTGTGGGCCGAATTGATCCACGCGTTTGGTCAGCGTGCGCACGGCAAATTCAAAGGCGTTGTCGAGGCAGTTGTAGTATTCCGAATACATCCCTGTGAGATCCACCTGGCGAGTAATTCCGTAGCCACTGTTGTAGAACCGATCAGTCTCGGGTGTTTTGCCGACAAGCTTGGCGCGTGTGTCTTTCCAGGTTTCAACCCAATTTTTCCCTGCGGCGTTTTCTTCGGCAGAAGACTCGGTAAATATTTTTAGCTCGGCGGCAGTGAAGGCTTTGCCGTTAAGGTTGCGATAAGCGATGTAAAGGGGCTCATGCCAATAGGTATGTTGAATTAGTTCGAGCTTGCCCCAGGCGTAATCCGCGTACTCGAAATCGGGACCGGTGGTGGCGATGAAAGTTGGCTCGATAAACCAGGGGCCGCAGGCGAAGGCTGGCGGCGGTGGAATGATGAGCGCAAAAACAAGAATCGCGATGATGAAAATTCGGGCGATGCGGTAGATCACGGCTGCCACTCCTTAAAGACAGCGTCCGCGTCTGACTGGGTCCAGGCATGCGGAGCAAAGATGTAGATTCGTTTGGAATGCGACACGGAAGGCGCGTCGGGAAGAGTCCCTTTTAAGAGGGCATTCGAAAGAGGCTCGTCGGAGGAGAGCCCGAGGCTGCTCTGGCAGGCAGCGACGCGGAAATCATCGCCAGATCGAATAAACTTTGCGACGCTGGCGGTGTCCGGACCCATGCGGAAGAGCATGGGGACTGCCTCGTCAATCGTGCCAGGCGGCAACTGCCCAAGCCACGGATCGCCGATGCACCACGACGCGAGCGCGGTGATCGAAAGGGGCAGGGAAGCGGGCAAATTGTGACGGACATCTTCGAGCAGACGGACGTACGATGCACGCTCACTTACGGTGGCGTCGAAGTCGATCTGAATCGCGCGAATGTTTGGCAGCTTCTGTAGATCAGCAATTTCGTCAACGATGTGCTGAAGTTGCAGCTCCGTGAAATGGTGCTGAGTCGAAGTTCGCCGATCGTTCGTCGCCGACGGATCGCGCTGCTTACCGACACGAGTTTCGATGCGAACCACAGCAATCAGCGGTGTGCCTGGCGCAACGCGAAGAGGTTGTAAGCGAGGCCGGACGAAGAGTGAGCCGCCCGCGTCGTTGTGACCGTCTTCATCTGGTGCAGGGACGTAAATTGTTTTTGCCAGGAAGGCCACCCCGGCATTTTTTGATTCCAGGAAACGTAGATCCTCGGGCCGTTCCCAGGCCCAGAAAAACAAGTTGGGCAGCTTGTCCATCCGCAGGTTCGGGGTGGAAAGGCTGGCTGGATAGGAATTGCCGCCATGCAAGTGGCGCATAACTGCACGGCCAAGTTGAGGCTTGGTGGCAAAGGGCAATGACAGACACAACAAAAGTATTGCTACCATTCCGCCGCGAGTTTTTACCGTAAGTGTCACTTCTATCCCAGATTGCAGTCCGTATGCCAAGTCTTGCGCGTTGATTTAGAAGGGTTTAATCGTAGGCCTCGGCTCCTCGTGCGGTCCGCAAACCACGGAGTGTCTCTGCTAGCCCGCGCCGCGAGCTCCCGCCAACACCAATTGCATCGCCCCCCTTATCTTGCTTTTACCGTGCAGCGGGAATATACTCTCTTTTCGCTCTGAAGCGGGTCGCACGGAGAGGTGGGCGCAAGCCCACTTTTTTGTTGGGCCGGTAGGAGTGCACTGCAGACCGGCTAAGGTCGGGGAGTCTCTACGTGGATTTGGAAAAAATCCGCGACGCCGCCGAGCGGGTGGCGCGTTCGGAAGGCCTGGAAATCGTTGATGTCGAATGGAAAGTCGGCAAGCAACGGTTCCTGCGAGTGTATATCGACCGGGTTCCGAAGCCTGCGGCGGTAATCAGTGATGCGGCGGGGGAGTTGGGAACGGCAGAAGTTGAGCATGATCCCTACCCAAAGATTAGCCACTCGGATTGCCAGAGCGTCAGCCAGCAACTGAGCGTCATCCTCGACGTTGAGGAGCTGATACCGGGGCCGGGGTACGTCCTGGAGGTCAGTTCGCCCGGGATGGACCGGGCACTGAAGAAGCCGGCGGATTTCGAGCGTTTTGCAGGGCGCATGGCAAAGATTTCGACCAGCGAGCCGGTGGGCGAAGCGAAGTTTTTTGAAGGGCGGCTGGCAGGATTTGCGGATGGGAAAGTCCGCATGGAGTTGAAGGGTAAGGAAACTCGGGTGGTGGAATTGCCGCTCGAAGCGATTCGCAAAGCGAATTTAGTGGTGGAATTTTAGCAGTCGGCAGTTCTAGGGAAAAACTCAGGAACGCGATATGGCGAATTTGCTCTACCAACAGATTGAAATGCTGAGCCGGGAGAAGCACATCGAGCCGGAAGTCGTGGTGTCTGCGATTGAAGACGCGATGGTCGTGGCGGCGCGGAAATATTACAAAACGGAAGAAGATTTGCGCGCGAAGTTTAACCAGGAAACCGGTCAGGTAGATGTGTTTTCCGTGCACATGGTCGTCGAAGAAGTGGCCGACCCGAAAAAAGAGATCAGCCTGGCGGATGCAAAGAAAAAAAATCCGGCGGCGGAAGTTGGCACAGAGGTCATCGCTGCGAAGCCGACGGACGTACTGGGACGCATTGCGGCGCAGACGGCTAAGCAAGTGATTCTGCAAAAAGTGCGCGAAGCCGAGCGCGACACGATTTTCAATGAATATCACACACGCGTGGGAGAGCTGGTCACCGTGATTGTGAAGCGTGCCGAAGGGCCGGACCTGATCGTGGACATGGGGCGCACGGAAGCCCGTCTGCCGAAGCGCGAACAATCGAAGCTGGAAACGTACAACATTGGCGAACGTTTGCGCGTGGTCATCAAGATGGTGGACCGTGCCGCGAAAGGCCCGCAAGTGATCGTTTCTCGCGCGGACGCCAGCCTGGTGCAGCGTTTGTTCGAAATGGAAGTGCCGGAAATTTACGACGGCACGGTGCAGATTCGATTTGCAGCGCGAGAAGCGGGCGAACGGACGAAGGTGGCGGTGATGAGCCGCGATAAAGACGTGGATCCCGTTGGCGCGTGCGTGGGCATGAAGGGCATGCGCGTGCAATCGATCATTCGCGAGTTGCGCGGCGAGAAGATCGACATTATCCCTTACAACGAAGAGACAGTAGCGTTTGCGCAGAAGGCTTTGAGCCCGGCAAAGGTGACGCGCGTGCAGATCACCGATCCGGAAAACAAGAAGCTCGAAGTAATTGTGGAAGACTCGCAGCTTTCGCTGGCCATCGGCAAGAAAGGACAAAACGTCCGGCTGGCGAGCAAGCTGATCGGCTGGGACATTGACATCAAGAGCGAGGAAGAAAAGCGCCAGGAAATCGAAGAGCAAATGACGGCGCTGACCGCTCCGGCGACGCCGCTGACTTCTTTGGCAGGCGTGGGCGCTAAGACCATCGAGAAAATCGAAGCTGCGGGCATCACCTCCGTTGAAAAACTCGCGGGCATGACTCCGGAGCAGTTGATGGAAATCCCGGGCATCGGCGAAAAGATGGTGGACAAGATTTATCAGGCCGTGAACCGGTTCTATGAAGGCGGCACTGAAGCTGCTGCGGCGACAGGTGAAGCGGCCGCGAGTGGGGAAGCTCCCGCTGAAACAGTGGAAGGTGCGACGGAAGCTGCTGGCGAAGCGGAGACGACGGAAGCTGCGGAGACTGTCGAAGCTGCTGAGGTGGAGACAGTTGCGGAGACGGGGTCAGAGACCGCTCCAGAGGTTGCGCCCGCTGCCGCTGATGATGAAGAGAAGGCTGAAGAGGCAAAGTCTTAAGAAGTTTTAAAAGGAAGCATGACCGACGTCAATCAAGTCCGAATTAACGAGCTGGCCCGCGAACTCGAGGTCAAGGCGAAAGCCATTATTGATCTGCTGCCCGGGTATGGCGTCACGGAAAAGAAGACGCACTCGAGCTCGATTCCTGCCGACGTCGCTGAGAAAGTGCGCAAGAAGCTTCTGGGTGCTGCGGAAGAGGAAGCGCAGCACGAAGCTGCGGCCAAAGCGGAAAAAGACGCCAAGGATGCAGCGGCAAAGGCTGCGCGGATGCGGCCTGCTGCTGCGCCGGTTGCGCCTCCAGCCGCGACCGTTGCGCCTGTTGTAGTGAAACCGAGTGCACCTGTGGTTCCTGCTGCCGCACCGCCAGTGGTGAAGCCAGTTATTCCGGCGGCACCGGTGGCTGCGGCTCCAGTAGCGCCTAAGGCGCCAGCTCCTACACCACCCACGGTAGTGCCGCCAACGGCGAAACCAGCCGCGCCGGCTGCGAGTGCGCCGACTCCAACCTCGACTCGTCCTGCTCCGGCTGCAACTGCAGGAAGACCCACAGCGCCTCCAGCTGCGCGGCCTGCTGCACCTGCGGGCACACAACCTTCTGCCATGAGGCCAGCTGCTGCGGGTCCCGGCTCTACTCCATCGCGTCCTGCTCCCCCGCGTCCTGGCGCTCCCATGCGTTCGATGCCCACGGGAAATCGCGGTCCGATGCCATCGGGACCGACGGGCAATCGTGGACCACTTCCTGATGCTTCGAGAGATTCGCGTCCGAGCGGCCCGCGTCCTGGGCAGCCCATGCGCCCTCAACAACCCGGCCAGGGAAGACCATTTACTCCAAGATCTGGCGCGCCCGGTGGCCCGCAATCGCGGCCATTTGAGCAGCGTCGTGGACCGATGCCGACAGGCACGCGTCCCGGCCCACGTGCGCCCGGTCGTCCGGGAATGTTGCCCGCGTTTCCAGAGAAAATGCCGCCGAAGGCGGAGCCCGGCAAACCGCTTTACACTCGCAAGCCGCCACAGCGCCAGCGTCCAGTCGCGGACAAGCGCGAGCAAGAGGGCGAGCGCAAGCTTCACCCCACGCGCCAGCGTCCAGGAGCAGGCCGCAGTGCCGTGGCCGTCATTACGCCTGCAGAACCGCGTCCTCCGCGCGAAGTAACGATTACCGAAGGCATCACCATTCGCGAGTTGGCCGAGAAGTTGGACGTGCGCGCCAAGGAGCTTCTGAAGAACTTGTTGGATCGCGGCGTCTTCGCCAGCATTAACCAGGCGCTAGATGTGCCGACGGCGACTACGCTTGCGGAATCGTTTAGCGGCGTGGTGAGCGTCGTCTCTCTCGAAGAAGAGATGGTGCTGGAAGTTGCGAAGGAAGAGACCAAGGAAAGTTTGAAGCCGCGGCCGCCGGTGGTTACGGTGATGGGCCACGTGGATCACGGGAAAACGAGTTTGCTGGACGCTATTCGCGAAGCGGATGTTGCCGGAGGCGAAGCGGGTGGGATCACGCAGCACATCGGCGCATACAAAGTGATGGTGAATGATCGTGCGGTGGTGTTCGTTGACACCCCGGGCCACGAAGCATTCACGCGGATGCGCGCGCGCGGCGCGAAGGTCACGGACATCGTGGTGCTGGTTGTGGCCGCCGACGATGGCGTCATGCCGCAAACAAAAGAAGCGATTGACCACGCGCGAGCGGCGAAAGTGCCCATCATCGTGGCGATCAACAAGATTGATAAGCCAGAAGCGCAGCTGGAACGCGTGAAGCGGCAACTCACGGAAGTCAGCTTGATGCCCGCGGAATGGGGCGGCGACACGGAATTCGTGGAAGTTTCCGCAAAAAAGAAAACGGGCATCGAAAAACTGCTTGAAACAATTTTGCTCGTCGCGGATTTGCGCGAGCTTAAGGCCAATCCCGACGCACCGGCGACTGGTACGGTGCTGGAATCGCGCGTGGACAAGGGCCGCGGTCCAGTGGCAACCATCCTGGTGCAAAACGGCACGTTGAAAGCCGGCGACTTCTTCATTTGCGGTTCGGTGTTCGGCAAAGTCCGCGCGATGTTTGACGACCGCGGCCGGGTCGTTATTGATGCGCCACCGTCCACACCAGTCGAAGTACTCGGTTTGCAGGGTGTGCCCGATGCGGGCGACCTTTTCCAGGTTACCGACGAAGCCAAAGCGCGCCACATCGTTGAATATCGGCAGGGCAAGCAGCGCGACGCTGCGATGGCGCGTATCAGTGGTTCGCGCATCACGCTGGACCAGCTCCACGAGCAACTTAAAGCCGGCGACGTCAAGGAATTGGGAATCGTAATCAAGGCGGACGTGCAAGGATCCGTGGAAGTGCTCAGCGAAATGCTGCCGAAGCTTTCTACCGACCAGGTGAAACTGAAGATCATCGGTTCGGGCGTCGGCGCGGTAACGGAAAACGACGTACTCCTCGCGTCTGCATCGGGCGCCATCGTGATTGCGTTCGGCACTCGGCCGGATCGCAAGGCGCTTGACCTGGCCCAGCAGGAACACGTGGACATTCGCACTCACACCATCATCTACGAAGTTTCTGATGAATTGAAAAAGGCCATGGAAGGCCTTCTCGAACCCGTGGTTTCGGAAACGTATTTGGGCCGGGCGGAAGTTCGCAACACGTTCCGTGTAAAGGGCGCAGGCACCATCGCGGGCTGCTACGTTGTGGACGGCATCCTGAAGCGCGATTCGCAGGTTCGCGTGCTGCGCGATGGCGCGGTCATCTATACATCGAAGCTCAATTCCTTGAAGCGCTTTAAGGACGATGCCAGCGAAGTGCGCACGGGCTTTGAGTGCGGCGCCGGCGTGGCAAACTTCAACGACGTAAAGGTCGGCGACATTCTCGAATGCTTCAGCGTGACCAAGATCAGCGCCGCAGAAGCTGCCGGACAGGGCAGCGGGTCCGCCGGCAAGAAATAATCCGCGAAGCTGTCCCCCGGAGCCGCACATGCCGGTCGGTCTGCTCACCCTCGAGCTGCACATCCCGGACGCGCAATCGCTGAAGGACAAGCGGCAGGTTTTGCGCAGCCTGAAGGATAAACTGCGGCGGGAATTCAACGTAGCGGTGGCGGAGTTGGAGCATCACGACACCTGGCAGAGGTCGGTAGTCGGAGTCGTTACGATTTCGAATGAAGAAAAGCATTTGAGAGAAGTGCTGCAGAAAGTCTTGGACGAAGCAGATCGCATCCTCGGGTCATTTTTGATTAACCAGGCGATTGAGATCGTTTAGAAAGCGTTTTAGGGACGCAGATGAGTCCAGCCAATCACCGACACGAACGCGTGGGCGAGGAGATCGCACACGAAATCAACGCCATGCTCGCGGGCGAGCTGAAAGACCCGCGTCTGGAAGGCATGGTAGTCGCCAGCGAAGTGCGCGTTCAGCCCGACATGAAACACGCGCGAGTTTTTATCAACGTAAAGGGCACCAACAAAGAGCAATCCGACGCCATCAAGGCGCTCGAACATGCCGCCGGATATATCCGGAGAGAACTGGTGGAGCGCTTGCTGCTTCGCCGCGTACCGGAATTGCATTTCGCGCTGGACCTTTCGCAGGAGCACGTCGAGCGCATTGAGCAGTTGCTGAAAGAAGCGAAGAAGGACAAACCGTCCGCGCCTTGAATGTGATCCGCGACCAGAGATCACTAACTGCCAACTATTCATAACTCCCAAAATGCCACGCCAGCCACAGCCTCCGCCGATAGACGGCGCGCTTGTCATCCACAAACCGAAGGGAAAGACGTCGCATGACGTGGTGGATGCCGTGCGTCATTTGGCGGGCTTTCGTCAGATCGGACATTTGGGAACACTCGATCCACTGGCGACGGGAGTTCTTGTATTGCTGCTGGGCCGGGCTACACGATTGGTGCGCTTCTACTCTGGGCGGCGCAAGCGTTACGAGGCGGGTTTCCGTTTTGGTTTTGCGACAGATACCTACGATTCCGATGGAGAAGCGCAAGGACCAGATGCAGCGCCAGCGCTGGATGCGGCGGAGCTCGAGAAATTTGCCGCAGAGCGCATCGGGCGATTCGAACAGATGCCGCCGGCGTTTTCAGCGAAAAAAATCAAGGGGCGTCCTGCTTACGAACTGGCGCGCAAAAAAGAGGTTGTCGAGCTGAAGGCCGTTGAAGTCGAGGTTTACGAATACAAACTCAGGGAAATGGAAGGTAGTATCGCGCGCTTTGTGATCGAGTGCTCGTCCGGCACCTACATCCGTTCGCTTGCGCATGAAATGGGGCAGAAACTCGGATGCGGCGCACACCTCGCGGAAATCACGCGCACTGCAGTGGGAGAGTTTTCACTGGACCAGGCGATCACGCTCGAAGAACTTGCGGAAGCGAAGAAGGAAGGAAAATTCGCGGACCGTCTGATCCCTCTCGAAAACCTCCTGCCAAATTTTCCTCGCATCAATGTTTTGCCCGTGATTGAAAAGCGCGTGCGCCACGGTTCGAAATTCAATATTTCGATTGCGCAGCTTCAGCCTGGCCGCGCCGAACCGCCTCCCGGTGCAATGATGCAACTCGATGGTGGTGAGCCAACGCCGCCGCGGCTGCGTGTGTTCAGTCAGCAAGAAAAACTTATCGCCATTGCCGAAGCCGTTGTGCCGCGCACGTACCAGCCCATCGTGGTTTTTGAAGCCTTGCCCTAATGTGGTTTTTCCACCAGGAAAGCACTCTAATCAAGAAAAACAGCTCAGGGTTGCGGTTGTGCCGGCGGCGGTTGCGGGTTTCCCGGGCCAGTGGCTCCGCGGCCGGAAGTGTCGCCACGTCCAGCGAAGATCGTCCTTGTGAGATGATCCGCGAGCCGCAGTTTTCGCGGAGTGATAATGATCAGTAGTTCCGTATCCTGAAGCGAGTTGCTGCGAGTCCCGAACGCATAACCCACCACAGGAAGCTCCGCGAAGCCCGGCAAGCCGGTGATGGTGCGGGTTTGTTCCACATCGGTGAGGCCACCAATCAGGCTCGGCTGGTCTTCTTTGACGCGCACGGTTTGTGTCAACGTGCGATTGGACAGGACGGGAATCCCGTTCACGCTGGAACCGGCCAGCGCGCGAATTTCAAATTCCAGCTGCAGAGTGACTTCATTATTAGGATGAAGCGTGGGCGTCGCCTTGATCTTCACACCGAGGTCCACGTACTCCGAAGCAGGATACGGCGTCTGAGCCACATTGCTGCTCACCGCTGCAGCGAGATTCGCGGAATCCTGAATCACCGTGACCACGCCCTGAGTTGCGGCAGGATCCTGCGATAGCAAAGCAGCATCGGGAAGTCCGCTGGAGGTCAATACCGAGGTAATCACCGCGGCGGGCCCCGCCGGAGTGTTGAGTTCTATGCGCTGAGCAAAGGTGGCCTGTCCCAGGCCGAGATACAAGCCAACAGTGTTGGCGCCCTTGTTGGTCACCGCGATGCCCGGTACGGTGTTGTTGGAAAAACTGGCAATCGCAATTCCGGCGGGAGTCGCCCCGGTCGGCAACGGGGAGCCTGCCGCTTCGGTGAAGGTTCCGTCTAAATTGCTGCTGCCCACCAAGATTGAAACTGAGCCTGCCACCGTGCCGTTGCCCTGGTTTACGACAGCAAGATCCGCGACACCGTCGGCATTCAAGTCCCCCGTTGCGATCGCCACAGGAGTCGTTCCAACAGCAATCGGTGAGTTCGGAGCCTCGGTCAGAGTGACATTGAGATTCTGATCCACCGAACTAAGCAGAATGGATACGTTGTTGGACCCTTGATTCACGACGGCAAGGTCCACTTCATTGCCATTATTGATGGTGTTGAGCCCGTTGCGAAAATTTCCGCTAACCATTGCAACAGGAGCGGTCTCCGCAATCGTGGTGGAACTCGCGAGCTTGAAGGGTGAACCCGGAAACGGGGCAAACGTCCCGTCACCGTTTCCGCGGAAGAGCGAGATGGAATTGTCTCCTTGATTGGCAATCGCGATATCCAGAAAACCGTCACCATTAAAATCCGCGACGACCACGGAGCTGGGATTATTCGCAAGGTTTGGGCTGGTGCCGACAGCAATCGGGGAGCCCGGCGCTTCGGTAAAAAGTCCGTTAGCTTTGCCCGTGGAATCCGCGCTCCCCAGCAGCACGGAAATGTTGTTCGAAGTGGAATTTACAAGCACGACGTCCGGTGGCTGGACCGTGGAGAACTTTGTGCTGTCGTTTCGGAAAATTCCCGTGCCGATGGCCACCTGGCCGGTTTCGTTAGTCCCCAGCGTGATTGGTGATGGCGTAACCTGCAAAAAGTTCCCATTGTCTTGATTCTGCAGGATGACAAACGTGTTTGCTTTGGGATCGTTAAAGACCACCGCCAGATCGGGAAGAGTGCCGCCGGTGAAGCTATTTGCGGCCAGCGCGGAGGGATTGAACCCCACTGCAAAATTCGTTTGCGGGAAAGTTACGCCGCCGGGTACTCCCGTCACCCCGCTGACGCTGCCTATACTCCCGGAGAGCAGGGAGAGCGTGATTGGAAAACGATCGCCGACAAAAAAGGACGCGGGTTTTCCATCCTGCGCGCGCAACAGCACCTGGCGGCCACTCTTGACCAGCGAAAGTGTATCGGAGAAATTAGCAGTGGCGCTGGGAAGAGTGAGCAGAAAAGTGGTAAGGCCGCCACCCACGGGTATAACTGCGGGCAGGCCAGTGATTCCTTTTGCCGAAAAAACTTGCTGAACGTTTGTCAGCAGGTTCGACAAGTCGGTGGATGATTTAAGAATGTTCAGGTCGCTGGCGCTCAACAGGATGAGCGAAGCAGAAGTTGAAGGCGTGATTCCCAGCGCGCGCGCCTTGCCACGGTCCACTTCGAGTAGTTCGATTTCCAGCATAACCTCGCCGCGAGCCCTTTCCAATTGTTGCAGCAGTTCGCCCACGAGGGCGAGGCGCTCCGGTGTGTCGCGCATGGTGATGGTGCGGCTGCGCGTGTCCAGACCAATGCGTGTTGCTCCAGAGATTTCGCGTAGGACGCGGAGCAATTCGGTCACATCCTCAGGGCCGACTGCTGCAGAGAGGGGAAAGGTCTGCTCAGCCTGTAGAGCGTATTGCCGCCGCTTCTCTTGCGTATCTGGGGCGACGAACATCAACGCGGGATTCAAAGGGCGCCAGAAAGTGCCGGTCTGCGCGCCGAGTACCGCCATAGCGGTCGAGAAGTCCACTTCGTTGACGCGCAGTCGTACGTTTTTGGCCGTGACGTCCGGGTCAAAGGTCACTTTTATGCCAAACATCGTTGCTAACTGTTCGTAAATCGTTTTGGTATCACCGCGCAGATCGACGTTGCGCTTGCCGCTCTGCGGTTGCAGCCGGGGCATGCCGGAGATTCCGGTTGACGTTTTCGGAGGGAGCTCATCCTCCATATTTTTGATTTGAGCGAGACGCTCGGCGACGATGGCATTCCCCGGATCGATCTCAATCGCCGCCGCCAATTCATCGGTGGCCAGCATCAATTGGCCTGCCAGGGCATCGCGCTCTGCCGCCTCCACGTGAGTACGAACCAGCTTGGAGCGCAACATTGCGGCCCGTTCGATGATGGACGCGTCCTGCGGTGCGTAATGCAAGGCCTCTTCATACGCCATCAAGGCTTCCTCGAAATGCCCGGCAGCGGCCGCTTTGTCGCCGTGCTCGGCAGCCTTTTGGGCCCGCTTAGGGTCGGGACGTACCTTAGGGTCTTGAAACTGAGAGGGTGAAGGCGTCTGCGCCGGAGCCTGCGCGACAAGCGGCAGCACGGCGAGGAGCAGGGCAGCGGCTTGGCGGAGCGTACACATAGGCATCAAACAGGATAACCTATCCCTGCCCCCGGTATATCGGACCAAGCTGGTCCGGTTGACGGAAGTCCGTGGATGCGGTAGACTTAAACTGTAGTTGCAAATCACTAACAACTGGAGTTTTCGTGCTCTCGGCTCTCCTCATTGCCCTTCGGGAAGGCGTTGAAGCTTCTCTCGTCGTCGGCATTATCCTCGTCTATCTCTCGCGCACGGGTCGTAGGCACCTGGCGCGATTCGTATGGTACGGCGTGGCTGCTGCTGCTGCGCTCAGCCTGGGTGTGGCGGTGGCCCTGGAGCGCTGGCGCATCAGCGCAGATGGCTTTGAAGGGCTGATGCTGCTGACCGCGGCAGTCTTCGTTATTACGATGATCGTATGGATGAATCGCGTTGCGCGCCACCTGAAAAAAGAAATCGAAGCTAAGGTGGAGGCGTACGCGGAGAAGGCGGGGAGTGCGGCGGGATGGGGCGTTTTTCTCTTTGTTTTCCTAATGGTCCTTCGGGAAGGGGCAGAGCTGGCTATCATTCTGCGGGCCGTGGAGCTCTCGAGCGAGGGCTTGCAGACCTGGATCGGGACCATTGTGGGAATCGGCGCGGCTGTAGCAGTCGGCCTTTTCTTCTTCAAGGGTACTTTGCGCGTGCCGCTGCATCGTTTTTTTGCGATTACGACCGTCATCCTGATGCTGGTGGCTTTCCAACTGGCGCTTACCGGGCTCCATGAGTTGAGCGAGGCGCGCTGGCTGCCGTCGAGCAAGGCGGAGATGGCGCTCATTGGGCCGATCGTTCGAAATGAGCTCTTCTTTTTTGTGTTCATTTTTGGCGCAGCCATTTTGTTGATTCTGCGCGAATGGCAGTCCGCGTCGCACGCGGCTGCAGCGAAGGAAGTCTCGGGTGAGGCTGAGAAGCGATTGCTCGAAGCGCAGAATCGCCGACAGCGGCGCTGGATGATGGCGGCGGTAGGAGCGTGCCTCGTTGTAATTCTTTTGCTGACTGCCGATTTTATTTACGCGCGTGCGAACTCCGCCCCGCCATCAGCCCGAGCTGTAACTGCAGTAGCTAGCACGGTACGCATTCCCTTGAGCGAAGTGCAGGACGGAAGTTTGCACATTTACACCGTCACTGCGGGTATTCAGACGCTGCGATTTCTGATTATCAAGAAGCCGAATGGCTACGGCACGGCTTTGGACGCGTGCCGGATATGCGGCGCGGAGGGTTATCGCCAGGACGGCCAGAATGTGATTTGCCGCCACTGTGGCTCGGCGATCTATGTGCCGTCGGTCGGCGATCAGGGCGGGTGCAATCCCATCGGCGTGCCGTCGCACATGGACGGCGGAGATCTGGTTATGGATATTTCGTCGTTGACGCAGGCAGCTAAGGAGATTCCTCAGTAAGCGCTTCCGCCACTGCGGCTGCACTTACGATCGCAACTCACCTATGTTTCTACGACTCGTTGCCGATTCTTTTGGACGCCGTCCGCGTCACAAGCTCCTCACCGGAGCGGCGCTGGCGCTGGGCATGGGGGTGGCTACTGCTGCATTAAGCGTCTCACTTGATGTGGGCGATCGGCTGGCGAAAGAATTTCGCAGCCTCGGCGCAAACCTCCTCGTCACGCCCCAAGCGGATTCGCTACCGCTCGAGATCGGAGGCGTGGATTACCGTCCCGTGAATGCGGGCGCGTATCTACCGGAAGCCGATCTGCCTAAGCTAAAAACAATTTTCTGGCACAACAACATCATTGCCTTCGCGCCGGTTCTCGAATCCACACGGTATTTCGGATTCATTGACCCTCCTCGTGTTTTTAGGCTCACGGATTCAGGGGGGGGAGAATTCTCTGACCCCCGGCATGGTTCTTGGCTCCCACATCCGGGCAAGGTCCAGCTGATAGGAACTTGGGCCAACCACAAAATAGCCCTTCCAGACGGATCCACTTTCTTAACCGGCGTCGATAGAACGAATCCCTGGTGGAGGATTCAAGGGCGATGGTTTGGTGACCAGACTCACGAATGCGTGATTGGCGAAAAATTTGCCGAGCGTTTGAATATTCGCATTGGTGACAAACTCGCCGTGGATTACGAAGACAAGAAAGCTGCGCCCGTCCTGACAGTGACTGGCATACTCTCTACCGGAAGCAGTGAGGACGAGGCGATCTTGGTTTCTTTGGATCTTGTCCAATACTTGCTCCACAAGCCGGAGCAGTATCGCAAGATGTACCTGAGCGCGTTGACGAAGCCGGAAGATGCGTTTGCGAAGCGCGATCCAAAATCGTTCACTCCTGCGGAGTACGACCGTTGGTTTTGCACCCCTTACATTTCTTCGATTGCATTCCAAGTTCAGCAGGCATTGCCGGGGACGGATGTGCGTGTGATTCGCCGCGTCGCCGAAGGCGAAGGCGCGATTCTTACCCGCGTTCGAATGCTGCTGTGGCTGGTAACGTGCGCGGCGCTGCTTGCGGCAGCGCTGGCCGTAGGAGCGTCTTCCGCGGCTTCGGTGATCGAGCGGCGCACCGAGATCGGTTTGATGAAGGCGCTCGGTGCAGGCTCTGGCACGGTAGGCTTCCTGCTCGCAGCGGAACAACTTTTGCTTGCCTTTGTTGGCGGTGGAGCAGGTTACGCTCTGGGGATCGTTCTGGCGCGTCTCCTTGGCGAAAGAATCTTTGGCGCGGCGCCCGAGCCATCACTCATAGTCTTTTTCGTAATCATCGCACTCGCTGCCGGCGTCACCATTCTTGGCAGCACGCTTCCGCTGCGCCGTGCTTCGCGCTACGAACCAGCACCCATCCTGCGAGGCGAGTGATGGCTGACCTTCGCACAAGCAATCGAGCGATGTTCTGGCGCATCCTCCGCCGCCTCTTCAGTGCGAACCCGGGTCGCCTTTTCGTCATGTTGCTCGCCCTTGGCGCAGGCGCCGCCGTGACTGCCGCCCTCCTCAATCTTCAAGTCGACGCCAAGCATCGCCTCTCCACTGAATTCCGCGCCTTCGGTGCCAACGTCATCATTGCTCCACGAGAAGCAGCGCCGAGTTTTACAGATAGCACCACTCTCAACCAATCCATTGCTCAGCGCGTCCTCAAGGATTCCGAAGCGGGCAAGGTTGCCATGACCTCGTTCCTTTATGTTATTGCCGATGGTGCAACGCAGAGCGAAGCAAAGACGTCTCGACTAGTCGTCGCGGGAATAGATGGTGATGCGTTGAGTTCAGTTGTGCCATACCGAGCGATTTCGCATGCCGCGACTCTCCCTTCAACAGTTTTGTTGAGAAGCGCTGTAGGAAGTAGTGTTGCGGCACGGCTCCATACCCAAATCCATTCAGGGCTTGTATTGCGGATTCATGATCGCGCGATAGAGTGTCCTGTTGGAGACATTCTGGAGTTCGGTGGCCCTGAAGATAATCAAGTATTTCTGCGCCTTGAAACAGTGCAACGCTTGTCAGGATCACCCGAGCGAATAAGTATGATCCTGCTGCGCGTGCCGGGTACTCCCGAGGTGGTGGACCGATATCTTGCATCGCTACGCCGCGCGATTCCCGAAGTGGACGTCCGCCCCATTCGGCAAATCACGGAAGGTGAAGCGAAAATCTACGACCGCATTAGCGGGTTGCTGACGGCGACAGTGGCGATCGTCCTGGTGCTCACTGGATTGTGCGTGATGGCGGCCATGACCAACGTGGCGATGGAACGCAAGATGGACGTCGGCTTGATGAAAGCCATCGGCGGCTCAATGCGGCGCGTGCTGCGGCTTTTCTTGGCGGAGGCGGCGTTACTTGGCCTGGCTGGCGGAATGATTGGCGCGGCGATAGGGATTTTTCTTTCGATTGGATTGGGCAAAGCGGTCTTCGGCGTGGCGGCGCGGCCGCGCCTGATTGTGTATCCTGTAGCTGTGGTTTTGACAATCCTCGTGGCAATCATTAGTGCGTACCCACTGCGGCGGCTGGCCAGCATTCGCCCCGCGTCGGTTTTTCGAGGTGAAGCGTGAGTTCCGTGGTGCAAGCTCCGCCGCTGACTGCGGCGAAGCAAGTGGTCATCGAAAACTTGATCAAGAAGTACGGCACGTTGAATGCTCTCGGCGGCGTCAGCTTCGGTGTGAACACCGGCGAGTGGGTTGCACTCATGGGCCCTTCCGGCTCCGGGAAAACTACACTCATCAATATTCTCGGCGGGCTGGATACCCTGACCTCCGGAAGCGTAGTCGTCGACGGAGTGGACCTTGCAAAGCTTCGTGAAAACGAACTTGTCCGTTACCGCGCGGAAAAAGTCGGCTTCGTTTTTCAGCAATTTCACCTTGTGCCGTATCTCACAGCTCTCGAAAACGTGATGCTTGCGCAGTATTTCCATAGCGTCACCGACGAGAAGCAAGCCGAGGAAGCGCTGAAGCGAGTGGGTCTTGGCGACCGGCTAACGCATCTGCCCGCGCAACTCTCCGGCGGAGAGCAGCAGCGTGTGGCCATCGCGCGCGCGCTGATCAATCAGCCCAAGCTGATCCTCGCCGACGAGCCCACGGGAAATCTCGACGAAGCCAACGAAGATATCGTGATGAATATTTTTCACGAGCTGCACAACTCCGGCCACACGATTTTGATGGTGACGCACGATCCGGACATTGCGCGCCAAGCCGACCGCCGCATCGAACTGGCCCACGGCCATTTGCATTTCGACACCGCGCAGCATGGCCCGGGCCATCCCCTAGCGTGTCCGCTGGCCGACACAGCTGACTGCTGCACACCGATTTCCACCGACGACGAGATTCGCTTTGATCATCTCCTCGAACAAATCTGGATTTGCGGCGAAGAAGGGAAGCCGGCTCAGGCACAACTTCTCCACGCCACTGGTTCGGCAGGGAAGCTTCCACTCGTAACCGACGAGCCCGCCACGCGCGTTCTCTCACGTATGACTGATCTGCGTTTGGTGCAAATGCAGAATGGAGAAGTTCATCTCACGACCGTGGGCAGCCAGCGCGCGCGCGACGTGGTCCGCCGTCACCGCCTGGCCGAACGCCTCTTCAAAGACACTTTTTCCATCGACGATTCCGAAGCGCACACGCAAGCCTGCAAGTTCGAACACATCATCAGTCCCGAGCTCGACCAGCGCATCTGCACTTTCCTCGGCCATCCGAAGACTTGCCCGCACGGAAATCCCATTCCGCCAGGCGATTGTTGCGACGGCAAATCCAAAGTCTAACCCTCCATCGAAATCATGCCGACTCCTTTCGACCCGCGAAAAAAGCCAACCAGCATCAAGATTCACATTTCAAATGGTGCTGGAATGGATGTAATTTGGGCCGACGGCCACGCCAGCCACTACGAATTCACTTATTTACGTGAAGAATGCCCCTGTGCCACTTGCAATGATGCACGCGAGAAAAAGGCTGCGCTTGGCGAGGCAACTCCCACGTTCATGACCTCTCCCGCTCTGCCCATGTTCAAGCCCAAGCCGCGCGCCCAGTCCGCCACGCAAATCGGCAGCTACGCCATTCAGTTCAGTTTCACTGATGGCCATTCCACCGGCATCTACAGCTACGACCATCTGCGCAACATCTGCCCCTGCGCCGAATGTGCGAAGGCTTTTCGCATGGCCGCAGGCTAGCTCATCTCTGCACTTTATGGGCGCTCGGCTAGACTTAGCGCTTCAAAAATGCGACGATTTCAAACTGCTAGTTAGCACAATCCACACATGAGCGACACTCCCATCAGCCCTGCTGCCGCAGGCAGCCGTGGCAACGGTATTCCGCGCGTCATCGTCGCTACTACCGCCCTCCTGACATTCATTTCGTTCTGGCGGGCCGCGGCCATCGTGCTGAACGATCTGGCTTCTTCGGCCTACTATGCGGGCGGCGAAGCCGAAGGCTACATCGGCAAGACCGCACCATGGTTCATCCTCGCCATCATGGTGTTTTCCTATGCGGTCCGCGCGGTTTATGTAGAGAGCTGCAGCATGTTCGTGCGCGGCGGCGTATACCGAGCAGTGAAAATGTCGCTCGGCGGAACGCTCGCGAAATTCAGTGTCTCAGCGTTGATGTTCGACTATATCCTCACGGGGCCAATTAGCGGCGTCGCGGCCGGCCAGTATCTCGCGGGGCTGATCAACGAACTCCTGCAGTATTTCCACATCAGCGGTCCGCTCTCTTTTGGAACAGTCAGTTTTATCGCCGCCAGCTTTGCCATCGTCGTCACCCTTTATTTTTGGTGGCAGAACACCAAGGGCGTGTCTGAGTCCAGCGAAAAAGCGCTCCACATCATGAAGCTGGTTACCGTCATGGTGATCATGCTTATTGGCTGGTGCATTTACACGGTTGCGGTGCGCCATTCCGCGTTGCCCCCTTGGCCACACCCGCGAAACCTCAGATTGGGACCGAGTGCGCTCGGTTGGCTCGCGCACAGCAGCCTTCCTCACATGTTCGGCATCATCGCTATCTTCATCGCTCTCGGCCATTCCGTCCTGGCGATGAGCGGCGAAGAATCGCTGGCGCAGGTCTATCGCGAAATCGAAAGTCCCAAGCTGCCTAACCTGAAAAAGGCCGGCGCGGTTATTTTCATCTACAGTCTGGTTTTTACCTCTTTGGTTTCCTTTTTCGCCGTGATGATTATTCCGGATGGCGTCCGCCAGCAATTCCTCGAAAACCTGATTGGCGGGTTAGCCATGAATCTGGAAGGGCCATTTGTCGTCCGTCTGATATTCCACGCGTTTGTCGTGGTAGTGGGTACTTTGATTCTGGCAGGAGCGGTGAATACCGCCATCGTCGGTTCGAACGGCGTGCTGAACCGCGTTTCCGAAGACGGGGTCCTGAGCCCCTGGTTCCGACAGCCCCACAAGCGTTTTGGGACCAGCCATCGCATCATCAATATCGTCGTGATACTGCAAATCGTCACCATCATCATCAGTCGCGGCGACGTCACATTTCTCGCAAACCTCTACGCTTTCGGTGTGATCTGGAGCTTCGCGATGAACGGCCTTGCTGTGCTCGTTCTCCGTTACACCAGTCCCGGTCAACGCGAATTCCAGGTTCCCCTCAATTTCACGTTCCGAGGCGTGCAGATTCCCGTGGGACTCGGGTTGATCACTTCGATCCTGTTCTTGATTGCTGTCGTCAACTTGTTCACCAAGCCCATCGCCACGATGGCTGGCGCGACCTTTTCCGTTCTGCTTTACATCGTGTTCACTATTTCGGAACGTCGAGGCCGGCGCGGCGGTGCAGCTCACGTCGAGATGGACCAGTTCAATCTCGAATTGGAATCCGAATTGACTCCCGAGGCCGTCGGCGCGCGCCCTGGCAACATCCTCGTCCCCATCAGCAACCATTACGCGCTCTATCATCTGGGAAACGTGCTGGACCGTATCAAGCCGGGGCGTCGCGATCTTGTTGTGCTCCATGTCCGGCTCTTGCGCCGCTCGGCTTCGGGCGAAAATGAACTCGAGGCCGATCAGCTTTTCGGCAGCATCGAACAGCAGCTCTTTTCTCAAGCGCTCTCGATGGCCGAAAAACGAGGCAAGTCGATCCGCCTTGCCGTGGTCGCGGCAAACGATTTGTGGGACGGTATCCTGCGCGCTGCGGCTTCACTGCAATCCAGCACAATTGTCGCTGGGCGCTCGACAAAGGAAACTAACGAGGAACAGGCGCGGCAGATAGGTGAGGCCTGGGAAAAACTCGGCGATCAAAAACCGCAATTCAACCTGGAAATTCATTTACCCAATGGCGACAAGCTGTACAAAGTCCTCGGGCCGCACGCTCCCAATCTGACCGCCAACGAGGTCAATCTCCTGCACCGCTTGTGGCTGCGATTCAGTGACGCTGTGGCTCCCCTGGAAATGCATCATCACGACGTTGTGCACTTCGCGCTCGAGGAAGTTCAAAAAGAAGTGGACGAGGGACACGAAGAAATCGTGCTCAATCGTTTGCGCGTGCATCTCGAAGCCAACCAGAAGAAAAAAGCTCCGAAGGCGTAGGGCAATCAGGTTTAGGCGAGCTGTGACGTGCAGTGTCCGCAGCGCTTCGCGGCCAGAGGGATTGGCATCGCGCATTGCGGGCAATCTCTGGTGCTTGGTGCCGGAGCTGGTTTCGCCGCGAAACGATTGATCTGCTTCACCACCAGAAAAACGCAAAACGCCACGATCAGAAAATTGATCACCGTGTTCAGAAAGATTCCGTAATTCAGCGTCGCCGCGCTGTGGGCCTTTGCGTCTGCCAGTGTTTGATAGGATTGCCCGCTAAGGTCAATGAACAATCCCGAAAAATCCACGTGGCCGAGTAAGCGCCCGATCGGTGGCATGATCACATCTTCCACCAGCGAGCCGACAATCTTTCCGAAGGCCGCACCGATAATCACGCCTACGGCCAGGTCAACGACATTGCCACGCATGGCGAATTCCTTGAATTCTTTCAGCACGGACGTTCTCCTTTATTTTTTCTCGGAAACTTCTCGGCAGCCCCGGGCGGAGTTCCACTAATGGGAGGGGCTGTCTATGGCGCGGATTATAGCCCATGCAGGAGGGTAATACAGGCAGCAGAAAGGTGGCGCTTGATCGCTGACCTTGAAGGCTTTGAAAACGCAACTTCACCGCGGTCGAAAGATCAGAGCGGATGCCACAATGCCGCGCAATACGAGCAATCCGCCACCAACTGCAAGCATAGGACCAACCCAAAGAAACGGAACGCGTGTCATCACTAACATCAGAAGGCCCAGCAGCGCGAGCGACAAACCTCGCGTCCAATTCTGCCAGCGCAACCACCACTGGCTCGGACTGTATAGCGCGCGTAAGCCCCACAGGATCAGTGCGCCGCCCAGAATCAGCCATGAGATGCTGTGCCGGTCCACGTACGTGTGCCGCACCAGTCCCAGCCATACCAACAGAAATCCGAGCATGACGAACATTAATTCAATCATGAGTCGGAATAATCGCTCGGGCGTGAGCATTTCTGTGGCGTTCGCTTAGGCGACGCGTTCGATGCGCAGCTTCTTGATGGACACTGGCGTTTTCGGGCGGTCGTTCGAATCGCGCGGCAAATTCGAGATTTTGTCAGCTACGTCTTGGCCTTCCACGATTTCGCCAAAGATAGTGTGCCGGTTGTCCAGCCACGGCGTCGCTGCCACCGTGAGGAAGAATTGGCTGCCGTTTGTGCCCGGTCCGGAATTGGCCATGGAAAGTTTTCCGGCTTTCGAATGCTTCAGCGATGGATGAAATTCATCGGCAAATTTGTAGCCCGGTCCGCCCATGCCGCTGCCGTGGGGGCAACCGCCCTGGATCATGAATTGCGGAATCACACGATGAAAGATCAACCCGTCGTAGAAAGGCCGTTTTTCTTTTGCGCCGGTCTTTTCATTGGTAAATTCTTTCGTGCCTTCGGCAAGCCCGACGAAGTTCGCCACCGTCTTAGGCGCTTCGGCTTCGAGCAAGCGCACAACGACGTCTCCCTGAGAAGTCTCAAAAATAGCGTAAGTTCCCGCCGGTCGGCTCATGCGATCTCCTTTTGTGCCGAATCATCGTACACGAGCCAAGCTGCGCCGCGCCACTGCGCGCTCTACCAGCCTTTGTGTTTGCGAAGCTCGGTGATATGCGCGGCGTGATGCTTGCCGTGCCATTCGTAGACGAACAGTAGCCAATCCACATTGCGCTCGCCATGTTCGGGGTGGACAAGGACTCTTTCGAAATCTGCGGGCTTCAACGACCGCCACAGTTGGACAAATCGTGTATGCACGGAGTCCAGCAGCGTCAGCGAAACTTCAATTGGCGTCGATTTCGAATCGGCTAGTTCGGCCCACGCCGCCTCGTTGTAAGGCTTGATCGTTGGTTTGTCTTCGGTCAGCGCCAGCTTCAATCGCACGTAGGCGTTCAAGTGACTGTCGGCAACGTGATGCACCACCTGGCGCACCGTCCAGCCGCCTTCGCGATATGGCGTATCCAGCTGCGCGTCGCTTAGGCCTTTGACCGCGGCGCGCATTTTTGCCGGCGTCGTCGCAATCTCATCAATCGCCTGCTGTCGCCGAGCAGCTGACACTTGCGCGGGCATTGCAAATTGTCCAATCGGGTAGCGCGGATCCATGGTGACTTTCTCCTGGGGCAACCTGTTCTTTTCTCAAACTATAGCGGCGGGCGTTTACACTGGTCAATGCTGCCCCCTGAAAATGACTCTCCAAATTGGCTGCCTGCCTTCCGAATCGCCAGCAAGGGAATGCTACAATACCGGACTGCGTTGTATCCTGCGGCCGCAGTATTGAATCTAATGAATGGAGAATAATTGAATGCACAACGTCGTTATCATTGGCAGCGGCTGCGCCGGATTAACTGCTGCGATCTACGCCGGTCGCGCGAACTTGACGCCGGTCGTTCTCGACGGGCATGAACCCGGCGGGCAGCTTTCCCTCACCACGCATGTTGAGAATTTCCCCGGTTTTCCGGACGGCATCATGGGGCCGGAACTCATCGAAAACATGCGCAAGCAGGCGAAAAAGTTCGGCGCGGAGTTCAAAGCTGGTGCCGTCAGCGAAGTGGACGTCAGTAAGCGCCCGTTCAAGATCACTGCCGGAAAAGAATCCTATGAAACGAAGACTCTCATCGTCGCCGCGGGTGCCTCCGCGCGCCTGCTCGGCCTGAAGGGTGAAAGGGAATTGATCGGCCACGGCGTTTCCACTTGCGCCACCTGCGACGGTTATTTTTTCCGCGGCAAGTCCATTGCCGTGGTCGGCGGCGGCGATTCCGCGATGGAAGAGGCAAATTTTCTTTCGCGTTATGCGAGCGAAGTATTTCTCATCCACCGGCGGAATGAATTCCGTGCCTCCAAGATCATGATTGACCGCGCCAAGGCCAACCAAAAAATCGAGTTTGTCACTCCGTTCGCGATCGAGGAAATTGTCGCCCCACAAAATTTCGTCGAAGGAGTACGCCTCCGAAATCTGGAAACCAAGGAAACGCGCGAAATTCCGCTGGCTGGCGTTTTCGTGGCCATCGGTCACGACCCGAACTCAACCGTCTTCAAGGGTAAGCTGGAGATGGATGCGAACGGCTACCTCCTCGCCAAGCACGGAAGCCTCACCGCGATTCCCGGCGTATTCGTTGCCGGCGATGTGCAGGACCATCGCTATCGCCAGGCAGTCACGGCTGCGGGCTCTGGTTGCATGGCCGCCATTGATGCGGAAAAGTTTCTGGAAGAGCACAAAGGCTAGTTTAGTACTTCGTAGACTGCCATAATCGTTTCTGCATGCTCCGCTCCACGCTGCTCAAACTATCCGAAAGCAAAGGTTTCGCCAATTGGGTCACTACCAATGGCACTACGCGCCGCATGGCGCGCCGCTTCGTTGCTGGCGAGACGCTGGACGAAGCCATCGCCGCCGCCCGTGAATGCAATAGCGCCGGCATGCTCGCCAGCCTCGATTATCTCGGTGAAAATGTTGCCACCATCACGGATGCGCAACATTCACGCGATGCCTATCTCGAAGTTTTTGAACGCATTGCTCAGGAAGGGTTGCACGCCAACGTTTCTGGCAAGCTCACGCAACTCGGTCTCGACATCAACATTGAATTTTGCGAAGGCTTGGTCATGTCTATTGCGGAGCGCGCCGTCGGCTTCGATAATTTCTTGCGCATTGATATGGAAGGGTCTCTCTACACCCAGCGCACCATCGAACTCGTCAAACGCGTTCGCTCGCGCAATCCTGCCATCGGCACCGTAATCCAGTCCTACCTGTACCGCAGTGAAACCGACATCACGGATCTATTGGCCTACGGCTGCCGCATCCGTCTGTGCAAGGGCGCGTACAAGGAATCGGAAGACGTTGCGTTTCCGCGCAAAGAAGAAGTTGACGCCAACTTCGTTCGGCTGATGCAAACGCTTCTATCGAGCGGTTTTTACCATGGCATCGCCACCCACGATCCGCGCATGATCGCTGCCACCATTCGCCACGCCGCTGCGAAGCAGATTTCCAAAGATGATTTCGAATTTCAGATGCTCTATGGAGTGCGCACCGATCTGCAGCGCAGTCTAGTCAAGGATGGCTATCGCGTCCGCATCTACATTCCCTATGGCAAGGACTGGTTCCCCTACTTCATGCGCCGTTTGGCAGAGCGCCCTGCCAACGTCGGTTTCCTCCTGCGCAATTTCCTCCGCAAGTAAGGTTCATACACGTCTTCAGGGCTCGCCTGACGTCCGCTCCAGTTGCGAATTCTAGCAAGCTCCCTCAGCGCATTTTTGTCCCGCTGTTCGGCGATGCAGGATCATACGGATGCCATGTTTGGGGCGCAGCGTAACCGTTGGAAAGAGTTCAATGGGATGTTTCGGAACAATTTCGAGATGATACTTCTGCTGGATCATGGCCAGCAAAAGCGTAGCTTCCATCATTGCGAAGGCGGCCCCCACGCAAGCACGTGGCCCGCCTCCAAATGGGAAATAGGCGTAGCGCGGAATTTTGCCAGAGCGAATCGGATCTTCCCTCCACCGCTCGGGGTCAAATTTTTCCGGGTAGGGGAAGAATCGCGGATCGCGTTGCGTGCGCCACTGCAAAATGAAAATGTTTGATCCCGCCGGTACCCGGTAGCCCCCCAACTCGCAGTCCTTCACGGCTCTTCGGCCAATTCCCCACACTGCCGGATACAGTCGCATCGCTTCCTTAAGCACCATCTCCGTATAGCGCAATCGCGGAAGGTCTTCCGGAGTGGGCACGCGATCACCGAGCACCGTTTGCAATTCTTCGGCGAGCTGCGCCTCGATCCCGGGGTTTTGGGCAATCAGGTAGCAGGCCCACGATAGCGCAATCGCCGTGGTCTCGTGACCCGCAAGAAAAAGTGTCATCGATTCGTCGCGTAATTGCACATCGCTCATGGGGTTTCCATCCGCGTCCCGCACCCCAAGCAGCATTGCCAGCAGATCTTCTCGCGGCTCATTCGATGAGCGCCGATCTCGAATGATGTCGCCGATAATGTTATTCAATTCGCGAATGGCCCGCCGTTCCCGGGGAGCAAGAAAAATAGGTATTTCGAATGAAAACAGCAGCGCCAGGCCTGAGTTAATCAGGAATCTCTCCGTCACCACTTCCATGGCCTTGCCGACGCGATCGGCGGCGCCCGTGACTTCCGCGCCGAACAAACATTGCGCCACAATCTCTAGCGTCACGCGCATCAAATCGTCATGGATGTTCCGCTCGCCCTTGTCCTTCCACGAATCCAGCATACGGCTCGTGGCACGGGTCATCACCTTTGCATAAGCCTGAATACTTTGCCGGTGAAAAGCCGGCTGGATAAGCCCGCGCTGCTGCTTCCAGAAATCTTCTTCGCTCGTCAGCAATCCTCGGCCAAGAACCCGCGCCAGGGCCCGATAGTCTGCTGATTTCGTAAAATTCGCAGCGTTTGTAACCAGCACCGTCTCAATCTCACGGGGATGAAGGAGCACGTGAATCGGAACGTGCGCCATACGCATGCGAAACACATCCCCAAACTCCTCGGCGCAATCTTTGTAAAAGCCCAGCCAGTCACGCGACAACTCGACCAGGCTGCCCAGCAGAAATCGCCCCTTCGGCCCGGGAGCTTGTCCCAGGTGAACTTTCGGCGTGGAGGTGGAGGAAGTGGCCACAGGTCGCATTCAGTTCTTCCTGCAGACCGTCACGCCATCCCGCAGCGGAATCAAAACGGGGTAAAGCTCTTTCGACTCGTAGACGAGTCGGTTGAATTCCTGCACACCCAGTGTGTGAATGTCATCCGGAGCCGCTGTCCGCGCGGCTTTTCCCGACCAAAGCGTATTATCCGTGATGAATAGTCCTCCGCGCCGGAGCTTGGGGAGCGCCGCTCTCATGGCGGCGGGGTATTGGTGTTTGTCCACGTCGTTGAAAATCAGATCAAAAGTTCCGGGCGCCTTCTTCACCAACTCCAGCGCGTCGCCGACTCGCACTTCGATTCTCTTGGCCACGCCCGCTCGCCGAAAATATTCCTTCGCGCGCCGCGCTTTCTCTGGATCACCATCCGTGTAAATCACTTTCCCCTTCGGGCCGGCCGCGCGCGCCAGCCAAATCGTGGAATACCCAATCGCTGAGCCCATCTCAAAAATCCGCTTGGCGCCCGAAACTTGCACAAACAGCGCCAGCATTCGCGCTACCGCCGGCCCAATAATCGGAACGCGATTCTGCGCTGCGTAATCTTCTATCTCCGAGACAACCGGATCGCGTTCCGGCAGCAGCTTGTAAAGATATTCCTCGACGTCGTCCTGAATATAACCGCTGCGCAAATTCTCCGTTCGAATCACATTTTTCTCCCACGCTTCAACGCATGAAGCGCTAATTGGCCCCGGATGCCAGTAACTCTCGAATAGCCGTCTCAAACTTTTCCCGTGTGCCTTCCCCAATCACATGCCCGGCCTCTCCGCCATCTTTCCCATAGAAAATCGTGACGGGAAGTGATCCCCTCCAGCCCGGCAGAATCGCTTGGCTGAATGACTCGATTCCGCCAGCCTTCTTCCGGTAGTTTGGAAATACCGGCTTGTAGCGCGCCAGAAAACGCCGCATCAGAATCAAATCGCCATCGTCATCCAGGTTCACTCCCACGACCTTCAATCCCTGCGGGGCGTATTGCTTCGCCAACTCATTCAGCATGGGATACTCGTCGCGGCAGGGCTCGCACCACGTCGCCCAAAAATTCACCAGCAGCGGTTTCCCGTGGTATTGCTCCACTAATTTTTGATAACCCTGCAGGTCAATCATTGCCGGGTCGCGACGCGCCGCGGTCTTCGGGGCCTGTGACGCAGCCAGTGCCGTCGCCGCGGCCATCATACAAAGTACGACAAAACTAGTCCGTATTCTCATGGCCCTTCCTTCAGGTCCCATTCTATCCGTACCCCCTCCGGTTGAGAAACTTCTTCCCGCCGCGTACAATTCACCTAGCTGCTTGTCGCTCTGGGCAGTCGCGTGATATAAGGATTTTTTGCCGGTCGTGCTATTTAACTGAATGGGCCGCCGGTGCAGTCCGAACAGCAGTCCGAACAAAGGAGACCCTTAATGGCTTACGTGATCGCCGAGCCGTGCGTCGGCACAAAAGACACCGCCTGCGTGGATGTCTGTCCGGTGGACTGCATCCATCCGCGCAAGGATGAGCCGGCTTTCGAGGCTGAGACGCAGCTGTACATCCATCCGACCGAATGCATCGATTGCGGAGCCTGCGTGCCCGTCTGCCCGGTGACCGCCATTTTTGCCCTCGAGGATCTGCCGGAAAAGTGGAACAGCTTTACGCCAATCAACGCCGATTGGTACGCAAAACAAGGGAAGTAGCCGCGTCCTCTAGGACGCATTAAATTCGTCGCGATCTTTGGCGGCACGCTTTGGCGTGCCGATTTCTCTTTGTATGCCGCAGGTATTCGCCTTCGAATCTCGCGAACCGTATCACGCCCCATAAAGCCATTGACCGTCCTACGGCACCTTGCCAACTCTTTTGCACCGGAAATCATCTACCATCCTGAACGTAGCGAGTGGAGGTCTTGCGTGAATCTCCGGTTTTCGTTCCTGGCTCTTACAATCTCCTTTTCCAGCTTGGCTGTTTTTTCAACTGCCTCCGCCCAAACTCCTGCGGCTCACAAACCTCAGCCCCCGAGGGCCATCTCCACTATCGAAGGCGAATGGGCTGGCTCGCTGGAAGCGGGCGAAGCCGTCCTCCACCTGGTTCTGCATGTTTCGAAAGCGTCAGACGGCTCTTTCAAAGCCACCATTGATAGTCTGGACCAAGGCGTCTACGGCATCGAGGTCACCTCTCTTACCCAGAAAGATTCCGACTTGAATTTCAACGTGGCCTCCGTGAGCGCCTCCTACGAAGGAAAGTTTGCCGTGAATCACACCCGCATCGAAGGCGCCTGGACGCAGGGAAGCGTCAGCCTGCCTCTAGTATTTCGTCGCGAGGCCGCGGGAACCGGAGCGCGAAAGCCCTCCGACGCCATCGCCGGCGCCGAAGGTGTCTGGCAAGGCGCTCTCGAAGGCCACGGAATGCGCCTCCGCCTTCAATTGCATGTCACGCATGACGATAAAAAGCAGCTCGTCGCCGCGCTCGATAGTCCCGACCAGGGAGTCAGCGGATTGCCCGCCGTCAATGTCAGCCAGAAAGAAGCCGCCTTCCATTTTGAGATTCCCGTGGTCAGCGGCGTTTATGACGGCACGCTGAACGCCACCAAGACCGCCATCACCGGTAGCTGGACGCAAAGCGGCGGCGCGCAAAGGCTCACCTTTCACCGCTCCGACCAACTTCTCGAGCTGCTCCGCCCGCAGGATCCCGTGAAGCCTTACCCCTACAAGGAAGAAGAAATCATCTTCCCGAACAACCAGGCAAACATCTCACTCGCCGGTACGCTCACTCTTCCACGCGGCCCCGGCCCGTTTCCCGCCGCCATTCTTCTTGGTGGTTCCGGGCCACACGATCGCGATGAAAGCATCGTCGGCCATCGCCCGTTTCTTGTCCTTGCCGATCACCTCACCCGAAAAGGCATTGCCGTTCTTCGCTTCGATAAACGCGGCATCGGCAAGTCCGCCGGCGATTATGCCCGTGCCACGACTGAAGATTTTGCCGCCGACGCCGAAGCCGCTTTCGTCTACATGAAAACCCGCAAGGAGATCGATCCTCAAAAAATCGGTCTCATCGGCCACAGCGAAGGAGGGATGATCGCTTCCATCGTCGCCTCGCATGCACAACCCGTCGCGTGGATCGTGCTCCTCGCAAGTCCCGGCCTAAGAGGTGAAGAGGTGCTCTCGCTCCAGTCTGAACTCATCTTGAGGACTGCCGGCGTGAACGATGGCGAAATCTCCAGAACTCTCGCCTTCAACAAACAAACGTATGCCGTCGTTCGCAAAGAAAAAGATCCCGCGGAGCTGGAAGCGAAGCTCAATGACCTTGTCCAATCAACCAGCACCGGCGCCGCGCTCGCCCCCGCCGCCGTGCAATCCCAATTGCGCATGCTGGTTTCTCCGTGGTTTCGCTACTACCTCGACTACGATCCCGTTCCCGCAATGCAAAAGACTCTGTGTCCGGTCCTTGCTCTGAATGGTGAAAAAGATCTCCAAATTCCGCCAAAAGAAAATCTCGCCAAAATCCACCAGGCTTTGCAGGACGGTGGCAACAAAGATTTCCAAACCACGGAACTGGCTGGCCTGAACCACCTCTTCCAGCACGGTCCCACGGGCACGCCCACCGAATACGGCGGCATCGAAGAGACCATGGCTCCTGAAGCTTTGAACGCGATCTCCGATTGGGTGTTGAAGCACACCGCGCCCTGATTGAACTTCGTCCGTGCGCCCGGCTAACATCGTCCCGCATCCCATCGAGGTGCGCGATTCGCGCACTCACCTTGCTCTGGAATTCATAAATTTGCCGGGCAGGTTATGATGTGAAAGAGAAAATCGTCCCCCATGCCGCAGAAATTCCATCTCGCTCTGCTCATTCACGCGCACCAGCCCTGCGGCAATTTCGGCCATGTCCTTGAAAAGGCCTACGACGATTCCTATCTTCCCTTTGTCGAACATCTCGAAAAACACCCCGGTGTTCGTCTCGGCCTCCACTATTCCGGCCCGCTGCTTACCTGGATCGAAGAGCATCGCCCCGAGTATTTCGTGCGCCTGAAAAAATTGGTCCAAACTGGCCAGGTAGAACTCGTCGGAGGCGGCTTCTACGAGCCGATCCTGATTTCCATTCCACCTGAAGACCAGCGCGAACAAATCACGCGCCTCGCCTCCTATATCGAAAAGCATTTTGGCCGGCTACCTTCCGGTGCCTGGCTCGCCGAGCGCGTTTGGGAACCGCAGCTCCCCACCGCGCTGGCCGCCGCGCACGTCGCCTACACGCTGGTTGACGACATGCATTTCATCGCCGCGGGCTTCGAACCCGAAGAACTCTTCGGCCCTTACATCGCCGAAGACCGCGGCCAGACGGTCTGGCTTTATCCCGGCCAGAAGGCGCTCCGCTATCTCGTTCCATTTGGCAAAGTCGAAGACGTCATCGCGTATCTGCGCGATGCAGCCAGCAAACACCCCGGTGGTGTCGCTGCCATGGGCGACGACATGGAAAAATTCGGCGTCTGGCCCGGTACCCACGAACACTGCTACACCGACGGCTGGCTCTCTGAGTTTTTTACCGCGCTCGAAAAGAATTCCGACTGGCTCCAAATGTCCACACCAGGCGAATACCTGGCGACGCATTCGACGCTCGGCCGCGCCGATCTTCCCACTGCTTCCTACACGGAAATGCTGGAATGGGCCCTGCCCACGCGTGTTCGCCAGCGCTATCATGAAGTTCTGAAAGAATTCGGTGCGCGTCCCGAAGTCCTCTCGTTCCTCCGCGGCGGCTCCTGGCGCGGTTTTTTCCGCAAATACCCAGAGTCCAATCTGCTTCACAAGAAAATGCTGCGTGTCTCCGCGCGCATCGCTGCCGCGCCCGTGCGGCACGATGGCTCAAAGTCCGTCGGCGAATTGCTCCAAGCCCGTGACCTGCTCTTGCGCGCACAGTGCAACGACGCCTATTGGCACGGAATTTTTGGCGGCATTTACGCCCCACACCTCCGCACCGAACTCTGGCGCAATCTTATTCGCGCCGAAGCCATCGCTGACCGGCAGACTCCAGGTGCGCTGACCCCGCGCGTCGAACTGATGGACTACGATGCTGACGGTGCTACCGAGCTGCTCTTCACCTCACCCGAATCTCAGGTTCTTTTGAAACCCAGTGACGGCGGCACTATTGCCGCATTGGACTTTCGCCCCGCGGCCGCCACTCTAGTGAATTCCATCTTGCGCCGTCCCGAGGCCTATCACACGCGCTTGCGCGAAGCGGCCGGAAAGACCGACACCGGCGCGGCCATCTCCATCCACGAGCAGACCCGCGTGAAAGAGCCCGGCCTCGAGCGCTACCTCCGTTACGATCGCTGGCCGCGCCACGCCTTCCGCGTTCTGATCTTCGATCCCGCGCGCACCCACGCTGACTACGAAGCCCTCGAGCTTCGCGAAGACGCCGGATTTGCCGGCGGCGCCTTCAGCGTGAAAAACTCCGGCCCCTACGACGCTGAACTTTTCCGCGCAGATTCTCTAGCTTTACTAGGCAAGACGGAGTCTTCCGCGTCGAAAATCTTGCTCATCAAACAATTTACCTTCGGCGCCGCGCCCAATGGCTGCGAAGTCGCCTGCGAAATCAGCTTGAAACTAAAAGAGCCTCTCGAAAAGCCCGTCGCCATCGGCATCGAATCCATCATCAATCTTCTCGCCCCTGCCGAGCCTGACCGCTTCTTCGAGACTCCCGCTGGCCGCCACAATCTCCGCTTCAGCGGCGCGCTCCCCGGCCCCATCTTGCGCATGGAAGACGGCTGGCAACGCCTCCGCATCGCCTTGCACGCCCCGCTCGCCGAGGAATTCTGGGTCGCCCCCATCGAAACCGTCTCCGAATCCGAAGAAGGTTTCGAACGCGTCTACCAGGGCTCCCAAATCCTGGCCCTCTGGCGCCCCCCGCTCACCACCCAAAAAACCTGGTCCACCCGCCTCGTCTGGCGCATTGAAGCCTTCTAATTTTTCGTTGCCAACAAGGTTCCCTTACGCCATCATTCGAGAAAAATTGGTCAAGGCGCTGACGTTGCCCCTCAGTAGTATGATCGACAGCGCCATGGGCGCGATAATCTTGGCCTGAATCCTTTCCTCCGGAACTTATGAAACGGCACGTTCTCATATACGGGTTAATCGGCGGGGTCCTGATTGTCGTGCTGAAGTGGACCGAGTATCGGTTCCTGGTATTCGAGCATTCGATCGAAATCTACGGTGGACTGATCGCTGGAACCTTTGCCGTTCTTGGTATCTGGCTTGGCCTCAAGCTGACTGGAACGCGGGAGAGGATAGTTGTGAAGGAAGTCCCTGTCCCAGCAGGGGAACCGTTCGTCCCGGACGAAAGTATGCGAGAGGGCCTCGGCATCACGCCCCGTGAGATGGAGATTCTCGGACTCATAGCCACTGGGTTGAGCAATCGGGAAATCGCCGACCGGCTATTCGTCAGCGAGAACACGGTGAAGACCCATTCGAGCCGGCTGTTTGATAAGCTCGGCGCCAAGCGGCGCACCCAGGCAGTGCAGATCGGCAAGACCGCTCGGCTGATCCCGTGAGGTGTTTGCCTATCCGGCGGCCCCCACACGAAAAGGTGATTTTTCGCTCCCCCATGCAAAATCACCCAAAAGGGTGACGACAACGTTTACGTCCCCCGCTAAATTTCGGCCACGTTCAACCAGGTTTCACGGAATTCAGGGAAAAGGAGACTTAAATCGATGAAAAAGACGGTGCTGACTTTCGGGCTGATTTCTGGCGCTCTTTCCTCGCTGATGATGGTGGCCACCATCCCGTTCGCGGACAAGTTAGGCTTTGGCCATTCCTATGTCATCGGTTACACCACCATTGTGCTTTCGTTCTTGCTGGTGTTCTTCGGCATCCGCTCGTACCGCGACAACGTTGGCAACGGCCAGATCACCTTCTCCAAGGCGTTTGCCGTCGGCATCTCCATCACCCTGATTTCGTGCATCTTCTATGTCGTGACCTGGGAAATTCTCTACTTCAACTTCCTTCCCGATTTCATGGACAAATACGGCGCTTATATGATCGAGAAGCTCAAGGCCTCCGGCGCGGGCCCTGCCGCCATCCAGGCGCAAATAGAGCAAATTAAGAAATACAAGGAGATCGAAGACAACCCGCTCCTCAACGCAGCGATGACGTTCATCGAGCCCTTCCCGGTTGGGCTCGTCATCACGCTGCTTTCCGCGGCAGTCCTGAGGAAAAAGGCGCAAACGCAACCGGCACAATCGCCTCTGCCTGCATCCTAATTAAACCTATTCCCGCGAATCTGCTCCTTGCTTCTCCTGTCGTCGTCGTTAACGTTCATTACCCGTCAACCGAGATCCGGGGCACCTACTCCGAAATCATTCCGATCGTCCTCAGCCACGTCTCCACCAACTGAGGCCATTCCGTGATCGGAAACTTCGTCCGCCGCAGCCCAAACGCATGCCCGCCCTGCGCATACAAATGCATCTCCGCGGGTACGCCAGCGTTCTTCAGAGCAATGTAGTAAGCTAGCGAGTCGTCTACGTTGTCCACGTGGTCATCCTCGGCCTGCAACAAAAACGTAGGCGGCGTCTTGTCGGTCACAGGAACTTCGGGATTCACCGTAAGCTCTTTATCGGCATTTGGCGCATGACGGACTACAATTTTTTTGGCGCCTTGCTTGGCATCCCATTCCGCCGCGGACACCGACAGATGCCCCGGATACACAGCCACCGCAAAGTCCGGGCGGCAGCTTTCTTTGTCGGCGGCATCTACAGCCGTGTACAAACGCTTTGCGTAGTGCGTGCTGATAGCTGCTGACAAATGTCCGCCTGCCGAAAACCCAAGCACGCCAATCTTGTGCGGATCGATATGCCACTCCGCGGCGTGCAAGCGCAGCAGCCCCATCGTCCTCTGCGCGTCTTCCAACGCCATCGGTGATTCTGGATATGGCCCCGATTTCGGATACCGCCCTATATCCGTCACGCGATATTTCAGCAGCACACACGTGATCCCTTTGGGCGTAAGCCAATCACAGACTTCCGTGCCCTCAAAATCGATGGCCAGACCCTGATAGCCTCCGCCAGGGAAGACGACGACCGCAGCGCCCGTATTGTTTACCTGTGGCGAATAGACCGTCATCGTAGGCCGCGTCACGTTGTACACCCCTACCACCGGCTTGCCGGCAATCAGCCCCTTCTTCCCCGACGACGTCGTAGTGACCTCTGGCCCCGCCACAGGCTGCGGATCAGGCGCTGCTCCCGGCCATATCGGCACTTGCGTATGTCCTGGCGAGGGCTGCCACGCAGGCGTCTGTGCGCTCAGACAGCTAAACGCAAACACAACACAGAGAGCAAAGAGCAAAGGTCTCATCACTATTCCCTCAGAAGCAGAATAGAGTAAGACGAACTCGCGTCTCAAGATAGATCCCGAGTAACGCTCATCTCGTCACTCACTCCTGGATTGTCGGCCACTCGGAAACTGACGCCCCCGCTCACCACCCAAAAAACCTGGTCCACCCACCTCGTCTGGTGCATCGAAGTGTTCTGATTTCCGCCATCGACCACTTCCACAGTATCTGCTCGTTCGACTATGAAATTTCGCCAGACACAGTTGGTTTCTAAGTAGCCCGCGATCCCCCCGCAATCGATAACAAAGCTTCCTATTAGCCGACTTCCCTGTACCGATCCGCTTGGTGTCCCTCTGAACTAGTTCCGGTTTGCCGACTACGCGGAAGTTATCGCTTTGAAATACTGCGTTTGAAACTTGCGATAATCCTCTAACCATCGGGGATCTCGCTGATGAAGTGCTACCCCCACAGCCTATCTCCCCAGTCTATGAAGCTCGCCCGAAATTTTAGTCCCACGCAGAAATCCCCATTCGCCAGAGGCTGACAATAGACCACGCTGCCTTGCAATCGAAAATAGCTTGTCAATGAAGCCAGCCACGGCTGCTCTTCCGCCTGCCATCGCCGCTTGGTCACCACGCGAGCGCCGTGTGGACTTACGTTGACGGTGACCACCCTCTCGGCAACGAGCATCCCTTCCGCGATCACGAGGTCTACTGGCACAGCCATGGGGACGCGCTTCTCCATTCTTCCGTCTAGAGGCGCAGGCGTAGAATCAGGACTTTTTTCAGAGTTAGCTTTTTCGGGAGCCCGGGCCGGGCTTTGCCGTTCAGCTGTTGCCATTGCAAGACTTCTGATGGTTTCGTTTTTGTTCATACATGGCCTCGTCCGCTTGCGCCATAAGTTCACCGAGTGAGATGGCACGTTTCGGATCAAACCGCGCTATACCAACACTGAGCGATAGCTTGTAACGAGATTCATTTGCATTCGACTTTTTGAGATTCTTTTCCAATCGGCGGAGGAGAATTTCCTGGCTCTGGGTGGACGCTTCTGACGCCAATACAACAAATTCGTCTCCGCCGAGGCGAGCCAGAATATCGGAATCCCGAAATGCCTGTTCCAAAGCGTCTGCAGCGCGAATAAGCGCCAAATCTCCCTCCCGATGTCCATAGGAATCATTAATCTTTTTTAGATTGTCGACGTCACAGTACAGCAGCAAGAGGCTCTGTTCCTTCCGGCTCGCTAGTTTGAGCTGCTGCACGGCGGCGGCAAAGAATCCGCGACGGTTATAGAGGCAGGTTAGATCATCAGTGAGAGCGAGATAGCGCAGTTCTCTGTCGAGAAGGGCCTGCTTAACGGCGCCCCAGACTGCCGGGTGCGTTGCGACCCTCATAGTCTGTGTGTCGGGGCGGTCGGATCTTAGAAGTCTAGAGATCTCATCCACTTCCTGCAGTATCTGACCAAACTCGGAATCTGCAGCTTGCAAAGCGGAGGAGAGATTATCCGTGAGGCCGTTTTCTAGATGGCCGTTCTTCCGATTCATGGCGAGAACCTTGCGATTGGAGATCTGCTTCGGCAATCCCGTCGTCAAGCGAGTGTCCTGCGAACCCTTTTCGGCCTGCAATTCTGGTATGGGCATCAGCCCTCCTCCCAGTAAGTGCGAAGAACTTTCTCACTGGCAAGCACATGGTTTCATTTACCCGGGCAAACGACAAGCGGGTAAGGCCCGTACTCTTGGTGCAGGTGATTCCACTAGTACTTGCGCAAGACGAGTATTCATGAAGCAGCGGGCAAGAGACCGGTTCGTCAGTGCTCACAAGACCATAGCTCGCCACTCAGGTATTCACCTGATGCCATTCGCAGGGGTTCACTTGCTTGAGGTACCGGGTAAGTCATGGTATTTGTTTCGAATCTGCTGGGGACCCAGACAATTCGGTGATACAGGTGCATGCCGTTCAGTGCAAGGAGAATCGATTCATGTCCAAACGAGAGAACACTTCAAAGGACTCGGTGGCAAGGAGCCATCCAGGCGCGGATTTAGTGCGCAGCGAAGCTCCTTCAGAGCTTCTTCGAGAACTGGTGGCGCACCTCCGCCAGAACCGCACCCAATTGCGCGAGGAATGGGTGGTGCGCATCACGGAGACGCGGCTGCTTACAGCGATGACCAAGGAAGAGATCTTCGCGGAAGCAACCTCGGTCTACGACAGCTACGTGGAAGCTCTGGAAACGGAGGCATTCGAGGCGCTGCAAGCATACGCGCGCAACCTCTCGGAACGCATCATTCCGCGAGGGGTCGAAACGCACGAAGTCGTTGGCATCGTTCTCCTGCTGCGAGACGTCCTGGCACGGTCCCTGTTCGCAAAGTACCAGACGGATTTCAAGAAACTGAATCGCATCCTGGATGCGTACGAACCTGCCGCAAACCGAATCGCGAACACCGTGGCGGTTGGTTTCGTCCAGGAGCGCGAGCGTGTCATCCGCCAGCAACAGGAAGCGATCCGCGAACTCTCCACGCCGGTGTTGCAGGTTCGCGAAAGATTGTTGATTCTGCCGATCATCGGCGTCATCGATCCGCAGCGCGCCCGGCAATTGACGGAACAACTTCTGCGGGGAATCCGGACCAACCGCGCGAAAGTCGTGGTGATTGATATCACCGGTGTGGCGGCCATGGACGTAACGGTGGCGAACCACTTGGTGCAAACCGTGGAAGCTTCAAGGCTTCTTGGCGCGACGGTCATCGTCACGGGCCTTTCTCCGGAAATTGCGCAAACCCTGGTGACGATCGGCGTAGACCTGGGCAAGATGAATACAGTGGGCGACCTGCAAGGCGGTATCGAGCAGGCGGAAAGACTACTGGGCTACAAAGTCGTGACACTGGCGGAATCGCGCTAAACGATCGGGAGGAAGCGCAACGTGGAAGTCCCCATTCTGAAACAGGGAGCGGTCCTGATTGCCACCTTTCAGGCCGCTCTCTCGGACGCAGACCTTAACCACCTGCGCATGGGTTTAGTACAGCAAGTTGTTAAGTTTCGCTCGCGTGCGGTTATCGTCGATGTTACGGCGATGGACGTGATGGACTCGTTTGCCTCGCGGACGTTGCGCGAGATCGCTCACATGATTCGGCTGCGCGGCGCGGAAACGGTTATCGTAGGAATTCAGCCTGAAGTGGCTTTTGCAATGGTTCAGCTGGGGCTGACATTGGAAGGTGTTGCGACGGCGCTGGACCTGGAGGAAGGCCTGG
>JBGPDI010000022.1:0-50503 GCA_041482215.1 Candidatus Acidiferrum sp. | reverse complement strand
CGGCGGTTAAGATAGTCCAGCAAACGGCGGCGCTTATTGACCATCATGATCAATCCGCGGCGCGATGCATGGTCTTTCACGTGGGACTTGAGATGCGAGGTCAGATAGTTGATCCGCTCGCTCAGAAGCGCGATTTGCACTTCGGGTGAGCCTGTATCCTTAACGTGGGTCCGGAATTGTTCGATCAACGCTGATTTCGGTGCGCTCAAGTGCCCTTCTCCGTCGTCCCCTAAATTTTTCTTCTTCTCTTCGACCCATTCAGGCTAACACAAAGAGAACAAAAGTGTAAAGAAAACTCAGGGGACACGGAAATGCGCCGATTTCCGAGGAAATGAGTTCGGGGGAAGGTGAAGGCGCGGTTGGGCAGGGCGAAATGGCATGCGTTGCCAGGGAGTTTACCGATTGTGGGAAGCAAAAACCGTAAGGATTGTGGGGAACAAGCCCCGGGGATAAGCTTATGACAATCGGGTTCATCGTGGGGCAGCCTGGGCTGGATGTCAGAGCGAACGATCTGGCGCTGACAGACCGGGGTGCCGCGTCTTTTTGCAAGATTCCGCACTGAGTTTAACGGAGGAGACAAATGAAAAAGTACATTGTAGGGCTCGTGGGACTATTGGTAATGCTTACCCTGGGAACTTCCTTGCAGGCACAGCATGAGCACTGGAGTTATCTGGGCGACGCTCACGTAAACGGCTCGGTGGATCACGACAGAATCAAAGTGGGGCACTCCGACGGCAAGTTCCGCGCGATTCAACTGCGCGTGAGCGTAGGCGAGGTGGAATTTGACCGCGTGCTCGTTCACTTCGGCAACGGGACGCAAGAAGAATTGCCGGTGCGTTATCGAATCCCCGCCGGTGGGAGCACGCGAGCGATTGACCTGCCGGGCGACCGGCGAGTGATCGAAAGCGTCGAGCTCTGGTACCACAGAGACAAATGGGAACATATGCCGAGAGTGGCGCTGTACGGAATGCGCTAAATTTCGCGCGAAAACTTGGATTTAAGAGGCCCTCCAGATCTGGAGGGCCTCTTTTCATTTGAAATCCGCTGGGAGAAGAAATGCTGACGCTGGGACAATCGAGAGTTTGATGGAGTCTTAATCAGAATGTTTGGAGGACGCTGCGGCCCTTTCCCACGGAGGGGGGATTTTGACAGAAGACATTCCGGCGGACGTAGCTGCTTGAATTCCCATTTCCGTGTCCTCAAAAACCAAACAGGATTCTGGCTCCACTCCGAGTTTGGATGCGGCGAGCAGAAAGGCTTCCGGGTGGGGCTTGCCGAGATTGTAGTCGCCAGCGCAGACAAAGGTTTCGAATCGATCGAGGAGGTTTAGCGAAGTGAGCGAGGCGACCACCGATTCCTTGCTGCTTCCGGAGACGACAGCAAAGGGAATGCGGCCGTGTTGGGCTTCGATGTGCTCCACAACTTCAGGAACAGCCTTGAGCTCGGGAAGAAGATCGAAATAGAGGGACTCTTTTCGATGGGCCACGGTTTCCACCGGCATGGCCAGACCGTTTTTTTTGTTTAGTGCGGAGATGATCTGGGCGATGGGCATGCCGCCCCAAGCATAGAAAAGCTTTTCGTCAAATTCGCAATTCCATTCTCCAAGCGCTTTCTTCCAGGCAATGTAGTGCAGCGGCATCGAATCAACAATGGTTCCGTCGCAATCAAATAGATAGGCGCCGAAAGGGCCAACGGGTAATTTCAGTTTCATGCGGTGAGTGATTCCCTCTCCCACATTTTAGACCAACGACTGGCGATCGGGCCTGTTGATTTCTGTTTTCTGATAATGCGAAATACCGGGAGTCCACTGAATAGCTGAGCCGCGAGCGCCGCGTTTGCCTGGGTTGGGGCGGTGGGGTAAACTCCAGTGCCGATGACGGACACTTCTTCTATTACTGGGCGCAGCATTTCGCATTATACCGTGCTGGAAAAACTGGGCGGCGGCGGGATGGGCGTGGTCTACAAGGCCAAGGACACGCGGCTTGGCCGGAACGTGGCGCTGAAGTTTCTTCCTGACGACATTTCGAATGACCCGCAGGCGATCGAACGATTCCGGCGCGAGGCGCGGGCTGCATCTTCTCTGAATCATCCGAACATCTGCACCATTTATGATATTGGGGAATTCGAAAGCCGGCCGTTTATCGCGATGGAACTTCTCGAGGGCCAGACGCTGAAGCATCGCATCTCCGGGAAGCCGATGGCGATATCGGAAATTCTGGATGTGGGGATACAAATTGCGGACGGGCTGGAAGCGGCGCACGCGAAGGGCATCGTTCATCGCGACATCAAGCCGGCGAACATTTTCATAGTAGAGCGGGGGCAAGCGAAGATATTGGACTTTGGTCTGGCCAAGCTGGCGCCTCAGCGGCAGCACGCGAAGGAAACGCTTAGCGAAGCGTCGATGCGCACGCAGACGATGATGGGAGACGACGCGTTTCTCACCAGCCCGGGCAGCTCAATTGGTACGGTGGCGTATATGTCGCCGGAGCAGGCGCGAGGGTCGGAATTGGACTCGCGATCGGATTTGTTTTCGCTGGGTGTGGTGCTGTATGAAATGTCCACGGGCGTGATTCCCTTCTCAGGCTCGACGGTGGCATTGATTTTCGATGGCATTCTGCATTCGGAGGCGACTCCGGCGACGAAATTGAATTCGCGATTGCCGATGGCGCTAGAAAATATTTTCGGGAAGGCGCTGGAGAAGGATATTGATCTGCGGTATCAGACGGCGGCAGAACTGCGGGCCGATCTGAAAAGACTCAAACGGGACATTGATTCGAACCGGCGGCCTGCAGCGGAAAAGACCGAGGTCCCGAGCTCGCCTGCAGTTAGCGCGTTGCCGGCGAAGAAGTCAGGAGCGGTGCTCTATTTTGAAAACCAGAGCGGTGCGAAAGAAGATGAGTATTTGCGCGATGGCATTACGGAGGACATCATCACGGAGCTCTCGAAGATTCGAGGGCTGAACACTTTTTCGCGTCCTACGGTGCTGGCGTTCCGGGACAAGCCGGTGACGCCGGCGCAGATTGGACAGCAGCTTGGAGCGGCCTTCGTGCTCACAGGGACGTTGCGGAGGGCGGGCGCGCGGCTGCGCATTAGCGCCCAGTTGATTGATACGCGCACGGATTTTCCGCTGTGGTCGGAACGATTCGACCGGGAAATGAAGGATGTTTTTGAAGTGCAGGACGAAATGGCGCGAAAGATCGCCGAAGCTCTACGCGTGACTCTTTCGCCGCAGGAACTAGAAGCCCTCGCCGACAAGCCGACGGAAAATCTGCAGGCTTACGATTTGTATTTGCGCGGGAAGCGCTATGCGCGGCGGTTGACACGGCAGGACGTGGAGTTCGCTCTGCAGATGTTTGAAAACGCGGTGGCGCTGGACCCCAGCTTTGCGCTGGCATATGCGGCTTGCGCGAATGCCTGCGCAATGTATTACTCGTTCTTCAGTCGCGATGAGGTATGGGTCGAACGCGCGCGCGAGGCTTCTGGGAGAGCCGTGGCGCTACGGTGGGACCTTCCTGAAACGCATATCAGCCAGGCTTGGGTGCTTTACGCTGCTGGGCTATATGACGAAGCGGTGCGCATGGTGAAAAAGGCGATTGAGCGAAAACGCGATTGCGATGGCGCGTTTTACCTGTTATGCCGCGCGCTGTTTGCGGCGGGGCGCTCGCAAGAGGTGATGGACATTTCGGAATCGGCCATCGAGGCGAGCGGAGAGGACTACAACTATGTGCCGATTCTGAATTCACTGGGCACGATGGAAAAAGAGGCTGCCAACCTCAGGATGACCGAGAGATTTAGTGTGGCTCTCGAGAATCATTTAAAGCATGTACCGGAGGATGCGCGGGCGCGGATTTTGCTGGGCGCGAACTACGCGAGATTGAAACGTGAGGGAGACGCGCTGCGCGAGCTCAACCTGGCTGTCACTTTGCGCGCGAATGAGGCGTCAATTCTTTATAACGCAGCTTGCGTGTATTGCCGCTTGAATAAAAGGACGGAAGCAATGGATGCGTTGCGCAAGGCGTGGGAAGCGGGGTCGAAGGATTCTGTTTGGACGCGGCGAGACCCGGACCTCACGATGCTTCATGGAGACCCGGAGTTTGAGCGGCTATATCCGGAGAAGCCGGCGGCTCCGTCGGCAACCTTTTCGCACTAGTTCACTTCGAGGGAAAAATGACACGTTTTTCTATCGCTCTACAAATGACGGGTTTGCTTCTCCTGATCGGCGGGCTTTTTGCGGGTGCGGTTAACGCTGCAGATGAAGTAACCGTCGAAAACGGAAAGCTGCAAGGAACGGCAAACGAAGATCATTCGGTGCGCATGTTCAAGGGGATTCCGTTTGCTGCGCCACCGGTCGGAGGCCTGCGCTGGAAAGCGCCGCAGCCTTCAGCGGCGTGGAGCGGCGTGCGGCAAGCTGACAAATTCGGCGCGGCTTGCCTGCAAACAGACGTGTTTGGGGACATCTACTTTCGCGACAGCCAGCCGAGCGAAGATTGCCTGACGCTGAACATCTGGATTCCGGCAAAGCCAGCGAGCGCAAAGATACCGGTGATTGTGTGGTTTTATGGCGGAGGATTCGTGGCGGGAAGCGGTTCGGAGCCTCGCTATGACGGAGAAAATCTGGCGAAAAAAGGCGTGATTATCGTGAACCCGAATTACCGGCTTGGTGTGTTTGGATTTTTCTCCCATCCGGAGCTCAGCAAGGAATCGGGGCACGGCGCTTCTGGCAACTACGGGCTGTTGGATCAGGTGGCGGCGTTGCAGTGGGTAGTGAAAAATATCGCGGCGTTCGGGGGCGATCCACAAAACATCACGATCGCGGGCGAATCGGCAGGATCATTTTCGGTGAGCGCGCTGATGGCGTCGCCACTTTCGAAGAATCTATTTCAGAAAGCGATCGGAGAGAGCGGGGCTTTCTTTCCAAGCGGGCCAAACGCAGGCCTAAGCGTGAAGCCGCTTTCAGAAACAGAACGGAACGGGGTGAAATTCGCGGAGTCCGTGGGAGCAAAATCGCTGGCGGAGATGCGAGCAAAACCTGGGGATGAACTGTTGCAGGCAGCTGCAAAAAAGGATCGCGGATATTCATTTGGTCCGAATGTTGATGGATATTATCTGCCTACGGAGGCGGTGACCATTTACGCGCAAGGCGCGCAGAGCCAAATTCCGCTGTTGGCGGGGTGGAATGCGGATGAAGGAAAAATGTTTGTTCTCTTTGCGCCGAAAAAACCCACGGCGAAAAGTTTTGCGGAGCAGGCGCAGACACGCTTCGGCGATCAGTCGGCGCAATTTCTGAAATTGTATCCGGCTGCGACGGACCATGAGGCGCTGCTCTCGGCAGAAGCACTGTCGGGCGATGATTTTATCGCCTACTCAACCTGGAAGTGGACGGACATGCAGGTGAAAACCGGGAATGCTCCCGTGTACCAATACCATTTCGAACAGGTTCCGGCAGTGAAGCCGGGGGCGATGATGGGACCGGTTCCAGCGAGCGAGGCGGGGGCCCGGCACGCGTGCGAGATTGAATATGTTTTTCAGACGCTGAAGTCGCATGCCGACGTGCCGTGGACCGAGGATGACTTCAAGGTGTCGGATGCGATGTCATCGTACTGGGTGAATTTCGCGAAAACCGGGAATCCAAATGGTGGCGGCTTGCCGGACTGGCCGAAATACGACAGCAAGAGTGGATACCAGGTAATGCATTTGTCTGGCAAAAAGATTCACGCCGCTGCCGACACCGTGCGCGGGCGGTACGAGTTCCTCGACGCGCATGCACCCAAGCCAGCGACGAAATAAGGCAATGACTCTTCATCAGACTTCCCAAGAACCTGCGTGAATTGCTTGGCGAGGTTTTCGAACTGCGGGGCTTTCTTAGCGGGAGAGAGTGCGTCTATTAGGGATGGACGGATTCGGGGTTGCGCTGAGGGGGCAAATCCGGTTCAATACTTAGGCACTCTATGAGGGGGAAACGATGAGGAAACAATTTGCGGTTTTGGCGGTGGCGTCACTGGCGTTATGTTTGATGGCGGTGCTTGGCTCGGCGCAGATGGACAAGAATGCGAAGCCAAGTCCGGCGGCGAAGGCAAGCTGTGCGCTGGCGGATGGAAAGTCCATCACGGTGGACTATTCAAGTCCGCGTGCGAAAGGCCGGAAGATTTTTGGCGGACTGGTGCCCTATGGCGAGGTTTGGCGCGCGGGGGCGAATGACGCGACCACTTTTGTTACGACGTCGGACGTGATGGTAGGTGGGAGCCATGTGCCGGCGGGAAAGTACACCATGTTCGCGATTCCGAATAAGGACAAGTGGACGCTGATTATCAGCAAGAAGACCGGGGAGTGGGGCATTCCTTATCCGGGTGCGGATTCGGACTTGGTGCGGGTGGACATGAAGGCGTCAACGCTGCCAGCGGCGGTGGAGAACTTTACGATTGCGCTTGATAAGGCGGGGAGCGGTTGCACGCTGAAGATGGAGTGGGAGACGACGCGGGCATCGGTGGATATTTCGAAGATGTAACCGTCCGCGATCTGTAGCAAGGAATGAAGGCGCGCTGGCCGAAAGGCTGGCGCGCCTTTTTGTTTTGTGCCGCGAGGCAGGCTTCGAATGATTTAGGTGGTCTTAGGGAGGCGGGCGGTGCCGCGATCAACGAGCATGACGGCTCCGATGACCATGGCGGTGGACAGAATGATGTTGAAGGTGACGGTTTCGCCGGCGAAGAGCCAGCCGAAAAACACGGCGACGATGGGATTGACGTAAGTGTGAGTGGCGACGAGCGTCGGGGAGTAGTGCTCAAGGAGCCAGTTGTAAGCGGTGAAGGCGATGATCGAGCCGAAGAGGATGAGGTAGCCGAGGGCGAGCCAGGAGCGGAGCGTCACGTTTACGAAGGAGAAACCGCGGTATTCGCGGGTGATGGTGGCGGCAAGAAGGAGTTGGACGGAGCCGGCCAGCAGCGAGAACGCGGAAAGAAGAAGCGGATGGCCGGAAAGATGGGAGCGGCGGGAATAGATGATTCCTACGGACCAGGAGATTGCGCCGACCAGAACGGCGACCGAGCCGACGAACACGCCGGGAGCGGAATGCAGGGCGCTGCGGCCCATCAAAAGGCCGACGCCTCCGAAGCCTAGGAAAATTCCGGCGAGGAGCGTGGCGTTCAGGTGCCACTGGCGTGCGGCTGCGGCGGTCATCAGGAAAACCCAGAGGGGCTCGCTGGCGATGATCAACGAAGCGAAACCGGAGGGGACGGTTTGCTCCGCCCAGTGAAGAGTGCCATGGCCGATAAGGAAAAAGAAAAAGCCGATGACGATGCTGGCGCGGATTTGCGCCCAAGTGGGACGGAGACGTTTTGCGAGGCACCAGGTGAGGAGAACCGAGCCGGCGACCAGGTGGCGGATGCCAACAGCGTAGAGCGGCGGGATTGTTTCCACGACGTAGCGAATAGCGAGATAAGTGGAGCCCCAGATGAAATAAATGGAAAGGAAAGAGAAAATGACGGCAGCGCGATTCAAGTGCGGGCGGGCAGCGGGGATGGTGCCGGGAATTGCTGGATCGAGCGCGGTGGATTTCGTGGACATGGGTTCACCGGGGAGCGGCGGCATGATTGGCGAGGGCTTTTTTCAAGCTTGTCTTGCTGTAATGCTCTAAGACTGTTATGCTCATTACAGAAGAATAAATGATTGCCCGTAACGAGTCAAGTGGATTTAAGCCATTACAGTGAAAACGATCAACAACATTTTCGGCGCTACGGATTTTGGCAAGGTTGCTCCCTGGGTGGACCTCGTGAACAGCGAGGAATGGAATGGCTTTGGGAAGCTCACCGATCACCTTTCAAATCCTCGATGGGTCGCGACTTTCCTCAAGCATTGGGAGCTTTATCCCCTTCCCTCGAAAAGCGTTCCTCTCCGAAAACTGGTACAGCTGCGTGTGCTGCTGCGCCGCGCGGCGGAAAAATTGGCCGCGGGAGGCGCTCTAGACGCGGGAGAGCTTACGCGACTAAATCTGGCGATGAACGTACCTGTTTGGCAGAAGTTGGTACAGAACCAAAATGGATTTCACACCGAGACGATTCCGGTGCGGAGCGATTGGACCTGGGTGATGGCGCGGATTGCAGCTTCGTTTGGAGAGATGCTTGCGAATCACGAAATGGAACGGATGAAAATCTGTGCCAATGCTGATTGCCGGTGGATTTTTCACGATCCTACGAAAGCCAGAACGAAGCTCTGGTGCAATGATCGCACTTGCGGGAACCGGGCGCGTGTGCGGCGCGCACGTGCGGCGCAAAAGTGAAAAGCCTGACGAAGAAGATTTCTTCTGCCGTCAGGCCCTGAGACAAATCCATTGCTATGCGATTAAGAACTCTTGCGGCGGACTAGCGCGAGGAATTCGTCGCGTGTTTGTTTGTTGTGGCGGAAAGCGCCGAGCATGGCGCTGGTGACGGCCTGACCGTGCTGCTTTTCGACGCCGCGCATTTGCATGCAGAGGTGGCGAGCTTCGATGATTACGCCGACGCCTTGCGGGGCGATTTTTTCCTCGATGGACTTGGCGATCTGGCTGGTGAGGCGCTCTTGAATCTGCAGCCGACGCGCGAACATATTTACAACGCGGGCGATTTTGCTAAGGCCTAGAACGCGTTTGTCCGGCAGATAGGCCACGTGGGCTTTGCCGAAAAACGGAAGCAAGTGGTGTTCGCAGAGGCTGAAAAATTCAATATCCTTGACGATAACCATTTCGTCGTAGGCCACGCTAAAGGTCGCGCCATTCAATACGTGATCCAAATTCTGGTGGTAGCCGCTGGTTAGAAATTTGAGAGCCTTTTCGAAGCGCTCGGGCGTTTTGCGCAAGCCTTCGCGATTGGGATCTTCGCCGACGAGCTTGATGATCTCGCGCATGTGGCAGGCGATCCTGCGCGCGTCGAGTTCCTTGTGGTCCTCTTCATTCAGAAGGATTTCTTCGGTTGGCTTGGTCACTAGCGGTTCCCTTCCAGGTTTTCCCCGGCATATTCGAAGCTATTGTTGCCAGTTTCTTGAACACGGATGCGTTCGAGCTTCGCCTTGGGGAAGGATTTCAAGCGCTTAAAGATTTCGATGCACAAATTTTCGGTGGTCGGCACTTTATCGCGAAACGCGGGGACATCTTCGTTGAGCGACTTGTGGTCGAAGTCATCGAGCACGCGACGTTCAACGAAGGCGTCCAGATCGGCAAGATTCGCGATCATGCCGGTGGCCGGGTCAACGTCTCCCGATAGGCTTACTTCGAGCACGTAGTTGTGGCCGTGGCCATAGGGATTGTTACATTTCCCGAAGACGCGGCAATTCTCCTCTTCCGTTAGATGCGCGGAATGCAGCCGATGGGACGCGGAAAATCGATAGCGGCGGCCGAGTTCGAGCTTGAGTTCGTTGCTCATGGCTTCCCTGCCACGCCTTGTTTACGCACAGCAGGGGCGCCATTGCGGTAGCAATCGGCGAAGAGGTCGGGCGATTCATACAAGCGTACGCGATGCAGATGACCTTGAGTGATTTTCGGCTCCAGCAAATTCCAGATGACGCGGGCGATATTTTCGCAGGTGGGAATCTGTCCAGTCAATTCGGCGACTTCGTAATTCAAATGACGATGATCCATGCGCCGCATGACTTCGCGTTCGAGAATGTCTTTTAGTTCTTTCAGGTCCAGGACCATGCCAGTGACAGGATCGGGCTCACCCTCGACGGTGACTTCCAACGTGTAATTGTGGCCGTGACCGTGAGGATTATTGCACTTTCCAAAAATGCGACGGTTCTCCTCCGCCGAAAAATTCGGATTGTTGTAAAGGTGCGAGGCGGCGAACTCGATTTTTCGCGTGAGAAGAACCATGGTATTCGCCTATTTTACCGATTCGGGCGCTCCAACGGAGTACGCCCGGCCTTTCCATTCGATTCTTCCATTAACATGGCTCCGGTAGGACGCCCAGAGCACGGCTACGTAAAGCACTAACGCGGGAACATAATAAAAGATGAAGGAAAAGGGGTATTGGTTACGCGCCAGGTCAATGCCATAGATGGTTTGGCGGGCGATCAGGAACAAAACGCCAACGAAGAGCAGGAACGGATATTTCAGTCCAGCGAGGATGAATAGGAACGGAATCCACGGGAGGTTTGACTCCATCTCGCGAAAGACAGACCAGGGCGTGCCGCCGATCAAACGGTAGAGATTTTTCTTCCAACCCTGCCACATGGCCTGGAATGAGCGGTACATGCGAACGTGGACGATACCTTTGCCAGAGGCGAACCATATGCGATGGCCGGCGGCTTTGGCGCGCATGGCGAGGGCCACGTCTTCGAGGACTTCGCCGGCGACGCTGGAGTGGCCGCCAATGGCGTCGTAGACCTCGCGGCGCATCATCAGGAACTGGCCGTTGGCCGCAGCGGCGGGGGAGCTTGGATCATTCACTTTGTCGTAAGAGAAGTGCTTCGCGAGACGCAGGAAAATGTAAGGGATGAGAGCTTTCTCGTACCAATGCTCGGTAACCTGTTCGGGCGAAAAAGACACCAGGGCAGCGTTGTTTTGCTCGGCGAGCTGAAGGGCGCGAGCGGCCGAGTTCGATTCATGAACGGCGTCGGCGTCGGTGAAAAGGAGCCACTCGGAGTTTGCCTCTTGCACGCCGATCCAGAGGGCGTGGTTCTTCCCTACCCAACCATCGGGCAAGCCGGTGGATTCAAGCAGGCGCAATTTTGGGATTTTCTGCGTAAGACCACGCACAACGCTGGCAGTTCCGTCGGTGGATTGATCGTTGACCACTAAAATTTCAGCGATTTCCGGCTGGTTCGCGAGGGATTCTATGCATGCGGCGATGACGGCTTCTTCGTTACGCGCGGGAACTATGGCCGTGACGGAGCTTGGGGAGGCGGTGGTTGCGCTCGTAGATGGATTGTGGGCGTCGGTAGACATAACGTATTGACGGGAAGGCCGTTTCCCAGCCTGAGGGGATTGCGCTAGTATAGCATTCGATGGGAATCCTTCGGAAAATAGCGGGTTGGGGCGTGGTGGCTGTTGCGGTGCTGGTGGTGGTGTTCTTTGCGACGCCTTCCTACCGGCAGGGCGAGGCATCCGTGGCGGGGAGGACGGCGGAGAACTTCCCGGTGGAGCTTGCGGGGAAGCCAGGGCACTTGACAGACCTGAAAGGCAAGGTCGTGGTGCTGAATTTTTGGGCGACCTGGTGCCCGCCATGCGTGGAGGAAACTCCCGCGCTGAACCACTTGCAGAAATATATTGAGGCGAGGAACGGCGTGGTGCTGGGCGTTGCGGCTGATGAGGATCCCGCGGCTTACGAAAGATTTCTGCGCGACCAGAGCGTGGTGTTCCTGACCTATCGCGATCCGTCCACCAAGGACAATCATTCCCCTATCGCGCAAACTTATGGGACCTCGATGTATCCGGAGACATACATCATCGACCGGCATGGGAAACTCGCGCGTAAATTCATCGGATTTCAGCAGTGGGATTCGCCGGACATGTTGGCATATTTCGACGCTATCCTCGGGCAGACCTGACATACTTTTCACCTCCAAGTAGTCGCGCAATCCATACTGTCTTCTCTTTCCCGCTTCAGCATTGCAGGCTTGCTTTGGGTAGCTAGCATCTCTCCCGGTTTCTTCCAGTATCCCTGAGCGTTTCGCGCTATCCCTTCCTATGGACAGGAGTCTAAGCGCGTAGCTCGATCATCGCTAAAACCAGTTAGAAGTCTGACTGGGGGAGAGTGTCCGTGATTCACTTGCCGGTATTTTGGAAAACGCTCCGCGGACTTGCGATCTGCTGTGCACTCTCTTTTGTTGCTGCCAGCAATGCTGCCCCGGAACCAACGGTTCAAGTTCAAAAAGTTCAGATCGCGGAGGGCATCTACCAGTTCATTACAGAGCCCGACGGGTACGTGCCGAACGGAAACTCCGTGGTCATCGTGAATGAGAATGACGTGCTGGTCTTCGATACCTTTACGCGGCCGTCTACTGCGCGCGTTGTGCTTGCAGAGATTCGCAAGATCACCGATAAGCCGGTGCGTTACGTAGTGAATTCGCACCATCACCCGGATCACTGGTCCGGCAATGAAGTCTACGCTCAGGAATTTCCCAATCTCGAGATCATCGCGACCGAGGAATCGCGGCAATTCATGCTGAACATCGCCAATGCATGGCCGCCGGTGTTCGTGGAAAACCTTCGCAAAGATCAGGCCAACCTTGACAAAGAAGTTAGTAGCGGCAAGGAGGCGGACGGAACAACATTGACCGCCGAACAACGCCGCAAAGATGAAGACGACGTGCGACTCGAGCGGGAGTTTGTCGCTGAAGCAATGAAGGTGAAGCGGACTTACCCGACACTCACCTACAGCGAGAAGCTCACGCTCCGTCATGGCGGGCGTGAGTTTCGGTTCATGAGCATGGTGGGGGACGCGGATGGCACCACGGTCCTATATCTTCCGAAGGAAAAAATACTGGTGACCGGAGATTTGCTTTCCTACCCGGTTCCCTATTTCACGCCTCCGCTGAGCCAGCACGCCAGGAGCCTGAGGGTACTGGCGCAGATCGATGCCGATGTGATCATTCCCGGCCATGGGCCAGCGTGGCATGACAAGGTTTTCCTGAATTTAGAGGCAGAACTGCTTGAATCTGTAGTCAGTCAAGTAAGTAAGGCCGTGCAAAAGGGGATGGTAACGGTCGAGGAGATGCAGAAGGTGGTCGACGTGGAAGCTCTTCGGGTGAAGTTCACGCACGATGACAAAGATTTGAATGACAAGTTTCGAAGGTACGTCAATCGCATGGTGGAGAATGCGTCCCGCGAGGCACGGGATGGGAGAAAGTTTGAATATTAGTTGCGCTGCAAATCTTGAGGGCGGCTCTTTTCCCTGAATTTCGTGCTTCGGTATAGCCGGGAGGAGCCGAGATTCATTCGTAGCGAAGGGCTTCGACGGGGTCGAGTTTGGCGGCTTGCATGGCGGGCAGCCAGCCGCTTATGACGCCGACGACGATCAGGATGGCGGTGGACAGCAGCATGGTGATGAACGAGAGCGTGAGATGGATGTCCACTTTGCCGGTGTCGTCTTCGTAGGCGGGACCGAGGAACGGCAGCGTGCCAATGGCGGAAGTGATCGCCGCGGAAAGAAGCATGCCGATCACGCCGGCGGCCAGTGTCATGACCAAGGCTTCGAGTAAAAATTGCCAGCGGATGTGAGATTTTTTTGCGCCGAGGGCGCGGCGGAGACCGATTTCGCGGACGCGTTCTTCAACGGAGACAAGCATGATGTTCATCACGCCGACTCCCCCGATACCCAGCGTTAGTGCGCCGACGAAAAAGAGCAACGCTTCGATGCCGATGGTGATTCCTTCATAGATGGGCTTGAATTCTTCGCGGCCAAACATGGTGATGGCGCGCTTGTCGTTCGGCGAAAAGTGCTGGCGGTTGGCGATGGCGGCGCGGAATTGCTGCATGGCAGCGGCTTCAAAATTTGGTGCGACAGGTTCGAACAACATTACGCTGGAATAGCGCGCGTCCCACAGATCGCCGGCCGTGGTGTAGGGAATAAATACGGACTCGTCGTCACTGGTGAAGTAGTTGCTGTCGGAGAATTTCGTGTCCATGGTGCCGACGACGGTAAATTTGACGCCGTCAATGCGCACGGTTTCGCCAACGGCAGGTGTGCCGCTGAAAAGCTTTCTTCGCAGGATGGCTCCGAGGAATGCCACGCGGCGGCGTTCTTCGATGTCTTCGGCAGTGATCCAGCGGCCTTCCATCGGGACTTCGTTGCGCATTTCGCCGTATTCGGGATAGACGCCACGGATAGCAGTGTCAGAGAGGCGCGCGTCGTGAGTGATTCCCTTGAACCGTACGGTTTCGCGCGTGACGCGCTTGACGAGCGGCGACTGCGCTTTCACCCAATCCGCGTCCTCTTGTTCGAAACGGACGGCTTTGCCGGCGCGTTCGCCGCCTGCCTGCTCGCTGGTCGTGCCGGGCCAGGCGACGACTGCGCCTTTTCCGAACGCTTCAAATGTGTACATCAACACGCCGCGAAATCCTGAACCATAGCTGAGCAGAAGTGTGACGGCTACGATTCCCCACGCAATGCCGGTCATAGTTAACAGGCTGCGCACGGGATTGCGTCCCAGCGCGGCCCACGCTTCCCTGAAGATCTCTGTTAACACTTTGCACCGCGCAGTTGTTGACAGTTGTTAGTTATTAGTTGTAAGTAAATACAAAGAAAGAGATAAGTTAAGGATGCGGAATGCAGGACTATAAACAACTCAAGGTCTGGCAAAATAGCCATGCGCTCGTTCTGCGCATCTATGCAGCAACCGCGCCCTTTCCCGAACACGAACGCTACGGAATCACGAGTCAAATGAGGAGAGCGGCGGCGTCTGTGCCGGCCAATATCGCGGAAGGAAGCGCCCGAGCCGGTAGAGCGGAGTTCTGTCAGTTTCTCCATATCTCTGCCGGATCTGCGAGTGAGTTGGAATATTTCCTCCTCTTGGCTCGTGACCTTCGATTGTTCACCGACAAGCAGCATGCGGCCCTGTATGCAAGTCTCTATGAGATCAGACGAATGTTGACCGGGTTGATTCAGCAAGTAGACCCGCGGCGACCCACGTCGAAACCCAATAGGACAAACACCGCGGCTAGCCAACCTTCTCATCCGTCTCCACCTGTTCGATCTTCTCTTATTAAAAACTAAGAACTAAAAACTTATAACCTGTTGTTACCCACCCGCCTCGAAGCGCAACGCCTCGATGGGATCGACAGAGGCGGCGCGATTCGCAGGATACAAAGCTGAAAGGACGGCAATCACCGCGAGTAGAAAAATGGATAGCGCGCCGAGTTTCCAACTGGCTAGCAGGCCGGCGAAAAAGAGCGGCATGGGGAGCAGGTTGACAAGAGCGCAAAACCCGTAGGAGAGGAGCAGGCCAGTGCCACCACTCAGCGCGACGACAATGATGGTTTCGAGAAAAAACTGGCGAAGAATGGATTCGCGGGTGGCGCCGAGGGCTTTGCGAACGCCGATTTCGCGCGTGCGTTCGCGAACGGAAACGAGCATCACGTTCATGACGCCGAGGCCGCCAAGAAAAAGTGTGGCGATGCCGACCGCGCCCATGAAAACTTCCATCCCTACGATAATCATGCGATTGGCTTCGGCATTTTTCACGGTGTCCCAGATGCTGGCGGCTTCTTTGTCGCGCGGGTCGAAGCTATGCAGGCGGCCGAGCGAGTGGCGAATCTGTTTCACGCAGTCGGGATGCGTCTCGAGCGACCAGGGCGCGACGAGCAAACGGTCCACACTGTGCTCGACGGCCGGGGGCTTGTTTGGAAAGTCGCGGCGCATGGAATTGAAAGGGATGAAAACTTTGCGGACGTCCGCGCCATCGTAACTGGAGTTCTGCTCCTTGGGCTTCATGACACCGATCACGGTGTAGGGATTCCCGTTTAGCGAGACGGTTTGGCCGAGAGCTTCGCGTTCGGCGAAGAGCTGCTTTTTCGCGTCGCTGCCGAGAAAGGCGACGTTGCGGGCTTGGGCGTTGTCCTCTTCGTTATAGAAACGGCCCTGTGCAACGGCGATGCTGCGGATTTCGGTGAAAGGAGGCAGCGCACCAACAACTTGAAGATCGCCGCTGTTGAAGAGGCTATGCACTTGGACATTGTTGCCAAGCTCGGGCATGACGTATTTGCACGCGGGAGCTTCCTTCGCAACCTGGAGATAATCTTCTTCGCCCCAACGAATGATGCGGCCGGAGCGCGTGCCGCCGGCTTGCATGCTGGTGCGGCCGGCAAAAACAATCATGACGTCCTTGCCAAAAGTTTCCTGATTATTCTGAATGCCTTTGCCGAGGCCTTCGCCGGCCGCAACCATCACGGTGATAGAAATGATGCCCCAGGCGATGCCAAACATCGTGAGCATCGTGCGCCGCTTGTGAGCCCAAAGCGTGGCCAGCGTATCTCGCAGTAGGTCCTGGAATGACATGGCGCTCCGCTGGTTGATTCAACTATTGCAGAACAACTTGTTGCTTTTCGTTGAGGCCTTCAAGAATTTCAGTTTTGACGCCGTTCGAAATGCCGAGCTTTACGCTCAGTTTTTTCTTGCCGTTATCGGCCTTGATGTCGGGAGTCTCGACGGACGCTTTGCGCTCTTTGTCATAGATCAGCGCGGCTTCCGGAATCATCAAAACGTTTTTCTTTTCTTCCAGCATGATCTCGGCGTTGGCGCTCATATTGGCTTTGAGTTCGCCGCCAGGATTGGAAATCGAGACGCGCACTTCGAAAGTGGTCACGTTGTCCTTTTCTTTGCCGAGCGGAGAAATCTTCGTGACCTTGCCTGTGAATTTCTTGTCCTTGAAGGATTCCACCACGATGCGCGCGGGCTGGCCGAGAAAAACTTTGCCGATGTCGGCTTCGTCCACTTTGCCTTGCACGTAAACTTCGCTGACGTCGCCGAGGGTCATGATCAGCGTGGCTTGCGAACCGAGCACGAGGATGGAGCTGACGGCGTCGCCGACGTTCACGTCGCGCGAGAGGACCAGTCCTTCGATCGGGCTGACGATTGTGGAGTTGCGCAGATCTTCTTGCGCGTTTTCGAGCGAGGCGCGCGCTTGCGCTACCTGCGCTTCGCACTTGGCAATCTCCGCGCGGGAGACGGCGAGATTGCGCACGGCGCTAACTTGCTTGTTCAGGGCGAGCTGATAATTTTTTTCGGCGTCTTCGACGAGGCTTTTGGACATGACGCCATCTTTGAACATTTGTTCGGCGCGCTCCATATTGAGCTTCAGGAAGGGCACGTCAGGGCCTTCCGCATCCACCTTGCTACGCTCGAGAGTAGCTTTGGACGAATCAAGCGCGGCTTCGGCGGCTTGCAAATTGGCGTGCGAGGCGCGTTCGGCGGCTTCGAGCTGAACTTTGTCGAGTTCCGCGAGTAATTGCCCCTGCTTCACGCGCTCGCCGTAATCCACGTAAAGTTTTTTCACGATGCCGCTGGCTTTGGACTTGATTTCGATTTTGGAAAGCGGCTGAATCTTGCCGGTGGCTACGACCACGCGCGCCAGATCACCGCGCTCGACGGAAGCAATCTTTGACGGGTCAATGGTGCGGCTGGGGCTGAGCGCCGCTTTGACGCCGTAGCCACCGCCACCCAAAACAACCAGGGCGATTGCGGCCCAGATGATGCGGCGGCGTTTTTTGCCGTTCTTGCCGTTTTTCCCGTTTGCTAAGCCATTGCCATTGCTGGACATACCCAACCCCCGCTGTTTTGGCCTCACTGCTACATATGGATACGCAAACGTGTGGGAAAAGTTCCACCGGCCTGCTGGTATAGACGATTGGCGGCTCGTTTGGGCAGGCAGCGCCGGAGTCTTGGGTACCACCCTTGGATTCCGAGTCCAATTCAAATACGATGACCGTGTGAAGAATTCCGGATTGCGATCGGCTGACCACGAGCAAGGCGCGATACGCGCGTTCGTTCAGCGTGACAAGCAGGAGCGATTCCTAGGCTTTCTGGAGAATCCAAAGAACCGGAAGAAGTTTATAGAGTCACTCGCACATTTTTGTTGGTTTGACCCAAGATTTGCAGTCCCACTACGGTGGAAAGTTGACAAAGACCCGAAACTCACGCTTTGGGGTAAGCACGTTTCGGGTATCGAAAACATCTATCGTTTACTTAGATCAAGAGGCGCAGGGCTAACTTGCTGGGCCATATCAGAGGACTCTGAAATAGACGGGCGGGAACTGGACTTGAGAGACGCGCTCGATCACGTGAGTGGCAGGCAAATTGGAACGATTTTGTCTTGTGTTCCCGGAAAACTTGCATATTTCGAGAGTGAAGACGAAACACTGCTTCTTTCTCGGTGAATCTGATTCTCACCATCCAATGGACCCGACGCTCGATTTGCGAGCCAACTAGAACTGACTCCCGATCGCGAACGTCGATTCGTTGACAGCCCGGTGTGGCGGGCCTATACTCCGCGCGCTGCTTGACTGTCCGGAAATTTTCGAATGGAGTGTCCCATGCACATTGCTCGAATTCGGCCGATGCTTGTTGTGCTGCTCGTTGGATTGACGGTGGGAATTGGTTTGTTCGTCCACTCCACTGCTGGAAGAGCCGCTGGCTCCGACGTGCCGAAGTTCAAGGTGGACCCGGCTTGGCCGAAAGAATTGCCCAACAACTGGATCATGGGGCAAGTCGGCGGCATGGCGGTGGATCGGCACGACAACATTTGGGTGCTACAACGCCCTGGCACGGACACGGTGGATGAGCTGGGCGCGTCGCTGACGCCGCCGCGGTCCATGTGCTGCATGACCACGCCGCCGGTGCTGGAATTCGATACGCAGGGAAATCTGCTGCAATCGTGGGGCGGGCCCGGCGAAGGATTCGATTGGCCGAAGACGGAGCACGGGATCTACGTTGATAAGGATGACAATGTGTGGATCGGCGCGAATGGCCCTGCCGATCGCCACATTCTGAAATTCAAGAATGACGGACATTTCCTGATGCAGATTGGGCATCCTTCCACCGACCCTCCAAATAGTTTGCGCACGGATATTCTGGGGCGGCCGGCAGGCATTGAAGTGGACGCCGATGCGCATGAGGTTTATATCGCGGACGGCTACATGAATCGGCGAGTGATCGTTTTCGATTCGGACAAGGGCACGTTCAAGCGGCTGTGGGGCGCGTATGGGAATCCGCCAAATGATGTTGATCCCGGCGCTTACAATCCCGCAGCGCCGGCGGACCAGCAGTTCCGCAATCCCGTGCATTGCGTGCATATCGCGAAGGATGGAATGGTTTACGTTTGCGATCGCGTGAATGACCGCATGCAGGTGTTCACCAAGCAAGGAAAGTTTGTGAAGGAATTTACGCTGAAGACGCAAACGCTGGGCATGGGCTCCGTGTGGCAATTCGCGTTTTCCACGGATGAAAAGCAGCAGTTTCTTTTTATTGATGATGGCGAAAACAATCAGATCTGGACGGTGCGGCGCGACGACTTCACAGTCGTGGGCCAGATGGGACACAACGGGCGCAACGCCGGACAGTTTCACTGGGTGCATCAGATTGTGTCCGACTCACAAGGAAACCTGTATACGGGTGAAGTGGACACCGGCAAGCGGATACAGAAATTTGTTTTGCAGCACTAGGGGCGAGAGCGCTACTTGAATAAAGTTTTGTTTTGCTAGAGCTTCGCTCCTCGCAAACGCAGAGCGTTGGCGATAACGGAGACAGAGCTGAAGCTCATGGCAGCGCTGGCCAGCATGGGGCTCAGCAGCCAGCCGAAAAAGTGGTAGAAAACGCCAGCGGCGATGGGAATTCCAATCACATTGTAGAGAAATGCGAAGGCCAGGTTTTGCTTAATGTTGCGAATTGTGGCGCGGCTCAGTTTTCGCGCGCGTACGATTCCACGCAAATCGCCTTTCACTAGCGTAATGCCCGCGTTTTGGATTGCTACATCCGAGCCCGTGCCCATCGCGATGCCAACATCAGCGGCAGCGAGCGCAGGCGCGTCGTTGATTCCGTCACCCGCCATCGCGACAACGTGCCCTTGTTTCTTCCAAAAGCCCACAATCTCAGCCTTGCGCGCCGGAAGTATCTCGGCTTGAAATTCCTTGAGGCCTAGCACCTTTGCGACTCGAATGGCAGAGTCGCTTCGATCACCGGTCACCATCACGACTTCCACTCCTTCTTGCCGCAGACTATCGAGAGCACCCTTGGTCGAATCCTTGATCGTATCCTCAAGAATGATGTCACCTTCCCATTCGCCATCGATCGCCACGCGAACGTACGTCGATGCCGGTTGCTCTGCGGACTTAAGATCGGGCCCATAGCCTGGATTGTCGATACCTGAAGCAAGGAGAAACCCCATCGTTCCGACTGCTAGTTTCTTTTCTCCAAGCTTGCCACTCACGCCTTTTCCAGGTTCAGCTCGAAATTCTGTGACTTCTAATAGCGAGAGTTTCTTTTCTTTAGCCGCGCGAACTATCGCCTGGCCGATTGGGTGTTCACTCGCCAGTTCGAGGCTTGCACTAACTTGTAGCAATTCGTCAGAGCTGAAATCGCTGTGCTGGCTGACTCTTATGGAAACAACTCTCGGCTTGCCTTCTGTGAGCGTGCCGGTCTTATCGACGACAAGCGTGTCCACTTTGGCTAGAGTTTCGAGGGCTTCGGCGTTGCGGATGAGGACGCCGGCGTGTGCGCCGCGACCGACGGCGACCATTATGGACATGGGCGTGGCAAGACCGAGCGCGCAGGGGCAGGCGATGATGAGTACGGAGACGGCGCTGACAAGTGCGTGAGCGAAGCGCGGCTCTGGACCGAAGAAAATCCAGCCGAAGAATGTGAGGATGGCCGCGAGAACAACTGCCGGGACAAAGTAAGCCGCGACGCGATCCGCTAGACGCTGGAGCGGGGCTCGAGTGCGCTGGGCTTCACTGACGAGCTTTACAATTTGCGCGAGCATGGTTTCACTGCCAACGCGCTCGGCTTCCATGAGGAAACTGCCGCTGGTGTTCAGCGTGCCGCCAGTGACCTTATCGCCCCGGCTTTTTTCGACAGGCATGGGCTCACCGGTCACCATCGATTCGTCCACGGCACTTGCGCCTTCGCGGATGGTACCGTCAACGGGAACGCGCTCGCCGGGGCGGACGCGGAGGCGGTCGCCACGCTTTACAAGATCGAGAGTGACGTCCTTTTCGGCTCCGGAAGAATCCAGCAAGTGCGCTTGCTGCGGAGCGAGATTCAAGAGCGCCCGAATCGCTCCGCTGGTGCGCTGCCGCGCGGACAATTCCAGGACTTGGCCGAGGAGGACGAGCGTAGTGATGACCGCAGCAGCTTCAAAATAAACGGGCGCGGCGCCGTCCATGCCCCGAAAGGAGGCTGGGAAAATCTGCGGAAAAAAAGTGGCCACAACGCTATCGAGATACGCGGCGCCAGTGCCCAAACCGATTAGTGTAAACATGTTCGGGCTGCGATGGACAAGCGAAGACCAGAAACGCTGAAAGAAGGGCCAGCCGCCCCAGAGGACTACCGGCGTCGCGAGAAGAAACTCGATTCCGTTTCGAAAGGATGGCGAGAGATGCGGCCCGAGCGATTCGCCAAGCATGGAGAGCAGCAAGACCGGGAGCGATAGCGCCGCGCTGATCCAGAATCGGAGGCGCATAGATTCGTATTCGGGATCGGCTTCTACTTCCGCGAAAACATCCATCGGCTCGAGTGCCATACCGCATTTCGGGCAGCTGCCGGGACCGATCTGCACAATCTCCGGATGCATGGGACAGGTGTAGCGGGCAGTCTTAGCATTTGGTGGCACGGGCGCCGCGTGCCCGTGATGGGCATGGCTGTGTTCCGTGCCGGGGGTTTCCGGAACCGTCAAAAACTTCTCTGGCTCATTTGAAAACTTCTCGGCGCAGCTTTTGGAACAAAAATAATATGTTTTTCCAGCGTGCTCGACTTGGCCCGCCGCTTTTTCCGGAACGACCAGCATGCCGCAGACAGGATCCTTTTCACGCGGCGCGGAGGCGAGAATCGGCATTCCGGGTACAGAAGGTTTGGGATTCTGAATGGGATCGGCCACGACACTATGTTAGATGAATTCGGGTGCAATCCGGATATGTCTTGAATTCCGCCGCGGCTGGTATACTGAATTCATGACACTAGTGGAAATCACTTACGAATTGCACTCCCCGCTGACGAATGAGCAATTGAGCCAGCTCGGTCAATTTGCGAACACTTATGGTTTGCGTAGCTTTCACGTCAACGGAGCGGGAAACCAATTATCGTTCGAATACGACGCCTCACGCTTGCGCGAAACTCAGGTGGAGCATGTGCTGGTTCAAGCGCATATCGCCGTGACGCGCAAAGTAATTTGATCGGATTACTGCCCCGCAATTTAAAAGATGTTTAAGCGCGACTGCGAAGTTGTGGCTGCTTTAGTCGTTCAAGGAATGAATCGCACGAAAGTCTGGAAGCGGGCCTAGAAAAAAAAGAGGGGCCCCCGCTTGGGATCGGGGGCCCCAGAGGGCGCGTTTCAATTGCTGGCGTCGTTTTCACACCAGCGCGTGGGGTCATCCATCCTAGCTTCCCTCTCAGAGGCAGGTGGGAACGATCTGTAATAAGCGACAAGCAAGCCCCTTCCCCCTCGCTTTGTCACTCATTACATATCGTCATTTGAAACGCGTCCACGCCACCCACTAATGCACGGCTGACGCCAACCTGGGGATTGCACCCGGGATAGATAAGCTTTTTATTATGTTCACTTTAGCTTCAGAGGAATCCCTGATACGCGATCCAAATCCGGCGTTTCAATTCAATTCGGCACTTTCTCCCATCTGAATCGGGAACGCATACTAAATGCGGAATTCTGCTACGCTATGCCACCTGGTTCCAGGACCCTGGTAACAAAACTCACGGTCACATGGAGCTATCGGTTTTTTTCGGTCATTTCGTCAGAATACTCTCATGCGTGGGCTGTTCAGCAAGATCACCTCTCGGCGCCTCTTCGGCAGAGTCTATCTTCTTGGCTTCATGCTCCTTCGCTGTTCACTGACGCTGCTGGCGGACACCTCCGGGCTGCTGCGAAGTGTTCCTGCGGGCGGATGCTACTGCCACTGTTCGGAATCGCACGTGCGCGGCGGCTGCGTGAAAATCTGTGATTCGAAACGGTACGCCTCGCGTTGGTGGGCAACTACTTGCGCGAAACCTCATATGCATACGCCGGCCAACAATTCGAACGCTGGGCCGCGGTTTCCCCATCCCGACCGCGCGGAACACGCAAAACTCTAAAGTCAGTTCTTAGTTGTTAGTTCTAAGTTGTAAGTAATTCCTTCCAGAACGGAATCAATTAGACGGTACGCGATTCGACCAGTGTTGGCGTGACCGGCTTAGGCTCGGCGCTAGATTCACTGAGAAGTGTTGCTAGAAATTCTGGAATTTCGAAGACGGCGCGATTGTTCTGGGCGGCGACGTTCTTTTGAAACTCGGCCAGCGTTGCGGGATCGAGCATGCGCCTCACGCCTTCCGCCACGTCTTCGAAACTATTTAGCACAATGCCTACGCCCTTTTCCTTCACCCACTCCGCGTTGTAGCGCTCTTGCGGAAGCGTCCACGCATTGCATTCGATCAGTACGGGGAGCTTGCGGACCATGGCTTCGGCGATGCTGCCGGGGCCGGGCTTGCCGATCAGAAAATCAGCGGCGCGCATAAGCTTATGCACTTCTCTTGTGTAACCCACGACATGTGTTGGCATCTTCCATTGACGGGCGCGCAACCTGGCTGCAAGGCCTTCGTTCCTGCCGCAAACCAAAATCAACTGCAGCGGCAGGCCGGCGGCATCCAGTCTTTCGGTGATTTCATACATCACTTTCGAACCGTGTCCGCCGAATAGGACGATGGCGGTTGCAAGACCTTCGCGCAATCCCATCTCTCTTCGCAGAGCCACAGGATCAGAATTATCTTCCGCGTAAAAATCCGGACGCAGGATCATTCCAGTAGCCCGAAAAATGTGAGCGTCATCGTGGCCCATGGCGAGCGCTTGTTCGGCGGCCTTTTCCGTGCCGGCAATTACGTATTGATCTTTGATCGGCTCAATCCAGAAGCGCGGCGGAAAATCAGCCAGGTCGGTGATGATGGTGACGAATGGGCGGCCGGGATAAACCTTGGTCCAGCTTTCGCAAATCTGGCGATTGAAATGGGGAATCACGGAGATGAGAAGGTCGGCCGGTTTTTCGCGCCAGAATTCTTCAAGCAGTTTCACAAGCGGCTTGTGAAATACGCGTATGGTCGCCTGGAGCACGCGCAATAGATAGGTGCTCCCCAGCGTCCAGCCGTTCTGCAGCAAGATGTTGTACTGCTGCTGGATGCGAATTCCGGTGAGCTTGCGCAGAACGTCCAGGCGGTCCGTCAGGTCTTGAAACTGGATGAGTTCGACACTCCAATCGGGATGCTGCTGCGCGATAACGGACTGGAGTGCTACGGCGGCGTTGCGGTGTCCCCCGCCGCCATCATGGAAAACGACATGAATCCTTTTCATCGGGGCGATTGTGGCACGGCATTGGGAAGCCGCAGCAGGAGCACACTGCATGCCATGTGGATAAGTTCATAACTCGAATGTGCTCAATAAGTTCCATGGGCACATTCACCTAGAATTCGCCACCTCTTTACAGGCTGTTCATATCGTCGAGCGACAATTGCACCATGCGCTGCGACCTTCACGTTCACTCGATCGCATCCGGAATGTTTACCGTTCCCGGGCTGGACCGGATTTGCCGGGAGTCCTACACCGATCCCGCTGAAGTCTATGACCGGCTGAAGCGGATGAGCATGTCCCTGATTACCATTACCGACCATGACTCGATTGACGGCGCGGAGGCCCTGCGTCGTCATTCGGACTTCTTCCTCAGCGAAGAGGTCACCGTTCGCATGCCCAGCAAGACCGAGATGCATATGGGCGTTTATGGCATCACCGAACGTGACCATGTGGAGATTCACCGGCGCCGGAAGGACTTCATTTCCCTGCTGATGTATCTCACAGAGCGGAAACTATTCTTTAGCGCGAATCACGTTTTCTCCGGGCTGACGGGGCGGCGCACAGAAGAAGATTTTCATTGGTTTGAGTCTTATGTTCCGGCGTTTGAAACGCGCAACGGGCAGATGTGGCCGAAAGCAAATGAGAGTGCCGCGAAGCTAGCGACGCGTCTGGGGAAGATCGCGATTGCCGGGAGCGACTCGCACACTATCGCGGGCGTAGGGCATACGTTTACGGAAGTGCCTGGGGCGCGCACGGTAGATGAATTTTTCGCTGGGTTGCGAGCAGGACGCGGACGAGTGCACGGCGCGCATGGGAGCTGCGGCAAATTGACGGCAGACGTGTTCAGCATCGTGCGATCACTTTTCCTGGACAAGCCGTGGACGATGGCTATGTCGCCGCTTGCGGTGCTAGTGCCGGTATTTACCGCGGGGCACTGGATGAATGAAATTCGTTTTTGCCGGAAATGGACCGCGGCACTCGAGCGCGGCGGAAAACGCAAGCGGATGCTTTGGGATATGGATTCGAACTTCGAAGCCAATTGGGCCAGTTGAGGTGTGCTTGAAGGAATCAGCTAACTCGTCATTGCAAACGCGGCTAAAGGCTTACAGGCGCGGGCAATTTGTATCCGAGAAATCTTTTTCGCGTACGTGTGCATCTTTCTGATTGAGAGTGCTTGTTTGTTTCCGGCCGTTTGGGTGAGGTGAGGCGATGGCAGTCGCACGAAACCTCTGGGTCTTCATCGATCGGCGCGATCACCGGCTGATGCAGCGGATGAATCGCTGGCGCGCACCGCGCTGGATTCGCATTTGGATGATCGTGGCAACACGCATGGGCGATGGCTGGATCTGGTACGGACTCGGGCTGATGCTGCTCGCGTATGGAGGGCCGCAGCGTTTTGCAGCCATAGGTGCTGCGGGATCTGCTGCCGTTCTGGGCATTTTTGTTTTTAAAGCGCTGAAGCGGCTAAGCCAGCGGCCACGCCCTTGCCAGATTGAACCGCACTGCTGGTCGAAAGTATTGCCCCCGGATAAGTTTTCGTTTCCGTCGGGGCACACGATGACCGCGTTTTCCGTTGCCCTGGTAATCAGCTACTTTTATCCTTCGCTGGAAGGAGCGCTTTTTTTTCTGGCGCTGAGCATTGCGGTGTCGCGCATCGTGCTGGGAATGCACTTCTTGAGCGATGTGCTTGCAGGAGTTGTTATGGGCGTCGCACTGGGATGCGCTTCCATCACGGCGTTTGCTTCGTTTGGTCTCATCTAACTTCCGGCGTTTTGCTTGCCGGTTAGCTCATCTGCCCATGTTGGTTCTTCGAAGAATTTGAAAACGCGCGAAACAATTCATCACATCAACATACTTTGAAGCCGCAGACCCGGCCTGAACCACGATATATTGGGGCGGATGGCCGAAACCGCCCAAGCCCCTCCCATTGTTGCGAGCGCTCCGCAGTCTCATTCCTATTTGGTTTTCTTGTTGCAGGTTTCGAGGCCCGGTCTGTGGACCACGACGGCTATGTTTTATCTTATGCCGCTCGGACATGTGGACCTCTTCCGCTCCGGCAAACTTTGGCTGGGAATGTTGTTCGTGCTCTTCCCTCTCAGCTTTCTGCTCTATGGCGTAAATGACATCGTAGATGCGGAGACCGATTCGCTTAATCCGCGCAAAGGCACCTTTATGTTCGGTTCGCGCGGCGCGCGCGAACAGCTTTCGGCATTGAAATGGCAAATCGCGGCGGTGCAAGTTCCATTTGTGATCGCGTTCTATTTCTTCGTTGGGCCACGCATTCTGTGGTGGTACGCGATTCTTCTACTGGCCGTGGGCCTTTACAATGCGCCGGGTTTTGGCTGGAAAGGCCGTCCACCGTTCGATGTGCTGATTCAATCGAGCTACCTGCTCGTGTTTGTGCTCAGCAGTTGGCTGAACAACGCTCCGCAACTCCCGTGGCAGACTTTCCTGTTTGGCGCGATGTTTGCGATGCACTCGCATATCTTCGGCGAGGTGATGGACATCGAACCGGACCGTTCAAGCGGCCGGCGAACGACGGCGACGCTGATTGGGCGAGTGCGCGCCAAATTCCTGATCGCAGTATTCATGATTATTGAAACCGGATTAGTGTGGAACTGTTTTCACGACTGGATCATCATTGGCTTTCTCGCCATTGGCGCGCTCTGGTTTCTTATTGACGCCAGTCTGCTATGGAAAAACCGCGCCTACAGGCCAAATGAAATGCGTCTCTTCTTGTGGGGTTGGAATGCTGCCGCTCTGCTTGGAATGTTCTGGAATTGGGCGCATGGAACGCTGACGCATGTGCTCTCAGCCTCGGTAGCTTCTCGATGAATCAGAAATATATTCTCGAAATCAGTGCTGAAGCGCTTGAGTCCGCAAAGGCGGCTGAGCGTGGTGGCGCGGACCGCGTCGAACTCTGCGAAAACTTATCGGTTGGCGGACTCACGCCGAGCACGGAGCTTATGCGTGCTGTGCGTGCGCAGCTTCGCATCCCCATTTTCGCAATGATCCGACCGCGTGCGGGAGATTTCGTCTATTCCGACGCGGAATTCGCAGAGATGCGGCACTCCATTGTGGGAGCGAAGGAATCGCGCATGAACGGCGTCGTGCTGGGCATCTTGACCAAGGAGCGCCGCGTCGACATCGAGCGGACACGCGAACTCGTTGAGCTTGCGAAGCCGTTGCCGGTGACCTATCACCGCGCGTTCGATGAAGCGCTGGATTTGCGCCAGGCGCTCGAAGATGTGATCAAGACTGGGGCGAGTAGAATTCTCACCTCTGGCGGCGCGAAAACTGCGGCGGAAGGTGCGATCGTTCTATCCGATCTCGTAGCTGCGGCGGAAAACCGCATCATCATCGTTCCTGGGGCGGGAAATAACGCCGCAAACATTTCGCTGGTGGTGCAAAAAACAAGAGCGCGCGAATTTCATTCCGGACTGAGTTCCGCGCTTCCTTACGGGAGTCACGACTACGCCCGCTTTGAAGAGGAAGTGCGCAGGCTGGCCGAGCAACTTGCGCGGCTCAGTCCTGGCGAGAGTCCCTCAGGTTGAGGGGTCCCCCACCCCCCGTTTTTTGTAAATGTTGCACCTAAAGGATTTAGGCTTGCTGTAAGTCTATTGTTTGCAACACTTGCGAGGTGGTCCGTAAGTGTTGCGTTTGAACGAGTTACTTTTCTTTTTTCTGGGCAAGCGGGGCCGGGATTTTCGTCGTAGTAGTGGGACAGAGAGGCTGGCCGAGGATGATGGCTGACGATCACGACTGACGTTACCAGAAGAGTACTGTACTTATCAATGAAAAGTTAGGGGGCCGAAAGAATTGAAGGGAAAAGAGATGGCAAAAGCGAGCAGATTATTGATGCGGGATGAAACGGGGAGTGACCTTCCAGGCGACTTGGATAAAGGGCGCCGTGAACAAGTAAGGTCGAAGATCCCAGGCACCCGCCATCGCGAAATCAAGGCAGGGACGGTGCGGGTCATATCCAAACAACCGGATATTCCGCGGCCATAAGGCCGACAGGATCCGACCATGAGGGTCTTTGTCCCAGGTGCTGAACCGGCTCCCGGGGCACCTGGCAGGGAAGGACGACAGCGGTCTTCGGAGGCGACTAGAAAACCAACTTCAGGGCCAATTGCCCAACGCGAGCATTTACAGCCGTGCTACTGATTACACCAAACGTCGGCGAGGTGAAGTTGGTGTCGGGATTGGCAAACTGGGGATGGTTCAATGTATTGTAAAACTCGGCGCGAAATTGAAGGCTGCTTTTCTCGATCGGCCAATTGACGATCATAGTTTTTGAAAGTGCAAGATCCAGGTTCGCTTGCCCAGGACCGGTCACGATCCCTGTGCCGCTGTCCCCAAATGACGTTCCAATGCCATCCGCCCCGATGATTGGCAGACTCGTGAAACAGGCGGCATCGAAATAGCCTCCCAATTTTGACTTTACCGGCCCTGCCTTGACCAGCTGGTTTTTCGAGCAGGTCCCACTCAGTTGCGCCCGGTCTTCGCTTATCCCAAAAACGTTGTTGGCATTTGTGTCCGAGATCGTGAGAGCACTGCCAGATTGAATCGTAACTACAGCAGCAAGGCCCCACCCTGCAAAAAGCGCCCTTTGGAATCCGGCTGACGGGCCGGGGATATCCCATGTTTCGCTAAGAACGAATCGATGAGTACGGTCGAAGCTGGCGCGTCCCCAGCGCTGTCTGGGGGAGTTCTGGTCTCCGAATGTTAGTGCATTTCCGGATGATGTCGAGTTAATGTCGGAGCCATCCGTGTCCAAGGTCTTGGAGAAAGTGTATGAGGCAAGGAATTGAAGTCCGTGGCTTAACCGTTTCGTCAGACTAGCTTCGAGCCCGTTGTACCAGGAGCTACCCTCGGATTCCATTTCCACAAGAGAATCGGGTGGTATCCCAAGAATGGGGACTCGCAAGGGTATATTAGCGAAAGTGTTTGTGGTGACTCCCCTAATTGGATCGATCGCAGAGGCCTGCAGCGCTTGATTCAGAGAACGTTGGCGTACCAGGTGTGTGCCGCGAGTGCCCACGTATCCAATTTCCAAGAGCCAACCCTCATGTAGCTCAGCCTGAACATTCAATGAATACTGCTGAATCATAGCGGGCCGAAAGCCGGGGGCGACGGAATAGATAGTCGTGGTGGATGTGGGAGAGTACGCGGGGAATGAAGGAAAGGACTCCGGCGTGGGAAACGGCTGCGGGAAAGGCGTTTGCCATGTCGCATTAGCGTTCGCCTCTCCGGCATTTAATCGAAAAACGGAAAACGGAGAGCCGAACACGTTTTGATAAAAGGCTTGACCGGTGGGCCGGGAATAATAAGTGCCATATCCGCCTCTGAGCACTAATCGACTTGTGCCGGGCAAGAACTGCCAGGCAAACCCGAATCGCGGAGCAATCGTGTTTTGTCCTTCACCGTAATTTCCAAAGGAATTGTTTGCACGCGTTACTCCCGGAGGGACAGCGGCCGGGAAGTTGGAGGCTACGATATAGCCATTAAGACTTCCACTCAGCGGTGGGTTTGCATCAGCCTTGTTGACATCGAAGCTCGAGTTCCTACCTAGTCTGTCTGCAAACTGGCCCAGGCGCTCGTAGCGGAGGCCAAGAGTTAATGTAAATGACTTGCGAACTCTGTAGTCGTCCTGCACGAACCCTACATCCTCCCAAACCCTGTATTCACGATCTGTGAGACCGAAGTCATCGAATGAGGCAAAGACATTGCTGAAATCGGTACCGTTGCTGGCTGCGCTCAAGCCAAGTAGAAAGTCGGGCCAGCTGAGAAACTGCGTGAATGACCCAAGACCCACGAGATTGACATTGTCTTGCATCCTGGTGATTGATCCGCCGAATCGGACACTGTGAGCCCCACGAACGAAGCTGAGGTTATCACTGAACACAAAACTATTCTGGTCGATCGTTCGCGGAAATCCTGACGCAACGCTCGCCGAACCGAGAATATTCAATCTCGGGAGCTCATTATTGTGGCTCATTTCTCCTTCGGCAACCCCAACATCCGACCACCGGAACGGAGTCATAGCGTCCGTGGTGGTTTTCGTCCGGACATACCCAATCCGTGCTTCGTTTAGCCATTTGTTGTGGAAAGTATAAGTATGAGCGAGCGAGAAGACTGTGAAGCCAGAATCGCTGGGACTGGTAAAACCAGGAATATTGCCTGCCGGATTGAGACCATTCCCGGGAAATGTGACAGTCTCATCATCATCTGCCAAGAACAAGCGAGCAGCGATTTTACTGTTCGGCCGAGCGAGGTAGTCCACATTAGTTGAAATCTGATCCTCGCTGAAATGGCAAGGCTCACTGACAACTGAAAAGCCCTGCTGAGCAAATGGCTTTGTCGGGTCAACAATCTGCGGCGTTGGGATTAGGAAAGCTCCGTCAGGAAGCTTGAAATTCAAGAGGGTCATAGCTACGGGATTAATGTTGGAGCCATCGAGTTTGATCGCGACGCCCCCCTGCTTGCCACTCATGCCGCCAAACAATTTCCCAAGTTCAGAGGCTGAGCGGTCATTCGTGAGCGGCGGCTCGCTTAGGCTGGCCGTGCATGCGGTCCTCGACTGACCCGCAGCAATGCCGTTAACCTGCCGCGTCCCCTGATAGGAACCGAAGAAGAGCAGTTTGTCCTTCTTGATCGGTCCTCCCAACGCGGACCCAAACTGGTTCTGCTTGAGGACAGGGCGCGGCTGGCCTGTTCGGTTCAAGAAAAAATCGTTAGCGTTGAGAACCTCGTTGCGGAGAAACTCGAAAACCGTCCCATGGAAATCGTTGCCGCCCATTCTTGTAATCAAAGTGACATTGGCACCGCCGTAGCGCCCGTATTCCGCATCGTAGAGTCCTGTCTGGACCTTGAATTCCTGGATGCTCTCGGGACTGGGAATCGGAATTCCGCCACTGCCACTGGCACTGCCCTGCACGTCGCTCATGCTGATCCCGTCCAACTGGAAGTTATTGTCATAGGAGCGCGCGCCGTGCACGTAAATCCCATCGTTGGACTTGGCGATCTGCGACAGCGCGGTCCCGCCAAGTCCAAGCTCTCCCGCGTTGTACACTCCAGCTGAAACACCGGGAGAGAGACTTGCGATTTGAGCAAAATTCCTGGTGACTAAAGGTAAACCGGTGACGGCGCTTTCGTTCACCACTCTTCCCAATGCCGAGGAGTCTGGTTGAACCATCAACGGGTTTGCGGACACTTGTGCATGCTCGAAGCGCTTCGCAAGCCGAAGATGAAGCTCGAGCCGAAGCGTTTCCGTAACTTGGATGATTATTTCCGGGAGGGTCACCGGTTCGAAATCTGCTTTACTCGCTTGGAGTTCATATTTGCCGGGCGGCAGCAGCAGGACCCCGAACCTCCCGTTCTGGTCCGAGGTGACCGACTTTCTCTCGCCGCCACCCTCTTTGCCAAGTTGAACAACTACGCCCGGAAGGCCAGCCCCGGAGGGGTCCAGCGTGACGCCAGTCAAAGCGCCAGTTGAGGCTGTCTGGCCGCAGGTGCGACCTGCTAGCCCTAAGCCAACGGCAAATAGTCCCAGCCGAGCCAACCAAGAAAGGGGACGCAGCGGAGAGATCGAGCCAATTGACACCGGTAACCTTTCAGGGCGGTGTTCGGATTCAAGCTAGTGGCGCGGAGCCAGTATGTAGAGTACAGTGCTCACCTGAGACTCGCGATATTAACCCTGAGTGGCCGTCGTGTACAACTAGTCTCCGACTGTAAGTTGAGATCGCGTTGGCGGTGAGGGAGAGTCGCGAAATGCGCTCGAGTCCCGGTGACTTGAGAAACCAGCCCCCCTGGCACCGACCTGCAAAACATGGCAGGCCCGGAAGTTCTGCGCCGGAGTGGCCAGCCCGCAAGATCCAAGGGCGAATTAAACGCAGGGGACCACGGAAGCTCCTGCTTTCGCTGGTAGGGGTCTTCCTTTTCTTCCAGAGTCCTGCCCGCGCCCAGACTAGGGAAGTGCGTCGCGTTCTCATTCTCAACGTCCTGGGACCGCTTTCGTCGCCCGGCGTTGCTGCAGTGGATCAGGCGATTGTGACTGGTCTGGAACAGTCGGAATATCAGATTGAGCTCTATAGCGAGGATCTGGAGGCAACCCTGTTTCCAGACGAAGCTTCCCAGCGACAATTCCGTGAGTGGTACATCCGCAAATATCGTGATCGCAGGCCCGACGTGATTATTGCCGTCGGGCTCGAGCCGCTCAGGTTCATGGTCGAATCGCACGAAAGGTTTTTCCCGGGTATCCCGATTATCTTTTGCGGAAGTACAGAAGAGATGTTGACAAACCTGAAGCTCGACTCTCAATTCACCGGGGTGTGGGCGGTGGCGCACCCGGAAAAAACCCTCAACGCGGCACTGGTGCTCCAACCCGGAACTAAGCATGTGGTCGTGGTGGGTGGTGTGGGCACGTATGACCGGTACCTTGAGGCCATTGCTAAGGAGAGTTTTCGGAAATACGAGTCGAGATTTGAGTTCACGTACCTCACCGACCTCGGCATGCCTGCGTTACTCGAGCGCTTGAAGCACCTGCCAGATCATACGATTGTCTACCACACATCCATCATGCAGGATGCCGACGGAACGCGCTTCATTGATGCAAGCCAGTCCGTCCCCCTTGTCGCCAGCTCAGCAAATGCGCCGGTCTTTGTCGTGGACGATGTAGACCTTGGCAAGGGAACGGTTGGTGGTTATCTGCTGAGCTGGGCCGCAATAGGCCAGGTTGTTGGCCAAATGGCTGTAAGAGTTCTGAAAGGTGAAAGGCCGGAGGACATTCCTATCGTAAATAGCGCCAATACCTATATGTTCGATTGGCGGGCGCTAAAGCGCTGGGGACTAAGCGAAAGCGATCTTCCTCCTGAGAGCGTTGTGCTGTTCCGCGAAATGTCAGTTTGGGAACGCACCAGACGGATCTGGGCCAGTGGACTACTGATAATTCTCGCCTTATCTCTTCTTGCCACTTACCTCCAGTACAGCCGAGCGGAACTGAGGAAGTCGCGAGACACCCAGGTGCAACTCAGCGGCCACCTAATTAAGGTGCAGGAAGAGGAGCGAAGCAGAGTGGCATCAGAGCTACACGATGATTTTAGCCAACGTTTGGCGCTGCTGGGATGCGAATTGCAGATGACCGGGGAAACATTTCCCAGTTCACCAGATACGCTGAAGCAGAAGCTGAGCGAGCTCAGACAGTCAGTTAGTGAGCTTGGTGACGATCTTCATACGATATCCCACCGATTACATTCATCCGCGCTTAAGAATTTGGGGCTGGTCCCCGCGTTAAAGGCTCTGTGTAAAGAGCTTAGCGTCAAGCAAGGAATCGAAGTGGATTTCACACCTGAAGATATTCCGCGTAGCGTCAGGCCAGACGTTGCTCTATGTCTATATCGCATCGCTCAGGAAGGACTTCAGAACCTAAAAAAACACAGCGGTACTCAAAGAGCCCAATTGAGCGTGGGCCATAGGGGGGACAGATTATTTCTTTCTTTGTGCGACAAGGGTATAGGGTTCGATGCGAACAAGCTGGGAAAGCCCGGACTGGGCATTCTCAGCATGCAAGGACGGGCGCGCCTGTTAGGCGGAGAATTCGAGATTCATTCGAGGCTTGGTAAAGGAACGCGAATTGATGCCTGGGTGCCTCTTGAGCCAGTCGCAGATCGATCGAATGTTTGAGTTTGCGTGACTCCGCGCAAAGATGCCGCGTTCGGGTTGCTGCCCCGGTCACGGGCCAGCGGCAATCGGAAACTAGGCCACCAAAGAAGATAATTGGACCCGCAAGCATACTTTAGGCTTTTTGGGCTTGACGTCGGAGGAACGTGGGCACGTCGAGATCGTCGGCGGTAACGTCCTGGCTGACTTCGCGGACGTTCTGCTGGACCTGGTGGACGACGTTGGGCAAGGTTTGCTGGACGGGCGCGTCCATGGTTTCGCGGCCGGCCTTCCAAGTCTTTGGAAGGAACGAAGGTTTCTCGTGGATGTTCTTCTTATGGGCGTCCTTGAAGCCGGCGGCTATGACGGTAATCTTGATGGTGTCCTTCATGTTGTCGTCCTGGACGGCGCCGAAAATAATGTTGGCGTTTTCGTGCGCGGCTTTTTGGATGACGCTCGAGGCTTCGTGGACTTCATGCAGCGTGAGGCTGGAGCTGCCGGAAATATTGATGAGAATTCCCTGCGCGCCCTGGATGGAATTGTCTTCGAGAAGCGGGCTGGCGATGGCGCGGTTGGCGGCATCCACGGCGCGGTTCGTGCCAGTCGCCACGGCAGTGCCCATCACAGCATAGCCTTGGCCATGCATGATGGCTTTTACGTCGGCAAAGTCGCGGTTGATAATGCCGGGCACGGTGATGATGTCCGAAATGCCCTGGACGGCTTGGCGAAGAATGTCGTCAGCAATTCGAAACGCGTCGAAGAAGCTCGTGCCACGCTCGACGGTTTCCATCAAGCGTTCGTTGGGAATCACGATGACGGTGTCAACAGCGCCAATAAGTTCTTGAAGGGCCTGCTCGGCCTGCATCATGCGGCGCTTGCCTTCAAACGCAAACGGTTTCGTGACCACGGCGACGCTCAAAGCGCCCAATTCGCTAGCAAGTGAAGCTACCACTGGCGCGGCGCCGCTGCCGGTGCCTCCGCCGAGGCCGGACGTAATGAAAATCATGTCCGAGCCTTCCAGCGCTTCAATAATTTTTTCCGTGTCTTCGAGCGCGGCCTTGCGGCCGACCTCGGGATTGGCGCCAGCGCCGAGTCCCTTGGTGAGCTTCGCGCCGAGCTGCAACTTCACCGGCGCTTGCGACAGCTTGAGCGCCTGCAGATCGGTATTCGCGGTGATGAATTCCACGCCTTCGAGCTTGGCGCGGATCATGCGATTCACGGCGTTGCAACCGCCACCGCCGACACCGATGACCTTAATCTTCGCCGGCTGCAGCTCCTCGCTGAAGCTCATGCGGATTCCTGCTTCTCTCGTCGTCATATCTTCCCCAACCTTCTCCAGTTTCGCTTGCGGCTCTCGGGCAGGGTCACGAGGCGCTGGCGAACATGGCTTTCAATTTGGACACCAGATTTCCTGAGCGCAGGGGCGCAGAGCGCCGCGCCTTCGCGCCACACAATACGAGTCCAACTACAGTTGCATATTCCGGCTGCGCCACCTGTTCTGGCATGTCAGCCAAACCTTTTGGTTCCGCGATGCGCACGGGCAGATGGAAGGACTGCTCGGCGAGCTCGTCCAAGCCGTGAAGGCGCGCGCCACCGCCGGCCATGACAAATCCTGCAGGAATTTGGCCGTCAAGTCCGGCGCGCTGCAAATCGTCGCGAATCAGTGAAAGCAATTCCATGGCGCGCGGTTCGATGATGTCCGTGAGCATGTGCGAAAAAATGGTGCGCGGCGGGCGATCGCCGACGCTGGCGATTTCGATGGCGCCGTCTGCTTTCATGTAAGCGGAAGCGGCGCTGCCGTGGCGGCGCTTGATTCTTTCGGCTTCGGGGATGGGCGTGCGCAGGCCGACGGCGAGATCGTTGGTGAAGTGATCACCGCCAATCGCAACGGCACTGGTGTGACGAACGACTCCGCCGCCGAAGACAATTACTTCGGTCGTGCCGCCGCCGATGTCGAGCAGGCAGCAGCCGAGATCGCGCTCGTCCTGCGTGAGGCAGGACTCCGCGGAAGCGAGCGGTTCGAGAACGGTATCGCTGACGAGGATGCCCGCCTTGTTCGCGGCAGTGACGAGATTTTGCGTGGCTGCGACGGAAGAGGTGACGAGATGTACGTTTACTTCCAAGCGCTGGCCGACCATGCCAATGGCATCACGAATGCCCGTCTGTGCGTCCACCATAAATTCGTGCGGAAGGACGTGGAGGACTTCGCGGTCTTCGGGAAGCGTGATGTTGCGCGCGGCGTCCACGGCGCGGCGGACGTCATCGCGCTCAATGTCCCGTTGACGCTGGCCGAGAGTGATGCCGCCGCGGCTGTTTACGCCGCGCACATGGCTTCCAGCAACACCGACGAGAGCTTCTTCCACCGGGACATTCGCAACGCTTTCGGCTTCCTCGACCGCGCGACGAATGGAACTCACGGTGGCATCGAGATTGACGATCATGCCTTTGCGCAAGCCCTTGGATTCAGCCGCGCCAAGCGCCAGGAATTTGACAATTTCGCCTTCGACCTCGGCGATAAGCACGCAAGTTTTCGTGCTGCCGATGTCCAGCCCAACCAGGTATTTGTCTTTCTTCGCCAAGCCGCCGCCCCCGGGTAGAATCTATTTTTTCCTTGCGGTGGCAGTGCCCGCACTGCTGTCGGGATTCACCACCACTTGCCGCGAATACTGCAAATCAATGGACTGCACATGGCCAGCATTTGCCTGCCACTGCGAAAAATTGTCGACCAGCATTTTGTATTTGCCGGTGAATTCGCCGGAACCAAAGTGAATCGTTACGGCCTGCGAATCCGTGGCGCTGGCCAGGCCGGTCATCACCACGCGCAAATCCTTGGGATTCGAAAGATCGACTTCGCTGACGCGGTCGGAGGAGCCACCGCGCACGAGCTCGGCGTCTTTCATGAATTCGTCGAAAGTCTGCATGCGCTTTTCGCGCTGATCGCGAGGCAAATCTTCGGAGACGCCACTGACGATCGGGAAACGCAAATCTTCGTCGCGTGGACGATCCAAGATGACGCCATGAGCATCAATCACCGCGAGCTCGTTGCCGTTTCGCGCAAACGCGATCGGAGTGCGCTCGGTGATTTCAACGCGAAGGCGATTCGGGAGAATGCGCTGTACGCTAGCGGATTCGACCCAGGGAATCTGTTCCAGCTGGCTGCGGCGGGTGTCCAAGGGGACGCGGAGAACGCTCTGATTGCGGTCGTGTACAAATTGCTGGAGCACCGCTTCGCGGCTGACGATATGGTTGCCGTTCAGCTCGATCTGATCAGGCTTCAGCAACAGCATGCTGGGCGAATACAAAAGGAATCGCGTTCCGGATATGGCCACAGTCAAACACACAACTCCGGCGGCGGTGAAAACCAGCACGCGGCGATAGAACGGCCAGCCCCGCCCGCTAAATTTCTTGCGGCGGATTTCGACAGGCTTTTGGCGTCGCAGGTAGCGCGGTTCCTCGTCGGCAATCAGCTCCGGCCGGTAGGCCTCGGATTCTGCCGCCGCAGTCGCGTTCCGCTGGATGGCCTTCACGCGTTCCAAACAACCACCTCGTTCTCGAGTTCCACGCCGTGCGTTTTCTGCACACGCTCGCGCACATCGGCGATCAGCGTCAGCATGTCCTTCGCTGAAGCTTTGCCTGCGTTCACAAAGAAATTGGCATGGCGGTCGCTGACGCGCGCATCGCCGACGGAAAGACCCTTGAGCCCCAGCTCATCAATCATGCGGCCCGCGGAAGCGCCTGGAGGGTTTTTGAAAATGCATCCGGCGCTTTTCTGGCCAAGCGGCTGGCTGGATCGCCGTTTTTCGTTGCAGATACGAATACCTTTGAGGATTTCGTTGAACGACTTGGAGGGAAGTTCCAATGTCACCGAAAGCATCATATCATCAGGTGCAAAAGAAGTGTGCCGGTATTCGAAAGAAATTTGATGGCCGCGGAGGATTTCGATCTTGCGGCTGGCCGCGCGATAGAGCTTCACTTCGCGGACGTAGCTGCCGATTTGCATACCGTAGGCGCCGGCGTTCATGCGCAATGCGCCGCCGACGGTTCCAGGAACTCCGATGAGCCCTTCCATGCCGCCGAGATCGTTTTTGGCACAGTACGTGATGGTGCGGCCGAGGTCCGCCGCGGCGTCAACACGCGCGAAGTGTCCTTCGAGGATGACGTCTGGCTCAGGGCGGACAAGTTGGAGAACCACCCAGGGCAATTCTCCGTCGCCGACGAGCAGGTTGGAGCCTCCGCCAAGGAACTTGTGCGGGACATGGTTGACGTCGAGCAGATTCAAAAGATCTGGAAGGCTTTCGTGCTTCTTGATGCGCAGCAAGTCCGTCGTTCCGCCGATGCCGAGCGAAGTGAGATCGGCCAGCGCGGCACCCAGGCGCAGCTCGACGCCGAGTTCAGCAAGCCGCGCGACGATTTTGGAATCGCTAATGCGCATGAGGCGTCGGATGCTCCACTCCTAAAAGGGTCATGAATTCGTTGCTGGCGCGGCTGATGTTGCCCGCACCGATGGTGAGGATGGCGTCTCCGGGGCGGGCTTGTTTCAGCAGATACTCGATCCCGTCCTGCATGGAGCCAAAATAGTGGACGTTCTTGTGGCCCGCTTCGCGAATGGCGCTGGCCAGCGCCCCGCTGGTCACACCAGCGATGGGAGCTTCGCTGGCCGCGTAGATATCGGTCAGCACGAGAATGTCAGCTTGATTGAAGGCGCGGCAGAATTCGTCCCACAGGTGCTGGGTGCGCGAGTAGCGATGTGGCTGAAAGAGAACGAGCAGGCGATTGAATTTGCAGCCACGAGCCGCTTCGAGCGTGGCGCGAATTTCGACCGGGTGATGGCCATAGTCATCTACCACGGTGATGTCGTTGACGACGCCCTTGACGTCAAAGCGGCGGCCAACGCCGGCAAATTTGACGAGGCCTTCGCGGATTAAATCAGAAGGAACATTTAGGTACAGCGCAACTGCGGTGGCAGCCGCGGCGTTGCGGACATTGTGCATGCCGGGAGGATGCGACAATTTGAATAGGCCGAGATCTTCGCCCTTGTAAGTCAGCCGGAACTCGCTGCCCAGACCCTCCAGCTTCACATCACTGATCACCAGATCGGCTTGGCTCGACGTTCCATAGGTAATGATGGGGCGCTTCACGCTGGGAATGATGGCCTGCACGTTGGGCTCGTCAATGCAGAGGATCGCCGCGCCGTAAAACGGAATGCGATTCACAAACTGGATGAAAGCGCCCTGAATATCTTCGAGCGAAGTGTATTGATCGAGGTGTTCGCGATCGATGGTGGTGACTACCGCTACCACTGGCGCGAGCATCAGAAAGCTGCGATCGCTCTCGTCCGCTTCCACAACAAAATATTCGCCCTTGCCGAGACGCGCTGTCGTGCCCGCCTGGTTGACCTTCCCGCCGATCACAAACGTCGGGTCCAGATGCGCCGCCGCGAGAACAGAAGCGACGATGGAAGTTGTGGTCGTTTTTCCGTGCGCTCCGGCCACTGCGATTCCATATTTCAAGCGCATTAGCTCGGCCAGCATCTCCGCGCGCGGAATCACGGGAATTTTCATTTTGTGCGCTTCGGTGACTTCGGGATTGTCCGCACGCACTGCAGAGGAGGTCACGACAACATGCGCGCCATCGGCGTTCGATGCTTTGTGGCCTTCATGAATCGTCGCGCCGAGATTTTGCAGGCGCTCGGTGATGGCCGACGGTTTCACGTCCGAGCCGGACACGGAATAGCCCAGAGTCAGAAGCACTTCGGCGATGCCGCTCATGCCGATGCCACCGATGCCCACGAGGTGAATGCGTTGAAAATTACGGAAAGAGACCATCATGCGATTGCCCTCTGGCGAATTCCTTGCACGTTGGCGGCCTCTTCGATCAAGTTGACGATATCGCGCGCAGCATCAGGGCGGGCAAGTCCGCGCGCTGCAGTGGACAGTTTTTCAATTTCCTGGGGGGCGTCGAGAAGAGAGAATATTTCGCCAGTTAGTTTTTCTGCCGTGAGCTCCGCTTCGGAAATCAGGCGGCCGGCGCCCGCACGAGACATTTCCTGCGCGTTGCGCAACTGGTGGCTGTCGGTGGCTCTTCCGAAGGGGATGAAGATGGCGGCTCGGCCCGCGGCGGCGATTTCCGCTGCGGTGATGGCTCCTGCTCGGCAAACGATGACATCTGCCCAGGCAAAGCGCTCGGCCATGTTCGTGAGGAAGGGAACAACCTCCGCGTTGATTTCGCGCCGCGCGTACGCGGTGCGTACCGAACTATAATCGCGTTCGCCAGTCTGATGCACGATGGCCAGTTCGTTCTTGCGAGCGGCGAGCCCGTCCATGGAATCCACGAACGTCCGGTTGATCGGCAACGCTCCCTGACTGCCTCCGGTGATCAGCAACCGGAACGGCATTCCCGGTTTGCGCGGGGCGATCGAGAAAAACTCCGCGCGCACCGGGCAGCCCGTAACGATGGCTTTTTTTCCCCACGCCCGTGCAGAAATTTCATAGCCAGTGGCGATCCGTGTGGAAATTCGCGCCAGCAATTTGTTCGTCAAGCCCGGTTCGGCGTTCGGCTCGAAGATGACGTTGGGCACGCCTCCCACCCAGGTGGCCAGCATCATCGGGCCCGCGGCGTAACCGCCGACGCCAAAGGCAGCGACGGGGCCGTGCTTGCGCAGCACGCGCCGCGCATCGAGCATCGCCGGAACGAGCATCGAGAAATTCTTGAGCAACGTCACTCCGCCTTTGCCTTTCAATCCGGCGACGCGCAAGGTTTCCAGCGGCAGCCCGGCTTGCGGCACCAGCTTCATTTCGATCCCGCGTTCTGTTCCCACCAGCACGACTTCCCTTTCGCTGCCTCTCGAAAGCCATTCCTGCGCGATGGCAATCGCAGGGAATACGTGTCCACCCGTGCCGCCGCCGGCGATCAGGAGTTTCATGGTCAAGGCCTTCGCCAAGCACGGGCGCAGCATGCTGCGCCCCTACAAAGAAAAGTCTCTACGACCATGAGGACTCCGCGGCGCGTTGCGAAATATTCAGCAGCACACCCGTGGCCAGCAACATGACCAGCAAACTCGACCCGCCATAACTGATGAACGGGAGCGGAATGCCTTTCGTCGGAACCATGCCGAGCACCACGGCGAAATTAATCAGCGCCTGACACAAAACCATCGCGGTGATTCCCAACGCCAGCAGCCGCCCGAATCCATCCGGCGCGCCGAACGCCGCGCGTATTCCGCGCCAGCCATAAATCACGAAGAGCGCGATGACAATCATCGCCCCAATGAAACCCAGTTCTTCACAGATCACTGCATAAATAAAATCGGTATGCGCTTCCGGCAGATAGAAAAGCTTTTGCTTGCTCTCCATTAAACCAACGCCGGTAAATCCTCCGGAACCCACGGCGATAAGCGATTGCAACAATTGAAACCCTGCGCCTTGCGGATCGGAAGCCGGGTCGAGAAAAGCCATCAACCGCGCCTGGCGATAGGAAACATGCGTGATTAGCAGATACAGCGCTGGCATCGCTGCCGCTGCTCCGACTGCCAGCCACTTCCAAGACATTCCGGCGACATACAGAACCGCCGTGGCTACAAGGACGATGTCCACTGACGTGCCGAGATCAGGCTGCAACAGAATAAGTACTACGCAAACCAAGATCGGACCCGCCGCGGGAAGAATCGTTTGCAGAAAATCTTCCTTGCAGAATTCCATCGAAGCTTTGCCGCGTCGCTTGAGATCGAGGAACCACGCCAGATACAAAATCACCGCTAGCTTTGCGAGTTCCGAAGGCTGAATGTTAGCCGGACCGATCTTGATCCAGCGGTGCGTGGCATGCGACTTATCCAGGAACAAAGTTCCAACGAGCATCAGCAAAACGGCACAGACGACGGGGTACACAACGGCGGGTTCGCGCAGCTTGCGATAGTCGGTGCGCATCAGCACAAACATGCCAAGCAATCCGATCACGAGCCATGCGGCCTGGCGCGCGAGGAAAAGATACGAGTGACCGAACTGCTGTTCAGCTGTGACCGCCGAGGCGCTGAAAATCATTACCGCGCCGAGCAGACACAGCACGAGCGTCACTCCGAAAAGCCAGCGGTCGGTCTCCAGTCGTCTCGGCACGTTTGTTTATCCTCTTCCCGAAGTTGTGCTGGCGGCTTGACGCTCCAACTGATGCACCAATTCCTTGAAAACACGCCCGCGGTGCTCGTAATTCTCGAATTGATCGAAGCTGGCGCAAGCCGGGGCGAGCACCACCACGTCGCCGGGCCGCGCGGCGTGCGAAGCGATTTCCACGGCACGCTCGATCGTTCCGGCTCGTTCGATGGCTACGCTTCCGGTGATTTGTTTTTCAATTTTTTCGGCGGCCGCGCCGATCAGCAGCGCCAGAACTACTTTTTCACGCAACGGCTTTTGCAACAGCGTGTAGTCGCTGCCTTTGTCTTTCCCACCGAGAACGACTAGGATTCGTCCGGGAAAAGCATCCAGCGCCTTCAGCGTGGCATCCACGTTGGTCGCTTTCGAATCGTTGTAATAGCGCACGCCGCCAATCTCCGCGACAAACTCGAGGCGATGTTCAACGCCCGCGAATGACCGTACTCCTTTGGCGATTGCCGCTGGCGCAGCTCCAGCAAGATGCGTCGCCGATACGGCCGCCAGAACATTTTCGAGGTTATGAGCTCCAGCCAGAGGAATCTCCTCAACACCCAAAATTATTTCTTCAGTACCGTCTTGCCGAAAAACAATTTCGTTTCCTTGCACGAACGCGCCTTGCGCCACACGTTGCTTCCGGCTGAACCAATACACACGCGGCTTCGCCGGCGCCAGCGGCGTAGTCGCCGGGTCATCGGCGTTCAACACTGCGCTGTCGCTCTCCGCTTGATTTTCGAAGATGCGCGCTTTCGCGCGGCCATACTCTTCCAGCGTGTGATGCCGGTCCAAATGGTCAGCCGTGAGGTTCAGAAACACGCTGATGCTGGGACAAAAGGTTTCAATCAGCTCCAGCTGAAAACTACTCAGCTCTGCGACGGTGACGGTGTCGTCCGTGGTTTGCTCTACGCGCGAAATCAGCGGCGTACCAATATTCCCCGCGAGGATAGTGGAGAATCCAGCGTTCCTCAAAATGTGTTCGATCAAGGAAGTCGTCGTAGTTTTTCCGTTCGAACCAGTGATCCCGATTAAACGTCCCTTCCGAAAGCGGTCCGCGAGTTCCACCTCGCTCCAGATCGTGACGCCCTTGGTGCGCGCGGTTTGCAGCATGGGGGCGTCGGCGGGCACGCCGGGACTCGGAACAATCAAATCCTGTTCGAGAAATGTATTTTCGCGGTGGCCACCCAGCTCCAGGCTTACTCCCGCAGTTCGGAGCGAAGCAACAACTTCACCAATTTCTTTTTCAGCGCGCGAATCAGTGGCAGTCACCTTCGCGCCGCGTGCGGCGCAGAAGAGCGCGGTTGCGACACCCGTCCTCGCCAGTCCCACGACCAGCACGCGCTTGCCCCGCAATTCGAACGGATTCGGCATCTCTATCGCAAATCTCCCTGGTCGGAATGCTTTGCTACCTCAACTTCAAAGTAGTCAGTGCAAACAACGCAAAGACCAGCGCAACAATCCAGAAACGCACGATCACCTTCGATTCGCTCCAGCCGAGCAGCTCAAAGTGGTGATGGATAGGCGCCATGCGGAAGATGCGCTTGCCGCGTAGCTTAAACGAGCCGACTTGCAGAATCACGGAAAGCGCCTCAATCACAAACACGCCGCCCACGAAGAACAATAGGATTTCCTGCTTGATGATGACCGCAATCACACCAAGCGTCCCGCCAAGCGATAGCGAGCCAACGTCGCCCATAAAAATCTCCGCAGGATGCGCGTTGTACCAGAGAAAGCCGAGTGACGCCCCGACGAGTGCTCCGCAAAACACGGTCAGTTCGCCAACTTTCGGGATGTATTGAATGTCAAGATACGTCGCCCAGCGATAGTTGCTGCTGACGTAGGTCAGCACTGTAAGCGCGCCGGCTGCGATGACCGTGCAGCCGATGGCGAGACCGTCCAGCCCGTCCGTGAGATTGACCGCATTCGACGAGCCGACGATCACCACGCCTACGAAAACGAGAAATGGAATAAAAGCCAGAGGCCAGAAATGCTGTGAATTGATGAACGTATGGATGACAAGGTCCGGGCGAAAGCGCTTCAAAAATGGAATCATCAATTGCGTGGAGTACGCGCTATGCGTTGTCAGCACCAGCAACGAAACTCCAACCACAAAACTAACGAACACCTGGAAATAAATTTTCTTCTTCGCTGTGAGCCCCAGGTTGCGCTGCTGGGAAACTTTTGCGTAGTCATCAATAAATCCTATGCCCGCGAAACCAACGAGCGCAAAAAGCGACAGCAGAATAAAAGGGTTTGTGAGATCGGCCCACAACAGTGTCGGCACAGCGGTAGAGAGAACGATCAGTACGCCACCCATCGTGGGCGTTCCCGCCTTTTTCTTGTGCTCTTGCGGGCCTTCTTCCCGGATGAACTGGCCAATCTGCAATTCGCGAAGACGCCGGATGAGCAATGGGCCAAAGACCAGCGCCAGAAACATGGCCGTGAGGCTCGCATACACGGTCCGCACGGTGATGTAGCGAAAAACATTCAGCGGACTGAAGTAGCGCTGCAGCGTGTGGACTAGGAGGTAGTAGAGCATCTCAGTGCCGAACCTCCTGCCCCGTGATTTCTCCGGGCGCAGCGTGTCGCGTAATCAACGCTTCGACAATCTGCTCCATCTTTACCCCACGCGATCCTTTTACCAGCAGCAAGTCGCCGGACACGATGAAGTCCGCCAAAAATGCTGCGGCTTCCTGCGGAGTCGCGAAAAATCTAGCGCGATCGCGTGGGAGCCCTGCAGCCACTGCGCCTTCCACAATTTCCGCCGCATTCCCGGCGACGCCGATAATCCAATCAATCTTCCCGGTGTTCGCAGCAAACTGCCCCGCCTCGCGATGCAGCTCTGGCGAAGCCTTACCAAGCTCGCGCATCTCCCCGGCTGCGAGAATGCGCCGGCGAAAATTCGGCGTCGCCGCCAGCAATTCCGTCATCGCCTGCAGCGCCGCGGGACTCGAGTTGTAACTGTCGTTGATCAGCGCCGCTCCATTCGAAAACCGCAAGAGTTCGCCGCGCATCGCCGGCGCGCGCAGGGAACGAAACACGCTCTGCGCTTCCGCTGCTCCAATGTCCCAGACGCTCGCCGCCGCTAGAGCTGCCAGCGCATTGGCAATCGCGTGACGTCCCGGAACGTTCAGCTCCAGCCGCACGCGTCCCTCTGGGCTCACATAATCAAACGCCGAGCCCATCGCTCCACGGTCTTCAATTTCCTGCGCCATAAAGAACGCCGGCTTCTCAATGCCGTAAGTCAAAACACGCCCTGGAGCAAATGCTCCAAACGCGGCAACGCGCGCGTCGTCCGCGTTGAGCACGGCGGTCGATTCGTGTCCATTCAATCCTTCAATCAACTCGCGCTTCGCAAGCGCAATCTCATCCACCGAAGCAAAAAACTCCAAGTGCGCCGGCGAAACGCGCGTCACCACGCCAACATCCGGCCGCGCAATCGCCGCCAGCCGGGCAAGCTCACCGCGGCGCGACATGCCCATCTCCAGCACCGCCGCCTGATGGGTTTCTTCCAGCCGGAAAAGTGTCAGCGGCAGACCGTATTCGTTATTTAAATTTCCTTCCGATTTCAGTACCCGCAGCTTCGCGCCCAGCAGTGCCGCCAGGATCTCCTTCGTGGTGGTCTTGCCGACAGATCCCGTGACACCGGCAATTTTCCCACCCCAGGCTTCGCGCACCGCGCGTGCGAGTTGTTTGAGCGCCTCGAAGGTGTCGGCCACCGAGATGCATCGGCCGCCGACCGGCCCTGCATATCGGGGAAGCTGCGCCTCCGCCACCACCGCCGCGATTGCTCCGCGTTCCAAAGCACTGGCCACATGGTCGTGTCCATCGTGACTCGGTCCGTGGATGGCGATGAACAGTTCTCCGGCACGAATCGTGCGAGAATCAATCGACACACCGGCCACCCGGGCCAAGGGGTCGAGTTCCGTTCCCGGCCGAGTACCCAGCGCGCCAGCCACCTGTGCAATCGTCCACCGCATAAGTTCCTCAAAGGATTCGTCTTACTCCAATACCCCAAGGTTCGGTGTGTTCTCAACGTTTTGAGGGCTCCTCCTTTCGAGAGGTCAGCAATTGGCCCGCCCCGCATTACTCGGGACCCGAGCGCCCTCGTCACCGCTAAGAGACAAGCGCGCTAGGTGCCAAACCCTGAGCCGCCCTGCGGCTCGCCTTTCACTGGACTGCCATTCCCCTTTACGTTTGGCGGTCCTTCGAAACCACGTTCGCGCAAAGCGCGCCGCGCCATTTCGCGATCGTCAAATTCGAAAGTTCTGTCGGCCAGAATCTGATAATTCTCGTGGCCTTTTCCTGCCAGCAAAACGATGTCCCCGCTGCGCGCTTCGTCCATGGCGATGCCGATGGCTTTCTCACGGTCAGGCTCGATCAGATATTTGCCGGCGGTTTTCTGCAGGCCAACGATAATGTCGCTGATAATTTTCAGTGGGTCTTCGGTGCGCGGATTGTCGCTGGATAGAATCGTCAGATCGCTCAGCCTTCCGGTAACTTCTCCCATGACGGGACGCTTGGTGCGGTCCTTCAGGCCGCCACAGCCGAAAAGCGTGATTACTCGGCCTTTGGGATTTAGTTCTCGCGCCGTTCGAATTAAGTTCTCCAGCGCGTCATCGGTGTGCGCGTAGTCCACGATCACCAGAAACGGTTGCCCGAGATCAATGCGTTGGAAACGCCCCGAAACGCTTTCCAGATTTCCAATACCGCTTTCAATCACTTCATTCGAGAAACCCAGTGCCTGCCCGGTTCCAATCGCCGCGAGAAGATTGTAGACGTTGATTCTGCCCACTAGCGATGAGACTACCTGCACCTTTCCGTTTGGTGTGTGCGCCGTAAACGTCAAACCATCGAAAGTCAGTTGAAATTTCTTAGTGGTGATGTCCGCGTCCGATTCCAGTCCGTAAGTGACCGTTTTCTTCGCCAGACCCGCCAGCCGTTTGCCAAATTCGTCGTCGGCATTCAGCACCGCAACTTCGGGTGCGCCGGAACCGGTGCCTTCAAAGAGTTTCTTCTTTGCGGCAAAATAGTCCTCAAACGTTTTGTGAAAGTCCATGTGCTCGCGCGTCAGGTTGGTGAAGACCGCGGCCTGAAAATGGCAGCCCCACAACCGGTCCATCGCCAGCGAATGCGAGCTCGCCTCGAGCACTGCGAACTTTCCGCCCGCGTCGCGGATCTCCGCAAAAAATCCCTGCAGGTCCACGGACTCCGGCGTGGTGTTCGGCGCGGGATAATCACCGAGCGGTGTGTGATACGCAATCGTTCCGAATAAGCCAGTCTTTGCTCCGGATGCCTTGACGATCGCATCGATCACCGAAGTCGTGGTGGTCTTCCCGTTGGTGCCCGTCACTGCAACAAGTTGAAGCGCGTTCGCGGGGTGCCCAAAGAAATTCGCGGCCGTGATGGCCAGCGCCTTGCGTGCTTCTCGAACTTGAATCCATGCCACACCGGCGGGAAGCGTGCTCGGCGCTTGGTCTTCGCTTGCAATAGCTGCCGCGCCGCGCTTGATGGCGTCCTGAATGAATGCGTTTCCGTCCGCTTTGGCCCCGTGCAAAGCGAAAAACAGCGCTCCCGCCTGCATTTTTCGCGAATCGCAAGTGATCTGGTGAATTTCCAGACCGCCAGCGCCTGCAGGCAGCGTTGCGCCCACGCCTTCAAACACTTCCGTCAGCTTTTTTCGATTGCCCGTAGCGCTTCCCGGAGCAGAATGCTTTCGTTGGCTATCAACCTGGTTCGTGGCGGCGTCCTGTGCGTGTTCTTCTTGGCTCAATCCAATTCTCATCCTAGTGCCTTGCTCTCTGAAGCGGCTTCGCAATCTTTGGCGCTGGTGTCCCGAACTGCACGGTGATCTTTGCGCCGCGCCTCACCCTGGCGCCCGCGGCCGGCATCTGATTCGTGCCAAGACTGCTGCCAACCAGCACGGGGTCCAGCCCCAACCGCAAGCACATTTCCGTGACGTCGCGCATCGTCTTCCCAGAAAAGTCGGGCACCTGAATGTCGCCGCCCTCATCGACCGCTACGGTCACTGCGAGAGTTGGGCTCTTGCTTTCTCTTGGTTTAGACGCGGGCACCTCTGCTGAAGGCTGTTCCGGCAGTCCCGAAAAATCCGTTGGCGTGAAGTCTTCCAGCGCAGCGCTATCGGATGTGCCGCTCCTCTTGAAAGCAGCCTGTACGAGTCGCGGGCCAACCGGCACATCGCGTGGCACGTCGAGATATGGCAATACCTGCTCGGCGATGCGCTTGAATACAGGCGCCGCTACCATACCGCCTTCATGCAGGCCAACTGGCGAATCGAGAGACACCAGAATGGTGATCGCCGGGTTGCTGATCGGCGCAAATCCCGTGAAGGAAGCAATGAAGTGCGTCGGAGAGTATCGTCCCGTCGCTGGATCGATTTTTTGGGCGGAGCCCGTTTTTCCCGCGGCGGTCCAGCCGTCGAGATGAGCCAGGCTCCCGGTGCCGTTCAAGACCACGCCTTCCATTAACCGCCGCAGCGTGGCCGCTGTTTCCGGTTGGATAACTTTTCTCGGTTCCGCCGGCGCCAACAGGCCTTCCGCAGGCAATGCGTGATCCCCGCGTCTCAGCTCGGCAATGACGTGAGGCTTGTATAGCATTCCACCGTTGGCAATCGCGGAGACCGCGCTGATGAGCTGAATGGGAGTGACGCCCACCTCTTGCCCCATGGAGATCGATCCGATCGAAACCGCCGACCAGTTCTCTAGCCGCCGCAGTAGCCCCTTGCTCTCCCCCGGCATGTCCACGCCTGTCGGCTGCCCAAATCCAAAAGCGCGAATGTAATCGTAAAATTTCGGCGCTCCCAGGCGCAGCGCAATCTTGATCGCACCAACGTCGCTCGATTGCGCCAGAATGTCCGATACGCTCAGCAAACCGAATGGTTTGTGGTCGCGGATGCGATGTCCGGCTACGTAGACCTTCCCGTTCTCGCAATCGAATACTTCGGTCGGCTTCGTGATTCCTTGATCGAACGCCGCCGCCAGCGTAATAAGCTTGAATGTTGAACCCGGTTCGTAGAGCGCCGTCACCGCGCGATTCATCCGCGCATCCGCGGGCGCCTCGTTTGCCGCGTTGGGATTGAATTTCGGCCAATTCGCCAGCGCGAGGATCTCGCCCGTATTTGGATTCATAACCATCGCGGTTCCGGCAATGGCGTGAGTCTTGGAAATCGCTGTAGCCAGCTCACGCTCCGCGATGTATTGAATTTTTTCGTCCAGCGTGAGAACAACGTTGGCACCGCGTTCGCGCTGCGCTTGGCCGCCATCAAACCAGCGCTGCTTCGCGTCCGCCATCACGATAATCTTTTCGCTCGCGCCGCGAATCTTGCTGTCCAGCTCGTACTCGATCCCGCCCAGGCCCTTTTCATCGAGATCAACAAAGCCCAGCACATGAGCGGCAAGGTCGCGCTTGGGATAAATGCGCTGATTTTCCTTTTGGAAATAGACGCCTTTGAGGTTTAGAGCTTCGACGGCTTCTTTCTTATCCGGAGGCAGCTTGCGCGAAATCCACACAAACGACCGCGAAGACTCCAACCGCGTTTCCAAAACGTCTCGCGGAATTCCCAGCACTCCCGAAAGCAGCTGCACCGCGAGTTGCTCATCGGCAATCTCGGAAGGCACCGCAAACGCCGAATCCACCGGGATGCTCATTGCCAGCGGATGCATGTTGCGGTCGTAGATCGCGCCGCGCTTCGGCGTAATCTCAATCACATGCTGTTGCTGATGCTGCGCGCGGGTCAGGTATTCGCGATGACGGAAGAGTTGAAGGTAACCGAGGCGGCAAAAAACAGCAGCCATGCATACTGCCACCGCGCCGGCAACGAACAGCAAGCGGTTCACCGCTCTGCGGCCGCCTATGGCGGAGTGGGCACGGTTCTCATGCATGGCGAATTCAGTTCAACAAAGGCTCCGCTTGGAAGTTCTTTCGCTTGAAAGCAAACTCGTTGACAATGGATGGCCAGTAACAAAGCCTACCGCGCGCGATTCGGATGTACGTAGCCCGTCGCCGCCACTTCCGCGCCCGCCGGAGCATCGTATTCCTGCACCTGCGTGGGCAGTGGCTCGGTCAATCCCAGTTGACGCCGCGCAATCACGTCAATGCGCATGGGATTCCGCAAGCTGGCAATCTCCAGCTTCAACGAAGAATTCAGCGAAGTCGCCTCGATTTGTTTGCTCTTCACTTCTTCGAGCTGAAAACTCAAATCAATGCAGCGAAAATGCTGGTAGATGTACAGCATGAAAAATGCCGCTACCAAACTAGCCATCGCGGCCATTCGAACCAGCTTTCGCATCTTCACCGGCTCGACGTGGCGCACGATGCGCGAATTGTCGATCCGCTTCACGGTATGAAACTCGGTCATTCCCGGTACTTTTTTCTTGCGCGTCATAACGATTACCTTGCCAGCCTTAAGCAGCCGGCATCCTCACTGGCGGCGGTAAGACCGCCGACCTTTCCGCACACCGCAGCTTCGCGCTTCGCGAACGCGGGTTGCCCATCAACTCCTGTTCACTGGGCTGGATCACGTGTTTGGTCAGCACGCGGAGCGTTCCTGCTCGCTCTCCTTCTTGAAACGCATGCTTCACCAGGCGGTCTTCCCGCGAGTGGTAACTCAACACCACCCAGCGGGCACCTGAATTCATTGTGGCGGGGGTCCGAGAAAGAAACTGCCCGAGTTCCTCCATCTCTCGATT
>JBGPDI010000021.1:0-51477 GCA_041482215.1 Candidatus Acidiferrum sp. | reverse complement strand
GGCTGATATTCACATGATGCGGGCGGATGGAGCGGGTTTTTCTGGGCTGGTGCGCACATTCTCGCGTGTGGCGGTCATGCTTTTGGCCAGTTTTCTTCCACTGCAAACGCCGGCGCAAACACAAGAAGCGGGGAACGATTCTGTTTCCACATCGATCCACGTAACTTCGGAAGCTCTTGCAACACAGCCCGTGGGCGCGAATTGGCTTTCCTACAATGGTGATTACACAGGCCGCCGCTTCAGCAGCCTCGATCAGATTACTCCGAAAAACGTCGAGCAACTCCGCGCGCAATGGGTTTTTCACGTGTCCAATTCGAACAGTCTGGAAGTAACGCCGGTGGTCTACGACGGCCTCATGTTCGTCACTTCCGCCAACGACGCCTACGCTCTGGATGCACAAACCGGCCGCCTCATTTGGCATTACACCCGTCCCATCACCGAAGGCCTGATCGACGATGCCTCTCAGCACCACAATCGCGGCGTCGGAATTCTCGGCTCGCGGCTCTACATGGAAACGGACAACGCTCATCTGCTCTGCCTCGATGCACGCTCCGGGCATCTACTGTGGGACGTTCCTTACGCCGAGGGAAACAAAAACTACGGCGCGACCAGCGCCCCGCTCGTCGTGAAAGACAGAGTGCTGGTGGGAACTTCTGGCGGCGATGACGGCGTGCGAGGCTTCGTGGCCGCGTTCGACGCCGAGACGGGAAAAGAAGTATGGCGATTTTGGACCATTCCCGGGCCCGGCGAGTTTGGCTCTGAGAGCTGGCCCGGCGAACTCTACAAGCGCGGCGGCGGCACCACCTGGATGCCCGGCACGTACGATCCAGAACTGAATACGATTTATTGGTGCACCAGCAATCCCGCTCCTGATTTTGATGGCGGTCCGCGCCCGGGAGACGATCTTTACACCGCCAGTGTGCTGGCCTTGAACCCAGATACGGGAAAGCTCAAATGGTATTTTCAGTTTACGCCGCACGATCTATACGACTACGACGCGACGGAGACTCCTGTCCTAGTTGACGCGAACTATCAAGGCCAACCGCGAAAGCTGCTTGTTCAAGCCAATCGCAATGGATATTTCTATATACTGGACCGCACCAATGGAAAATTTCTCTCCGCATTTCCATTCGTCGAAAAACTGAATTGGGCAAAGGGGATCGACGCGAAGGGCCGCCCGATTCGAACTGGCGTGCAGCCCACGGCAGAGGGCACACGGACCTGCCCCGGATTTGTCGGCGCGACGAATTGGTTCTCGCCCGCCTACAATCCCTCGACTCACCTTTTTTATTTCCTCGCGAACGAAAACTGCGACGTGTATTTGTTAAAGCCTGAGGAGTTTTCCGAAGGAAAGACATATTATTCCACGGGCGCTCGCCGGAGCCCCGGCGATCATGGCCAGAAGATTCTGCTGGCCTACGGGCTTGAATCCGACAAACCCGCGTGGCGATATCTTCAGTCGGGTCAGGGACGCTCTTCCGGTGGCGTTATGACCACGGCCGGTAGCCTTGTTTTTTTCGGCGATGATGCGCAGTCCTTCGAAGCCGTGGACGCGCAAACGGGGAAGCCGCTGTGGCACTTCAACACCGGCCAGGGCATGCATGCTTCGCCGATGAGCTACGCGGTACGCGGCAAACAATACGTGACCATCGCGGCGGGAAGCGACGTTTTCAGTTTTGGGTTGCCTTAAGGAACGAAAGATTTCAATTCACAATCACTCGAAGGAGGAATCAGAAATGTTTACCGATCTCAGCACGAGAAGAGGTTTTGCCGCTCGCTTGGCCGCGCTATTGCCAGGACTCGGCTTCGCAGGAATGGCGGCTGCAACGCCGGCATCAGCGGAGCAGAGCACCGGAACCGTCCAAAAACTGGACGGCGACGGGAAACCCGCCGGGAAAGGTTTCATCACTCCACTGATTATCCATAACGGTTTGCTTTATCTCGCCGGGCAAGGCGCTCATTCGCGCGGCGACAAATCGGACGCCGGAAAGACTCCGACGATCGAAATGCACACGAAAATGGTGATGGAAGGTATCAAGGCTACCGTTGAAGCCGGCGGCGGCACAATGGAGAGCATTCTTCAACTCACCGTGTTTCTGGTGAAGCTGGACTACTACGACGGCATGAACTCGGTGTTCAAGACCTACTTTCCGAACGGCGGCCCTGCTCGTACGACCGTGGCTGTTGCTGGATTGCCCGGCGAGTCGCTCGTAGAAATTAATTGCATAGCTGCCGTCGTGCGCGACGTAAAGAAGGGGGCATAGCTCGATGGCATTTGAAGATAGCTGGAACCGCAGAACTTTTCTCGGCACGCTCGGCGCTCTGGTGGGCACCATTTTCGGCGGCCGAAAGGCATTTGCATTTCCGGCTACGGCGAACAGCAAGGCCGCTCCCGTCACCGGCTTTGGCGCAACTGGAAATGTCTATGAAGAATTGGGCGTAACCACTGTCATCAACGGCCAGGGAACCATGACGGTTCTTGGCGGCTCCTTGATGCGCCCTGAAGTCGAAACGGTGATGGCCATGGGCGGGCGCCACTTCGCGAGTATTCCCGATCTAGAAGTCGCCGCCGGCAAGCGCATCAGCGAAATGCTGAAACTGCCGGAGGGATACGGCGCGCTTGTTACTTCCGGCGCCGCAGCCGCGATGCAATCGGGACTCGCGGGCATCCTTACGGGTGACAACCCGAAGTTCATCGAGCAATTGCCTGATTTAACTGGCATGAAAACAGAAGTCATCATCCAAAAATCGCATCGCAATCCTTTTGACCATCAATTGCGCGCTACGGGCGTGAGACTCGTGGTTGTCGAATCGCGCGAGGATCTGAAAAAGGCCATCAATCCGCAGACCGCCATGATGCATTTTTCAAATTTTGCTGACGGCGAAGGACAGATCAAAGTGGAAGAATGGGTCAAGCTCGCGCACGAAAATAATATCCCGGCATTTATTGACGCCGCGGCGGATACGCCTCCCGTTTCACATCTTTGGGATTACGCCAACATGGGCTACGACCTCGTCGCCTTCAGCGGTGGCAAAGCGATTCGCGGGCCGCAATGCGCGGGCCTGCTCATCGGCAAGAAAGATCTTGTCGCAAACGCGCTGCTCAATAATAGCCCGCACGAGGACACCCTTGGCCGCAGCCAAAAAGTTGGCAAAGAAGAAATCGTTGGAATGGTCAAAGCACTCGAATCTTATTTGAAGGAAGATCACGAAGCGCTCAACAAGGAATGGCAGCGGCGCCTGGATTTCATCTCAGCCGAGGTTACAAAGGTTCCGGGCGTAACGACGTCCTTCCCTGCCCTGGAAATTGCCAACCATGTTCCGCACATGAGCATCAAGTGGGATGGGTCCCGCATCAAGCTGACACCGCACGAAGCCACAACGGCACTGCGCGGCGGAGAGCCTTCCATCGTTCTTTCTTCTGGGGAGCATGGTGAAGCCTTGTCCATGAACTCCTTCATGCTGCAGCCCGGCGAAGAAAAAATCATCGCCCGTGAATTGGTGAAGGTCCTAAAGGCACACGCCACCTAAACACGGGGCGATCGTTCGCGGGCTAATTGAACGCGAATTCCTGGAGCCACCGCATGCCAGTATTCTCCTCCATCGAGGAAACCTGAATGGCTGAAGCCGCGAAGAGCCGCGTGCGTTGGTTCCTAATTTTTTGGCTGTTTATTCTGAGCGCGGTCGCCTATCTTGACCGCGTCAATATCTCTATTGCCGGGAACTCCATCGCCGCCGAATATCATCTAAGCACCATCCAACTCGGTTGGGTTTTCAGTACCTTTCTGTGGGGTTACGCATCCTTTCAGACGATCGGTGGATGGCTCGCCGACCGGATCGGCCCGCGACGAGTGCTCACCGCCGGAGTTCTCTGGTGGGGAATCTTCACCGCACTGACCGCCGCCGTCTCAACCAAACTCGCTTTCGCCGTACTTTTTTTTGCAGCGGTGCGATTCCTCCTCGGCGCAGGCGAGGCAATCATGTACCCCGCTTCCAATCAATTTGTCTCACGTTGGATTCCCTCGCAGGAGCGCGGAATCGCAAATGGATTGATCTTTGCCGGTGTTGGTTTCGGAGCCGGAGTTACCCCCACTCTTGTCACCTACGTAATGATGCACCACGGATGGCGATCGTCTTTTTGGATGAGCGCCATTGTCGGCTTGATTGCCGGCGGAGCTTGGTATTTGGTGGCGCGCGACGCGCCGGAGCAGCACCCGCTCGTATCGGCATCAGAACTGGCGCACATTCAAGCAGGGCGAACCGTCAAGTCCGCAGCGAACGGCCGGATTGCTTGGGGCACGATCGTCGCCAGTAAGGAAGTTCTTGCGCTGACGCTCAGCTATTTCAGCTTCGGCTATGTCGCCTGGATTTTCTTCAACTGGTTCTTCATATACCTCGCCAATGTGCGCGGGCTAAATCTAAAAGCGAGCGCTTTTTACACCACACTACCCTTTCTGGCCATGGCCGCGTGCAGTCCCCTTGGCGGAGCGATCAGCGACAAGCTCACAAAGCATTACGGAAAGCGCATCGGGCGATGCAGCATCGCCGTTCTGGGCCTCAGCTTGACGGCCGTCTTTCTGGTCTTGGGTTCACAGGTGCAGAGCGCCCGGCTCGCCAGTATCGTGCTAGCCGGTGGCGCCGGTGCTCTTTACCTTTCGCAGAGCTCTTTCTGGTCGGTCACCGCCGATATCGCTTCCAATTCTTCCGGTTCCGTTTCTGGCTTCATGAATATGGGCAATCAAATCGGCGGAGGGCTTACCTTGATACTGACTCCCTTTCTTGCCGCTCGATTTGGTTGGACTACACCCTTTCTTGCTGCTGCCGCCTTGTCTGTTCTCGGTGCCGCGGCGTGGTTGTTTGTAGATCCCGAACGCGCTCTGGCAGCCGGCGCGAACTCCCCAAGTATCCCTTGAAGACGGAAGGCAGAATGCCGTATTGTGTGCCTTCGTTGTGTAAACGTTTGCTGACGATTTACCGTTCTTCTGATGACCTAAGAAGTTCTTTCGATTTTGCACTTTGGTTGGGCATGAGGGGGCCGAACGCAGATGACCAGGCATTGGAATCGTCGAGAAGTGATCGCTCAGATGGCTGGAGCTTCTGCGGGAATACTCCTGCCGACAGGGCTTGCGTCCGCAAGCACGGGTCTGCAAGTCGCTGGAGGAGAGTGCGAGATTCAGCTCTCGTCGGTCAGTGCTCACACCCTTCGCCTTAGCGTGCTGCCGGTCAAGCGAGGTGCAACGAGCAGCATTCCCTTCGATGGCTCTCTCGTGAAGACAATGTGGGGTGCTCCCCTCGCAAAACTGCGCGGCGAAGTCCAAACACAAACGATCAAATGCGGAAACTTGAAGGTACTGATTTCTCCTAACCCGCTTAAGTTCACAATCACAACGGCCGAAGGACAAACCATTCAGCAACTCTCTTTAGCTGAAGAGACTGGAGTCGTTTCCTTCCTCACCGGAGGCTCGCCGCTGCTCGGCCTCGGTGAGGGTGGGCCACAGTTTGACCGGCGCGGTTCAGCTGACAGTATGAAGAGTGGTCAAGGCGGCTACCATCTGGCCACGCATGGCGGCCGCGTGCCGATACCGTGGGTGATTAGCACGGGCGGCTGGGCGCTGTTTTTTCATCAGCCCTTCGGAACATTTGACTTCAGCGGAGCTTCGAGCAAATTCCTCCCAAACAATCCCCAATCGGCTTTGCCTCTTGATATCTTTTTCGTCGCGTCACGCGATCCCGCGACAATCATGGGCGAATATGCACGCTTCACGGGACGTGCGGAGAAGCCACCGCTCTGGAGTTTCGGCTATCAGCAATCGCATCGGACTTTAGCCAGCCGCGATGAAGTGCTTGCCGAAGCAAAAACATTCCGCGAGAAAAAACTTCCTTGCGACACTTTGATCTACCTGGGAACCGGATTCTGCCCTTCTGGCTGGAACACGGAAAACGGCTCCTTTGTCTGGAATTCACGAGTGTTTCCCGATCCAAAGGAAGTCTTGAATGAACTCCATAAGGACAACTTCAAAGCGGTAGTTCACGTAGTGATTCTTTCCGACAAGCTGAGGGGGACCGTCCGCGATGCCTGCGAATTCCCGCGATTCGATGAAGAACTAGCGAGCTGTCACTGGGACGCGCATCGCAAGGATTTTGCGCTCGGAATCGATGGCTGGTGGCCCGATGAAGGCGACCCGCTGGATATTGCCTCGCGTCTGGTTCGAAACCGGATGTACTGGGAAGGCCCGCAAATCGACAGGCCAAATGAGCGCCCCTACGCGCTGCATCGCAACGGTTACGCAGGAATGCAGCGATATGCGTCGTTCTTGTGGTCGGGGGATGTTTATTCCACGTGGGAGACGCTCAAGGTTCAAATCCCAATCGCCCTCAACACGGGACTGACGGGAATTCCCTACTGGGGCACGGATATCGGCGGCTTCGTACCAACAAAGGAATTCACAGCGGAGCTTTACGTACGCTGGTTTCAGTTCGGAGCATTTTGTCCGTTGTTCAGGAGTCACGGACGAGCGTGGAAGCTTCGCCTTCCATGGGGGTGGAATACTGGTGACACGGGCCCGATCGAAATTAATAACTACCACGGTGCCGCGATTCCGGATGCGAGCCAGCTGCACAATGAGCAAGTCGAAATCATTTGCCGCAAGTATCTGGAGCTGCGCTACCGAATGCTTCCGTATCTCTACAGTGCGGTCCACGAGTGCGCGGCGAGCGGCATGCCGATCATGCGCGCTCTTTGGTTGCACTATCCGGATGATCCGAAAGCAGTCGCGTGCGGAGATGAATACTTGTGGGGGAAATGTGTGCTTGTGGCACCCGTCGCGGAAAAGGGCGCAGCAAAACGCCAGGTGTACCTCCCTGCGGGAGGTTGGTACGATTTTTGGACACAGGAACGTGTTGAAGGCGGACGCGAGATCAGCCGTCCCGTGGACCTGGAGACTATGCCGCTCTATGTTCGCGCCGGATCAATTCTCCCCCTCGGCCCCGTGAAACAATTTACTGGTGAAAAAGTGGAGCAGCCTCTCTCCATTTGCATTTATCCAGGCAGTGATGCGTCTTTCTTGCTGTACGAGGATGACGGTATCTCCTTTAATTATCGCAAGGGCGAGTGGATGGGGATCCAAATGGATTGGCAGGACGCGAACCGCACCTTGACTCTGCGTCTGGCTGTAGAGTCGCGGATGTTACCGCCACTCCGTAGGAAATTAGAGGTGAAACTGGAGAATGAAACGCGTTCTCTGGTCTTCGACGGAAGCCTCCTCAAGGTGTCGTTCTGACATGGCATCGGAGTTTCCGGCCTCGAGAAGATTTTCGGATTCGCGAGCAATAATTTCCGGAAATACTTTCTTCTAGATTTCGGCCGCAAGCAGGAACGCATCAACGCGGAGGAGACCGACATGATCAATCGGCGTGATTTCTTACAGCAGGGAGCACTTGGAGCTAGCGCACTCCTGCTAACGCCAAAAATCGGATGGGCCACGGCGGCCAGCACGCACGCGGCGGATTCACGCATTGAAGTTCTTTTTGACGAGCCGCTTGGCACTATCTCACCAAACATTTATGGCCATTTTGCGGAAAATCTTGGTGGTGTTTTGTACGACGGCATCTGGGTCGGAGAGAAATCGCCCGTCCCGAATATCAATGGGCTTCGGAAGAGCTTGATTGATCACATGAAGAAGATCAAGGCTCCTGTGATTCGCTATCCAGGCGGATGCTTCGCGGACAGCTACGACTGGCGCGATGGCATCGGCCCCGCTGACAAACGTCCTCGGCGAACGAACTTCTGGGCGAACGGTGAAACAGACAAGGCTCCATCCAGTCACCGCTACGACCCGAACGCAGTGGGAACCAACGAATTTGTGCACTTCTGCAAGCTCATCGGCGCGGAGCCCTATCTAGCGGCAAATGTGAGGACTCTATCGGCATCGGCCTTCCAGCAATGGGTGGAATACTGCAATTCGCCCGCCGGAACGACCACGCTGGCCGATGCACGGGCGGCAGCCGGTTATCCCGAACCGTTTCGCGTTAAGTATTGGGGCGTCGGAAATGAATCCTGGGGCTGCGGAGGAGAGTTCACGCCTCAGGAATACGCTGTTGAGTTCCGGCGCTATTCGACGTGGCTTCCAAAATTCGGCGACGACCTGAAACTAGTCGCCTCGGGGCCAAACACCGACGAGTGGAGTTGGACGCGGGAGTTCTTGACCGAAGTGCTTCGCAAAGGTGCTGGAGGATTGCGCCGCATCTACGGAATGGCCCTGCATCATTACGCATGGAACTTGAGCCGCGGAAAAACTCAAAATTGGGAGGCTGGCAAAGGAGACGCGGTAAAGTTTGATTCCATTGATTGGTACGAATTGCTCCGCGAAGGTGATCGAATGGAAGGTCTGGTTACGGGTCACTGGCAAGTCTTGAATGAATTTGACCACGAGCATCGGTTGAAACTAGTGGTGGATGAGTGGGGCCCGTGGTACAGCCCGGGTAGCGAGGCCACGTCAGGCGATCTGCTGGAGCAAATGCCCACGTTGCGAGACGCGGTGTTCAGCGGCATGACGCTGGACATTTTCAACCGCAATCCAGAAAAGATTGCCATGGCGAACTGCGCTCAGCTCATCAACTGCCTGAATAGCCTGTACCTGTCGCACGAAGACAAGTTTGTGATTACACCGGTCGGCCACGTATTCGAATTGTATACGAGTCACCAGGGAGGACAGGGGTTGCGCACCGTTTTCTCTGCGCCCAACGTCCACTATGATCGCGACGGAAATCCGGCGTCCTTCTGGGGGTTGCGCGGCTCCGCCTCCGTGCGCGACAAGGACTTGACCATCACTGCCGTTAATCCCAACGTTAGCGAATCCCGTTTGGCGGAAATAGCGCTACGAGGAGCAACAGTGAAGGAAGCCAGCATGACTTTCCTGAGCAACTCCGACATGCACGCGCACAATACGTTTGAAAAGAGGGATGTGGTCGTTCCTCAAACAAAGGCGTTGAGCTTGAATAGTGGAAGCCTGGTAGTCGAGTTCCCGCCAGCATCCGTGGCGGCGCTCAACATCAAGCTCGGTTAGAAGCCCTTCGCGTTCCTGATCGGTATTTTCCAACACTTGCACAGCGGCAGGATCTTGAAACTTGATCATGAAGTCGTACATGTCCGATCCATCTTGCCAAAAATCAAAGATCAGTCCCGACGAAGAAATTCTCGCCGCTTAGATCTCTGAAGCCAGGTGGAAAGGAAAAGGGACCACCGCCCGGGGTGTGGGGAGGTGGTCCCGTACTGCTATCGGTCAAAGTTGAACTAGAAACTAATCCTGCCGCCGATTTGCCACCATCTCGGTAGCGTCTGAGCGGTTACCTTTCCAAAGTTTCCTTGAGACAGGTCACCCTGGATGTTCTGGAAGTTGGGGTGATTGAATAGGTTGAAGAATTCAAATCGCATTTGAAAGGTGAGCCTCTCGGTGAGGCGGGTGTTCTTGTAAATGGTCGAATCCGTTTGGATATAGGGCGGGTTACGGAAGCTATTGTGCTTCTCGTTGCCGAAGGTGCCCGCCGCAGGAACTGTAAATTGTCCTGCCGTAAATACACCGGTCGTATAGGCGCTTCGTGACGAACCCTGCTGGTAATTAGCCACGTTCGGAAAATCATTCGCATCTCCGTCGGCACTGTAGTCACCGGACCCGGGAAGGTGCGCGTCTGCACCGGCGTCATAAGTTCCCGGATTGAACGAAGCTGAGGTGAAGACCGCGAAGGGATATCCCGTCTGGTAAACACTGGTCCCACCGATTCCCCATCCTCCAGTCAATTTCCCGACGGCTCCCTGGCCACCGTTCAGGCCGGGAAGCTCGTAGTTGAATGTGGCGGAGATGCGGTTCGGCACGTCCCACGGGGACGGGCCGTAGAACTGGTGCGGGTTGAGGGCGGTCGGATATACACCCGCGTCATCTTTAGAAGAGGAACGCGTGTACGAGACGTCAAAGAACCCGCGCTGAACTCTCCCTCTGAGGTCGACCGACACTCCGTTGTAGTTGCTTACACGGTCGTTCTGGGTATAGGAGATTGAGCCAAAACTCGGATTGAGCCGTGGTGGAGGGGAACCGTTAGGCAGGCCAACCAAGCCGCCGGGCAGCGTATTGATGTCAGAGCCATAGGAGACTTGGCCTCCCGCGTTGCCGCCACCAACAAGGTTGGAGTCGTGGGAGCCGCTGTACAAAACGCTGGCTACAAGGTGGCTGCCGAGCCGATGTTCGAGTGTGGCCGAATAGTTATAGGCCGTGGGGGATACGATGTTCGGATTGATTCCACCAATTCCCAATTGCGCGCCAACGATTCCTCCCGCAGCATCCAGGCAAGGAACCGTCGGACACAAAGACGAGCCGCCCAGCGGAGGAAAGGAAAACCCGAATGGGGGCGTGCTGCTGGTGCCTTGAACAAAGATTGGTGGGGTAGACGTACCAGCGAAGAACGTGGGCAAGATAAGCCCGGGAGGATTGCCGCGGAATTCCTCTTGGATGTTGGCTGGTGTGAGCCAGTTGGAATACATGCCGAAACCGCCGCGCAAGACCCAGTCACCCTTTCCATTGACGTCCCATGCCGCGCCGATGCGAGGAGTGTAGGCCTTGGGTGCTCGAGCGAGCGCGTTGGTCGTGGGTTTGGCAATACCACTGGCAACCTGGTCTTGGAACGTTGACCCGCTACCGAGGTAGAAGTTGCCAAAAACCGTCGCTGCCGATCTGGAATACGGGTTTCCCTGATCGTCGAAACGGAAGCCAAAGGTCAAGGTCAAATTACGCTTTGCTTTCCAGGTATCTTCCGCAAAGAGGCCCCAAGTCTTGGAAGCGGCATCCCAATTCCAGAGTTGCTGCTCGCCGGTGATGGGGTTGTACATCACTCCACCTTCCGTGTGGGGTGCATCTTTCGCCAGTGCAAGTAGGTTGTCGAAGCTGAATCCTGGATGCGACCACGGCCCCTGAAACGGCTCGACGTCATCGCCGTACCAACCCTCGTAGCCAACTTTAATGACGTGAGCACCGCGGACATGAGTCAAAACGTCGCGCCAGTGGTAATTGTGCTGAATGAAATCGCCTTGAGCGAAACCAACGCCATAGCCGAGGCTCTGCCCTGTAACACCGATTCCAGGAATGGTGAAATCCCCGGTCTGGCCAAGTTTGCCTTCAATACGATTCTGGCCAAACAGAACTTCATTCAACGTCGTCGGGCTGAAGTCGTGGACCCAGCTGAATTGCGAGGCGCGCTGCCAATTGTTATTGGTTGTGGAGAACTGCGGGATCACATTGGGACCGCCGTTGCTTTGGAGGGTACGGAAGAAACTGCCGTAAACACGGTCCCTTTTGAAGTACTTGTCCACGCGAATGAAGTATTGGGTACCGTTGAGAAAGTTAGTGGAATTGAATATCCCACTGTCGAGCATGGCAGTCGCGCAGGGCAAGTTATTCGTGGCGGCCGTACCACAAGTACCCGGGAAAATATCGTTCGCCGTTTTAACTACGGCCACGCCGTTCACGTGGGTAGGGACGTAGGTGGTCAAAATCTTGGTTCCGAAGGTGTTCGGGAAAGTCGCTTGGGCGAAGGTCGCAAACGCCGGGTCCGGAAAAGTTATCGTATTGTTGCCGGTGGAAGCAGACGAGCGCAATGGCTCTACACCAAAAAAGAAGAAAAATTGGTGATGAGGAATAATGGGACCACTGATCGTCCCGGACATATTATTGCTGTGAAATGGTGCATAGGGCTGGGTGGAGGGAGACAAAGAATACCGCGCGTACATTGATTGATAGTTGAAATAGTCGCTGGCCAGACCATGGAATTGATCTGTACCAGACTTTGTAGTCATAGCGAACTGGATCGAACTCGAATGCCCATAGTCCACTGAATACGTGTTGACCTGAGTGGTCGCTTCCTGAATGAGGTCGGGATTGGGTACGAGATTCAGAACTCCCTGCCGGATGCTGCTGGTGACATCGAGTCCATCAATGATCCACATATTCGCGACGGTGCCTTGACCGTTAGCGCTAACGTCCACGGCAGTCTCGGTCGAGAAAATGTTTACGCTAGATCCCGGAGTGCCGGAAGCCACACCTGGACCACCGGCGAGCCCTAGTCCAGAGACGCCGGGGGCCACGCTTACCAGAGAGAGGAGGTTACGGCCTGCAAGTGGCAAAGCAGAGAGTGTTTGTGTTTCGAGCGTCTGCTGATTGCGTGTTTCGGATGTGTTCACAAGCGGATTCTCAGCGGTGACAATCACTGATTCCGTCGTCGCGCCAACCTTCAGGCCAATCGGAACGCTCAGGTTCTGATTTGTCTCAAGTGTGACGGTCGTTTCAGCCTTGGAAAAACCCGCCGCTTCAACGGATATTTTGTAGGAACCTGGTGTCAAGCTAAGAAACCGGTAGCTCCCTTCGGCATCCGTGGTTGCCGACGCGGAAACATGCGTAGCAAGGTTCTCGAGCGCAACCTTCGCATTGGCAACCGCTGCGCCGCTCGGATCAGAAACGTTTCCTTGAATGTTTGCGTTGAACTGGGCCCAGGTTGAGCCCGCCATTACCAGAACAGTGACAAGCAATTGGATGGACCTACGGACAAAAGACCTCACTTGCATGCGCCTTCACCCCCTCAGTGTAGAGGAAACATTTACAAACAGATTCCGTGTAAACGTTTTCTCACTTGCACCAAGATATATGCCACCCGAAACATACTGTCAAGCTTTTTCTAATGCTTTTCTACTAGTGGGTGACCGCAGCGGTTTTCGATGGATGGGACTCTTAATTTAGACCTTGGACCAGCCACGGTTCGGCACGATCCCAACTCCCTCGCGCAGAGTAATCAGTTGATTGGCAGGAATGTGTTTGAAGGACTCAAGAAGTCCATTGGGCCAGTGAACTTCCAAATCCACAAAAGCTGCGGCGCCAAGGCCGAAATGCAAACGGGGATCATTGCAAGAATAAAAGCTGGATTGGCTCAACGCGGTTTGAGCCTGTGTTTTCGCACCATAACGCGCTAGAACGCGCGCACCGATCGCGCTGCGATTGGACTTAACGCCCTCAAGTTTTACCTTGATCCAGTTTGGCTTCCCTTGGATATCGTTGCGCAAAAGGGAGGGAGGCTCATTCAAATTTATGATTAGTATGTCCATGTCACCATCATTGTCGAAATCCCCAAAGGCACATCCGCGGCTGCAGTGAGCCTGGGCAACGCCTGGGCCCGCGGCTTCGGTAAGTTCTTCGAAGGTGCTATTGCCTAGGTTGCGAAACACGGCCCGTGGCGTCTTGTTCTGATACTGGGGTAGTTTTCGTTCTACTTCAGGGTAAACGTTACCTGTGACCATGAATAAGTCTGGGAAACCGTCGTTATCGAGATCGACGATTCCCGCACCCCAGCAAACATAACGGGTCTCTACTCCCAGGCGAGAGGTGCGGGTAACATCATCGAAATTCCCCTTACCGTCGTTGCGGTAGAGCACGTTGGCGTCATCCGCAAAGTGTGTTTTGAAGAGATCTAAATGTCCGTCGAGATTAAAATCGCCGATCCCTACCCCCATCCCCGCCTGCTCTTCTCCATCGTCGCTGAGGGCTACGCCCCGCAAGACTCCCTCTTCACGAAACGTTCCGTCGTGGTTGTTCATGAAGAGCAAACTGGGTGTGGAATCACAAGCGACGTAAATATCCGGCCACCCATCTTCGTCAAAATCGGCAGTCACGGCCGTCATGCCGTAGCTTTGCTTAGCCTGCGCGACACCTGCCTGCTGACTTACGTCGGTAAACGTCCCGTCTCCATTGTTTTTGTAAAGAGAATGCCGGCCGGTTGGCAACCCGCGCGGCCCGCATTCAACGGGAATGCCCTTCCAATTGCAATTTGTGTTCGCTCCGGGTACGGGCGCATGTTCAATGGAGAACCGCACATAGTTGGAGACAAACAAGTCAAGATTGCCATCGCGGTTGTAATCCAAGAAGCTGCATCCTGCCCCCCACCTTGGTTGATCGTTTGAGAGCCCTGCAAGCTTGGTCACATCGGTGAAGGTGCCGTCACCATTGTTGCGGTACAGGATGTTCTGTCCAAAGTAGGTGCAAAAAATATCCTCAAAACCGTCGTTGTTGTAGTCCCCAATGCACACACCAGAAGCCCAACCAACGGCGTGGAGACCAGCCTTTTCCGTAACATCTGTAAACGTCCCGTCACGATTGTTCTTATACAGGCGATTTGTTGCGCCGGCGGGTGGACCCTCAAGGCGGGTGCCGGAGAGCAAGAAGACGTCCATCCAACCATCGTTGTCATAGTCAATGAACGCGCAGCCGCAGCCGGTAGATTCCAGAATGTATTTCTTACTCTCCACGCCTCCATAGATTGTGGGTGCGGTAAGCCCGGCAGCGGCCGCCACGTCAACAAAGTGGGCGTTGAAAGGGCGCCCAGAGGGAGCTTGCCGTGCCACGGGCTTGGCGGTGTGCGACGACACTCCCTGCGCAAGAATCCGTTCGGCGGCGATGGATAGAACCGACGCGAGTGAAAATCCCAGAAACGTGCGGCGCGTACAAGTCATCCGACAGATTTCCTTCCAACGGTTTTAACACGACAAGTGTTAAGTATCGCCCGTAGCCAGTGGTGAGTAAACATTTTCTCGAAATCTAAGCGGAAACGACCGACAAAGAGGACCGCCGCGCCTAAGGCTTCGACGGCGACTTTCCTGGCGTATCTTCTTCAAATAATTTGTACCGGAAGCGCTCTCTTTCATCTTGCGTAGCCTGCTCGCGAAGTTGCGCAAGACGCTGAAGCAACTCGGGAATCTCCGCCTTCTGCCCGGTTTTCCGCAGTGCCTGAATAAGGCGGTAAACCGCGGTCTGATCCTTGGGATCGCTGACCAACGCTTTCCTGCACTGGTCAATCGCTGCCGCGTACTCTCCCGTTTGCATGTACATTTTGGCCAGCACGGCGCGAGCGGCCGCCAGTGTAGGCTGCAAAGCGACGGCCTTCTTCGCCGAGCGCATCGCGAGTTGAAACTCAGGTGTACCGGGGTCCACACCTTTTTGCGAAAGGACGTCCGCCTGCAAATAGAGAAGCAGCGGGTCGTTCGGATTCCTTGCCAGCTTTGATTGCACCGACGCCAGCGCATGATCGAGATCGTTGGCTTGCACCGCCACCAAGCCTTGAGCTGCAGAACTCAAGGATTGATTGGGGTTCAATTCGTAAGCCCTCTCAAAGTCCGCTTCCGCCTTGTCGTACTGCGCCAGTTGCGCATATAAAACGCCGCGCGCCACGTAGAGATCATCTGCGTTTGGCTGCAGCGTCAACCCTTCGCTAATCACGTCAATGCCGACTTGAAACGATTCATGCGCAAAGGAGATATTGGCAAAATCCAGATAAAGGCTGACGTTTCGCGGGTCGAGCAAAAGAGCTTGCCGGAGCGTACTAACCGCTTGGGGTGTGTCGCCTGCATTTTCATAAGCGGTTGAAGCAAGTTGCAGAGTATTGGCGTCCACGTCCTTGGCCTCAAGAATCGGCCGCAAGGTGGAAAGTGCATCCTGCGGCTTGTGCGCCATGATCTGAATGGATGCCAAGAGGTGAAGTTCTCGCAGATCGTCGGGACGAAGTGCCACGGCCCGCTGAAATGTTGCTGCTGCTTCATCGAACCGCTTCAGCTTCACGAGGCAAGTGGCGAAAGCGTGCAAAGCGTCGACTTGACCGTCGAGGAGTTGGCCAGCTTTCTCGAAATGGGGGATCGCTGCAGCACAGTTTCCCTGTTGATACTCGAGAACGGCGAGCATGGCGCTGGCGGTGGGATCTCCTGGACGCAACTGTAATAGATGATTCAGAAGCGGTACGGCACTTCGGTTTCCCGCCTGATACTCAATCTCAGCGGCCCCAGCGAGCGCCGCAATGTTGTTTGGAGAAATCTTGAGTGCTTGCTGAAACGACGTTAGCGCTTCTTTGCTATCACCCTTCCTGACATAGGCGATGCCTTGCAGAATCCACAACTGAGCATTGTTTGGCGATGATCGTAGAGCGGAGCGGCTCAGTTCGACCGCCTTGTCGAATTCACCGGCGCGTAAGGCCGAGCTAATGACTTCGGTCTGGCTCTCTGGAACCTGAGAAAAGGCCAAAGAATGGCAACCGAGTAGAAGAATTGCGAGGCCAAAATTCCTGTAGCGAGTCACCGGGGATAGGGAAAGACGCTGCATCATGTGCCAAGACAGGATACTTCAACCGGGAAATCGGTTACAGCTAGTGTTTGACGCAGAGCCACACTCGCGCTATACATAGGTCGTTCGAGAAAACGCTTGCTGACATTGTAGCGCCGGGCAGATCGTTTGCCACGTGCCATCCAGAACCGTGGAGGACGTCCCACAAGCAAGCTCAGGAGGCTTCACTATGAAAGCTAAGACCAGGCGGCAATTTCTCAAGTCAGCGGCGATTTCTGCCACCGGCCTCTACGCGGCACGCTCACTTCCTCTATGGGCACGCTCCTCAGCGGCGGCGAAGATCACGCCTCCACTTTCAGTTTTCGGCTACTCGAAAGTACAACTCCTCGATGGTCCCTTCCGCGTGCAGTTCGATCAGAACCATCAGACATTCCTTCATCTCGATGAAGACGGGATGCTCAAGCCATTTCGGAAACGCCAAGGCATGTCAGCTCCTGGCCCCGACCTCGGAGGTTGGTATGACGACGGCGATGACTTCGACGAAAAGACAAACTTTCACGCGTTTATTGCTGGACATACCTTTGGTCAATACGTTTCCGGATTGGCTCGCGCTTATGCCGTCACCGGTTCAAAAGCGACGCAGGAGAAAGTTCATCGCCTGGTACGCGGTTTTGCCGCAACGGTAGAACCTACTGGAAAGTTCTACGTGGACTATCGGCTGCCGGGCTACACCTTCGACAAAACTTGCTGCGGCCTCATCGACGCTCATGAATTTGCAGCGGATCCGATCGCTTTGGATGTGCTCAAGCGAGCTACTGACGCGGTGCTGCCGCATTTACCGGAGAAGGCTCTAAGCCGGGCGGAACAGGAAGCCCGGCCGCATAAGACCATCGCCTTTACCTGGGATGAAACCTACACGCTGCCTGAAAATTTCTTCCTTGCCTATCAGCGCAGCGGCGACAAGCGCTACCGGGATTTGGGCGAACGTTTTATCTATCATGAGTATTACGACGCGCTCGCGGAAAATCAGAATGCCCTCCCCGGCAAGCACGCTTACAGTCACGTCAATACGCTGAGCTCGGCCATGCAAGCGTATTTGGTCCTGGGCGATGAGAAATACCTTCGCGCGGCAACGAACGGACTCCGGATGGTTCAGGAACAGAGCTATGCCACTGGCGGATGGGGACCGGACGAAGCGTTTGTCGTACCTGGGAAAGGACTGCTTGCTGAAAGCCTGGGTAAAACGCGCTCCAGTTTCGAAACTCCCTGCGGCGCATACGGACAATTCAAAATTACGCGATATCTGCTACGCGTTACGAAGGACCCCCGCTACGGGGATAGCATGGAACAGGTGCTGTACAACACGATCGCAGGCGCGAAACCGATTCAAGCCGACGGCACCAGCTTCTACTATTCAGACTACAATAATGATGGCGCCACAAAAGTCTTTTACAAAGACAAATGGCCTTGCTGCTCCGGCACTTTCCCGCAGCTAGCCGCCGATTATGGCATCAGTTCTTATTACCCATCCAAGGAAGGCATCTACGTCAACCTGTTCCTGCCCTCTCGTGTCAGCTGGATGCAGGGCGGCACGCAATGCACTTTGACGCAACACACCAGCTACCCCACATCGAACACCACCCAGCTTCAGCTCGACATGGCGGGCCCGGAAAAATTCTCAATCTACCTGCGAGTGCCGGCGTGGGCGGATGCAAAAACGCGCGTTTCCGTCAACGGCAAGCGAGTGGAAGGCGAGCCAGTTGCGGGAAAATTCTTTGAAGTGGCGCGTACCTGGAAGAACGGCGATCGTGTCGAATTTGAAATTGGAATGCCGCTTCGACTGCAAGCTGTGGACGCGCAGAATCCGCAGATTGTGGCGCTCGTCCGTGGGCCATTGGCGCTCTTTGGCGTCGGAAATTTGCCGCCAAACTTTTCTCACGCACAGCTGCTCGCTGCGGCGGCCGCATCTCAAACTTCGGAAGACTTGCTGGTGCAAAGTGGCACCGGGAAAATTACATTTCGTCCCTTTGGGGCAATCGGTGATGAACCCTACCGCCTCTATCACAAGGTTGAGGCCTGAAGTCATCGCCCGCGGCGCTGCCATAGTCACTGCAGCCGCGTAGGAATTCTCGATCGTTTGTAAATTCTGACTTGCTACGCCCGCAGAATCGGCGTCCAAACCTGCATCGGCGTGGCCGCACGATTGGCCCACGCGTAATAAGGCACAAATTTGAGCTCCACTTCACGTGCCTTTGGAGCGTCCCCTGAATACCGGTGGTAGAGCGCGGTGCGCGAACCAAACTTCTCGGAAACCGCGCCGGTGTGTTTCAGCACCACGATTCCCCCAAGCAAATCGAGTTGAAACTCCTCGTGAAACTGCGAGCCGGATTGCTGTCGCATGTCTAAAGATACGTCGACTAACGCCACGCCATCTGGCTGATCGAGCTGCTCGAGACAATAAACGAGCGGACCGCGCTGCACCGTCACCCGGCCATAGTCTTCCACGACCCGCGGGCTTGCTTCGATCACTTGCGGAGTCATACCAAGCTTCACACTTATGACGTCGCCTGACGACCACTTACGCCGGAGCGCGAGATACTGTCCCGCAACCGCCCCGGCAACAGGCTTGCCGTTGACCATCACTTTCGTTCCGTCGGACCAACCAGGGATTCGAAGATAAAACGTGAAGTCAGTCGGCTTCGCCGGCGTTACCGAAATTTCCGCGGCGCCATCCCACGGAAAGTTCGTCTTTTGCACAACCTTCAGTGCGGTTCCATCTTCTAGATGCCAATCAAGCTGCGAGTTGTCGTACAAATGCAGGTAGAGTCCATCCTTGCTGGTGCTGTAAAAATATCCGGGCAGAGATGCAAAAGTTCTCTCCAGGTTCGGCGGGCAGCATGTAGTGTCGTACCACGTATTGCGAATCTGATCGCCGCCCGACGGATCAAACGCCAATGGATTGCGATAACAATAGAGCGTCCCATCGAGCGACATGCCGGAATTGATGCCGTTATACAAGGCACGCTCGATGACATCAGCGTATTTTGCTTCGCCGGTTGCGGCAAGCATCCGCCAGTTCCACATCATGTTGCCTATAGCCGCGCAGCTCTCGCCATAAGCGGTGGCGTTCGGCAGCTCATAAGAATCGCCGAAGGCTTCGCCCTGGCTGCGCGCGCCGACTCCGCCCGTCACGTACATCTGGGCCGACACAAGGTCTTCCCAAAGCACGTTGAGCGTTTTCAAATAGGCCTGGTCGCCGGTCTCCAGGTAATAGTCGGTGGCACCGCAGCACGCGTACATGGCGCGTACGGCGTGTCCTTCGAGATGTGTGCGCGATGTGAACGGAATTCCGCAGAAGTGATAGACGTAGCCATGCTGCGGCAGCTTGATGCGATCATCGCCATGAAGAATATAGCCCGCGAGTTCGAGGTGACGCTTGTCTCCCGTCGTGCGATAAAGCTCGATGAGCGCCAGCTCAATCTCCGGATGCCCGGAGAGAATCGGCTTCTTATCGGTCCCAGGGCCAAAATTGGGCAAAAGGTAGCCATCGACGAAGCGAATACTGGAATCGAGCAGCGTGCGATCACCCGTCGCGCGATAAAACGCAATCGCGCCCTGAATCATGTGGCCAATATTGTAGAGTTCATGGCCCCACCGCTGAATCTCTGGCTGCATGCGATCTTTTGCGTGATCCCCAACGTAGTAGGTATTCAGATAGCCGCTGGGCTCTTGGACGGCGACAACTTCCTTGATGATCTTATCCGCCAGCGCGTGCAGTTCCGGACGATCGCCGGACTGTAGCGCGAAACCGGCTGCTTCCGTCCACTTATAGACGTCGGAGTCCGAGTACACTGGACCGCGCTGCGCAGCATCACTTTTGCCGACAAGCCGTAGGTAATTGTCCATCCGGCCGTTGGCTTCGAGCAGTTTCTCCATGGATGGAATACTTTTCTCGACGTTGATCTCGCGGCGCGCGCCCCAGAACCCGCTTGTAATCGTCACCGCGTGCACAGGAATGTTGTGCAGCTTGGCGTACGGCGACTTATCGACAAAAAGTATGCCCTCATCTTTCCAATCGGTTTTGGATTCGCTCGGGCTACGGTCCCACGACGAAGCCAGAAAACTATGGATAGGCACGGAACTCACCGCGGCTGCGGAAATAGCAGAGCCAACAAATTCCCGGCGCGAAAGCTGCGATCGTTTTGACATATTGACCTCCTTAGAGCTGAGCTTCCGATCCCAATTGAATAGGCATCATACTCGCAAAAGAGCAAACGTTTACGCACCTAGTCGTGTAAAACATTCAGACGGATGCGCGCAATCATTTTCTCAAATGCTCGAAACTGTCGGCTATCGCACGGATCGTCTTCCGTGAAATTTACATTCTATCCGCACGAATGAAATGTTACCCCTGATGCGCGTACATTTCCCAGCCGAGGTAACGCGTCGCGGCTTCATGCACTGCGGGCGCCACCGAAGAAAAGTTGGCAGCTACGTGATGCTCGAATCCACGCTCGCAAATATAGCGCAGCAGCTTCTGCAGTCCGGGAATTTCAACAACTCCCGCGCCACCAAATGTCTCGAGTGGATCGTCCGTAAATCTACCGCTGCCGGAATACCCGCGAATTCTGCCCGCAGCGTCATCTGTTGAAAATCGTGCAAAACTCATGGCCCCGGATTTCACCTGCCCCACGCAAGTGCCAAACGTATTTTCCTTGCCTACGGTGCCTGCGATGATGGCCTGGTAATCCATTCTGACTTCCTTGAAGAAATGTTTCGGCAAATTGCTGCAGTGGAAGCACACCGCCTTGTTCGGATCGTTTCCATAATTGTTATTCCAGTCGAGCAATGCACTAGGAGTTTCCGACGCCAGCTGCAAAGCGTGCATCCCCAGGACCCCACACACGTCCACTTCGCAGGCGCTCGAAAGCAATGAGTCGCTCATCATGCTCATCACCGTGCAGGGCACCACACCGAGGTTTTCTTCCAGCGAAGTCCAGCATTGCACGGCACTGATTTGAACCTCCGTGGCCTTCATCCACTGATCCACAACGGCGCCAAGCTTTGCCATCTTGATCAGCGCAGCCTGCGGTATGTCGGTCGTCGTCACATAGCGCTGGATGGATTGCAGCTTCTGCACTACGATTTCGTCGGTATCCTTCATCCGGCTGATGCGGCCCAAAACCTCGGAGAGGTCCAGTGTTTCGACGGAGATGCCGCTGGCCTCGAGTAGTTTCTCGCTGTACCTCACGGTGTTGAAGGCCGTGGGACGAGCCCCCAATGCCCCGATCCGCAGGTTCCGCAGACCTTTCACAACCCGGCAAACACCCGCGAACCATTCGAGATCCTTCGCAAACTCCGCTGAATCCGGTGCTTCGGTATGAAGCGTGGTGAGTGAATAAGGAATTCCGTATTGCGATAAATTGTTGCACGCGGACATTTTGCCGCAGAAGCTATCGCGGCGGTGGGTGATGGTCATTTTTGACTGCGTATCCGGCGTTGCCTGCACGAGGACCGGTACATTCAAGCGAGCCAGACGGAGCGTATCAGCGATGGCGCGCTCGTCTCCAAAATTCGGCAAGGTTACTATCACGCCGTCGATGGCGTCCGCTTTGGATTTAAACAGCTCAGCACAGCGCCTGGCTTCTTCGTAGGTCTCTACCGCTCCGTGTTTGCTCTGCTCCGTGCCAAGCACTACTGCATCCATGCCCGCTTTTTGCAAGACCTGGATCATCTCTTCGCGCCCGGTCTTAGCCAAATGATCCGGAAAAAAACCCCGGTTCCCCACTATCAAACCCATTGTCATCTTTCTCTTGGTTACCATCTTGGGCTCCGCGTCATGGATCATCCTGTCGTAGCTTTTGAACGCTCAGCTGAGAATTTCGAACGGATTAGAGTAAACGTTTACCATGCAACTCCACTGATTGCAAGTTGCATCGGCGCATCGCCGATTCTGCGTGCCCTGCTTTGGCACCGGTTGGAGATAGCGTATACTGTCGGTCATAACTTCTCCCCGGGAAGACGAGGCCCTGTGGACATTCGCGACATCGCCAGGCGGGCAAGGGTATCGACGGCTACCGTGTCGCGCACCGTCAACCAGGTGGCCACCGTTGATGCGCAATTAGCAAAACGCGTATGGAAGGCCATCGAGGAACTCGGTTATTACCCCAATCGGCAAGCGCGTGCCCTGGTTTCCGGAAGAAGCCGTGTGTTTGGTTTGATCGTCTCCGAAATCACGAATCCTTTTTTCCCCGAGGTTGTTCAAACTTTCGAAACTCTTGCGGTCGAACAGAATTACGAAATTCTCCTGACCTCTACCATTCATGACCCTAAACGCATGGAACTCGCCGTTCGTAGGATGATTGAAGGGCGTGTGGATGGAGTCGCAATCCTCACCTTCGGAATGGAAGATGCCCTGCTAGAGCATCTACGCTTCCGTAACTTGCCGTTGGTGTTCGTTGACGTAGGCCCAAAGGCGCCGCGCATCAGTAACATCCGAGTCGATTATGCTCATGGAATTCGCCAAGCGGTGCAGCACTTGGCGGCTATGAAGCATGAAAAAATCGGATTTGTGACTGGGCCCCTAAAGCTAAGGTCCGCAGTTGTCCGAAAAGACGCGTTTGAAGAGTCGATGCGAGAGATTGGATTACAAGCTAATCCTGAATTCATCGTTGAAGGAGACCATCGGCTAGAAGGCGGGAAACAAGCTCTTCAAAAACTCTCCAAACTTCGCGAACGGCCCACAGCCCTTCTTTGCTCAAACGATATGACCGCCATCGGCGTTATGCGGCAGGCATTCGAACTGGGAATAGACGTGCCTCAGGAATTGTCGGTGGTGGGATTTGACGATACGCGACTGGCAGACTTCATGATTCCTCCTCTAACCACGGTTCAAATGTCACAGACGGAATTGGCAACGCTCGCGTTTAATGCCCTACTCAAGGAAGTGAAGAGAGAAACCCCTTCACCAAGTGGGACAGAATACGTTCTAAAGACGCAACTGGTTCTCCGGAGTTCGACAACCTTTCCTTCGAGCCACAACAAAGCGAAATCGCGTTCTAGTTCGAAACACGCCGAACAAGCTGGCACGACAGGCGAAAAGTGAAACGCTTCACTCCTTAGCTCGTTCTTTTCCGCATGGTCTGGCAATCCCATTTCACGACCGCACGTCAAGCTCCTCTAGTCTGCTTCTTCCTTATTCTGGTTTTTGTGGGCAGTGTCTTGTCGGGACTATCCCAATCCGTTGCCGGTCAGGCCGCTAAGCACGACGCGGAGATTGCTCTGCAGCAACCGCCGAACGAGCCTACCGGCGCAAGCCGCTGCTTGTTCTGCCACCCCGCCGAAGTGGAAGGTTACTCTCGCTCTGCCATGGCCCATTCTTTGCGACGGGCCAGCCAGGAGCCAGACGGCACTGTGAACGCCAACGGCACGAAAATCACTATGCACTCATCGCCAACCGGTTACTGGCAACGTTGGGAGAATGCTGGCGACAAAAGTGAATACCGCGTTGACTATGTCATTGGCTCGGGCAGTCACGCGAGCGGTTATTTGGTCGACCTAGCGGGACATCTCTTCCAGTCCCCCGTCGCCTACTATCGGAGCCGCCAATCCTATGATCTGGCCCCTGGCTATGAGAATCAGCCCGATCCCGATTTCACGCGTCCCGTCAGCGAAGAATGCGTCCTTTGTCATTCGGGAACGGCGCTGCATATCGCCGGCACTTTGAACCAGTATCGTTCTCCGGTTTTCGCCGAGGAATCGATTACCTGTGAACGTTGTCACGGTCCCGCTGAAAAGCATCTTGCGGATCCCCGTGCTGGAACGATTGTTAACCCATCGAAGCTCGAACCTGCTGCTCGCGACAGCGTCTGCGAGCAATGTCATTTATTTGGAGCCGCCCGCGTCCCCAATCCAGGAAAAAAGTTCAGCGATTTTGTCCCTGGCCAGCGCTTGGAAGAGACATTCACCATCTATCGGAATGCCGCGCCCACGGAATCACCCGCTGGCACCTTCAAAGTTATCAGCCACGTTGAGCAACTTGCTCTGAGCGTCTGCGCCCGCAAGAGTGGCGGCCGTCTTTGGTGCGGAACCTGCCACGATCCCCACGACAAACCACTCAAGCCCGTTGAGTATTACCGTTCTCGCTGCCTGTCTTGCCACACCGCAAACTTCCCCGCTTCTCATCCACGCAAGGACAGCGACTGTCTCGCTTGCCACATGCCCCGCCGCGACGCAAAAGACGGTGGCCACACCGCCTTTACCGACCACCGCATTCAGCGGTGGCCTGAGGCACAGGCCGATCTGCCGCCAGATGCTGGCATCGCAGCGTGGCGCGAGCCCTCGCCCGAATTGCAAACCCGAAATCTCGGCATCGCTCTCATCGACGTCGGCATGCAGCGGCACTCGTCGCCCGACATTATCAAGGGTTATCGCGCTCTCACGGAGGTCCAGCGGCAGTTTGCGAATGACAGCGATTTTTTCAAATGGATTGGCGAAGCTCTGCTTCTCGGAAAGCAAACATCCGACGCCAAAATTGCGTTCGAACGTGCCTTGCAACTTGATCCCAGTTCCGCGCCCACCGAAGCGAGCGCCGCTGCGCCTTATATTCAGGAAGGAGACATCAGCCGCGCGATTGCTCACCTGGAGCGCGCCGTTACCCTCGATCCATTAAATCTGCCCGCCGCCAGCACGCTGATTGGCTTGTACCAAAAACAGGGAAAAACGGCTGAAGCCACCGAGTTGTCCGAGAAAATCAACACAGCAATGAACAACGGATCGAATGTCGATCCGGCCGTTCGGACGGACGCCACCAACACTCCACAAAAAAAGACCGAAGAAGTTTTCAAGAACATTCGTGTGCTTAAGGGTGTTCCGTCCGGACAACTGATTCCCGCTATGCAATTCATCTCGTCATCGCTTGGCGTCGAGTGCAGCTTCTGTCATGTCGAGGGACATTTCGAGAAAGACGATAAAAAACCCAAGCAAACCGCTCGCAACATGATGCAAATGATGTTTGCGCTTAATGAGAATAGTTTCGAAGGCCACCGCGAAGTGACCTGCTACTCCTGCCATCGCGGCGAGCGCAATCCTGTCCCTACTCCAATTGTTGACAGTGAAATGCAACCGAATCCTGTCGCCGCGAAATCCGAGACGCAAAAACTCCCGACCAGCTTGCCCACCGTCAGCCAGTTGATCGACAGCTATGTAAATGCGCTTGGCGGAACCGCGGCAATCGAGAAAGTTACTAGCCGTGTAGAAAGGGGATCCGTCAATTTCCACGGGCATTCTGTGCGCGTCGAAGTTTTCACGCAAGCCCCGGGAAAGCAGGCCCTCGTCCGTCACTTACCGGAGGGAGATAGCGCCACAATTTTCGATGGCCAATCCGGCTGGCTCGTCGGTCCAGGCCGCCCAGCGCGCGACATGCAGGGAGCGGATTTGGAAGCTGCCCGGATGGACGCCGACCTACACTTCCCTTTGCACATCCAGCAAATGTTCCCCGAGTTGCGGGTTGAATATCCGGAAATGATCGGCGACCGTGAATTCTACGTACTCTTCGCCACTCGGGAAGGCCAGCCACCTGCTAAGTTTTATTTCGATGAGCAGTCAGGCCTGCTCGCCCGCTCCGTGCGTTACGCAGAATCTCCGCTTGGCCGCAATCCCACTCAGATCGACTACGCTGATTACCGCGAAGTTGACGGCGTACAAGTTCCGTTTCGCGTCACTCTTTCACAGCCTGGCAGCACTTCAGCCATCCAGATGGATGAGGTGCAACAAAATGTACCTATTGACGACGCTAAGTTTGCCAAGCCCTCTTTGAACCGCTCTACCGCCGTCTCTCCCTCCCCATAAGACGGTATGCACGGAGTTCGGTGAAACATTCGACCAAGGTCAATTGGGCTTTTGAATGTTTTCCTGCGTCTGGACCGAGAAAAGTTGGAAATCGGAAAAAGTGTGCTCGATGATCATGCGGCGCTTGGCATAGTCCGTGTACGCCACCGCGAATTGCGGCAGCCAGATTTCTACATTTTGCGATTCAAATTTTACCGGCGCGTAATCCACCGAAATGGCGTTCTCCTCCAATTCAATCATGGAAATCCCTTCCACCAGACTCGTTTCCAGATGCATCACCTGGCCGGAATCCGCAGCGATCCACGCGCGTCCCTTGATGCTAAGCGGGCGAACCTCCGTTCCCGCCGCAGTGCCCCGGTGAAGCTCCGTCGCGGTTTCCATCGTCACGGTGCGGGGGCGCTTCCCCTTGATCTGGTGGTTTTCAAAGCCGGAACACTGCCGTCGGCGGCGTCCGCGAAGGAGCCGTGGTTGCGGACGTTGGACATCGACGCGAGTGAGGATGCGGTAGTCGTGGCGTCGAGCGATCTGCAATCCGGCGAGTTGGGGCCGGGCGACTACAACTACCCAGCGTCTCACCAGTTCGGGCCGGATAGGTGGTGGAGGAACTTGAATTGAACTTCGCCGAACAGTCGCGGGCGCAGTGGCGGCGAAAAGCGCTTCTGGAAAACACTGCGCCCCGTTCGATATTCCGCCGATCCATAAAAAATGGGGGAACGCGGTTCGGCGGCGTGTGCAAAGCACGCGAGACTTAAGCCGCGCCCTCCGACGGCGGGGTGGCAGAAAAGACTACCCCGCCGCAACAAAGTTTCGGCCACACGCCAGGGTGCCGGGGGCCGAAACTCGGCGTCTATCTCCACGCCGAGAGTTTTACCCGGCACTCTTTTCTTCTCAGAGTTCACGTTTGTGGAACGAACGCCACACCGGTAGGTCGCTTCCGGACAAAATTGCGGCAACGTGCTGGCGGCACGAGAACTTAACGCCATCTGCAACTCGGGGGCTGCGGTTAGACCATGGGAGGGCGCTCGCCGAAAGCGAGAGAAAAGATTCTGTGTGATAAATGATCAGGTAGTAAAAACACTTGCGGAAATTCTGCAAGAGAAACATGGATTTTCAACTGTTAGTCAATTAGACCGTGCAATCGCCGACGTTCTGAAGCGAACCGAGCAGCGCAGCGCGTCCGGCAAAACTCCGTTCTCACTTTCCACGATGATTCGCGGATTGAGAGCCATGAAGGGCGAGGCGATCAACACCAACACGGCGGAAGCCGATGTGGCTTACGTGAAAGCGTTGACGACCGGCACGACCCCGGGCAGCTACCTCGTTCCGACCATCCAGGCCGACGAAATAATCGCCTATCTTTCCATCGGCGGAATCGCTCGCACGGCAGGCGTGCGCGTCTGGCCGATGAACGGCATTCAGAAGATGACCGTGCCGACGGCGCTGATGGCTCCGCTGTGGGTTTGGATGGCTCAGAACTCCGTTCAAACTCCCACCGACCCGAACATCGGTCAGATGGCGTTCGATTTGAAAGAACGCAGGGCACTGACCGCAGTACCTAATCAGTTACTTGCGACATAAGTTCCGGCGTTCGACGCGCTGCTCGGACAGCTCCTCGGGCTTTCCGCCGCGGAGCACGAAGACACCGCGATGTTCAATACGACGACCGTGTCCGGCGGGCCGACCGCGTTGTTCGCCGCGGCCGGAATCACCATGGTGAACACCGGAGGCAGCGCGAACGGCGGGAACGTCTCGTACGCCGACATCCTCTCGGTGCTCACCGCCGCCGCCGCCGCGAAAGCGAAGGGACCGTTCGCTTGGTTCTTCTCTCCCCGGACGTTCTTTCAGCGCATCTTGGGGTTGGTCGATTTATCCAGCCGCCCCATAACAATTCCCACTTTGACTGAGGGCTTGTACGCCGCTCCTCAGTATCGGCTGATGGGCTGGCCGGTGTTCGTCACGCCCGCGCTTCTTGAAAATGAAGCGTTGGGCAGCGGCACCAACCAGGCGCACGCAATCTTCGCAAACCCGTCGTACATTCACATTGCGCAGGACAGCAGCGTGGAAGTGGCGATTTCCCTCGAACGCTATTTTGATTCTGCGCAGACCGCAATTCGAGGTCTTCAGCACGAGGACTTCGGATTTGCGCCCGCAGCCGGAATCATCTGCCTGCGCGGCATCAACTGATTTTTCCAGTCAACAATCTTCTCGGAGCTGCTGCGAGGCGGCCCCGACTTTCTTGCAGGAGATTCGAAATGAGAAATAAAGTGGAAGTAGGGAAAGCACTTCGCACGACGCTGGTACCGCAGCTTCGCAGTGTCGACGAAAAGAATCGGACGATTGAGTTTGTAGCTTCGACGGAAGCCGTGGACCGCTACGGTGACATCATTCGCGTGGCCGGCTGGAAGCTCGACGCGTACAAAAACAATCCTATCTTTCTTTGGGCGCACCGCTCCGGCGAACCGCCAATCGGGAAGTGTGTCGGTATTCACGTCGAGAGTAACCCACCAGCGCTCGTGCAAAAGATTGAGTTCGCGGACGCTGCGACGTACACATTTGCGGACACTGTTTTCAACCTGTATAAAGGCGGCTTCCTGAACGCCGTCAGCGTCGGTTTTATGCCACTTGAAGATCCGAAGCGTCTTCTCGACGCGGACGGGAACTGGACCTACGGCTACGAGTTCACGTCGCAAGAGTTGCTGGAACTTTCCGCTGTTCCGGTGCCTGCGAATCCCGAGGCTCTCGCTCGTTGTGTCGAGAAAGGTTTCGGCGAAGCTGACCTGGCGCGCGTGTTCACAGTGCCAAGCCCGGAACAGGAGTTTGCGACTCTCAGCATTGCACTTTCCAGACTGGCCGTGAGCATCGCGAGCGCAACTGTGCGCGTAGCGTTGGCGGAACTAAAGGCGGCTGGCGTTCAGCGGGAACTTGGCGGCGATCTCACTTATGAAGACTTGCTGTCCGCTGTTCAGGCGGCGGGAGCGAACGGCGCGAATGCTTCGGCGTCTACAGTTCCCAGCGAAATCACCACAATTGAGCAATTAGGCGACGCGCTTGGAAGTGGCGACCAGGAGTTCGAAAAAGCCCTTGGCCTGGCCGATGAAGCCGAAGCAAGACACCCATCCGGTTCGCGGAAGTGGAGACGACCATGAGCAGCATTTTAGGAATAGCAGGTGACTTTTCGAGTAGCGGCCCGACGGGTGGCGGGAGCGTCAGTCATAAAAAAGAGTTTTTTGGTTTCAGCGTGCTGTTGCTCGTCAGCGCGTCAGACGTTGAGCAGCGAGAGGAGAATCGCGACGATGAAAGCTGCGACAAGAATGTGGGCGTTCCAGAGCGAGAAAAAGTATTGCCTCCTCGCTGACGCGGGGAAGTTCCGCTCGATGCACCCCGCCGTCGCTGAGATCGTCGCCAACAGGTTCATGCACGCCGTGGGTATAGGCGCTGCGCCTGTTGTCGAAGTTGTGGAATCGAGCGTTGCGATTCGCCGTGATCCGGCGCAGTGGATCTTTAAACCGATTGCGGGCGACAGGCTGAACGTTGCGCCTCTCGACAAGTTGACCGGCCGTTGGTGCGTGGCCGTGGAGAAAATCCCGCGAGCAGTGCCGCTGTCTTTCTTGCGCACGCGTTACGGCGTGGATGCTGGCGAAGCGCAGTTCACGCCAGCCGACGATGTAATGCCAGCACCGTTCGTTCCACGGTGGCCTTTGGTTCGCATGGACCCCGAGCGCGTTCCCCTCAGCGTGGGGCTCGTCGCGGACCTGGCCGGATTGAAAGAGTTGATCTGGAAGGGAAAGCCCGAACTGGCCAACGCAGAAGAGTTCTTCGCCGACTTCACGCTCCCGCAAGACACCTCCGCCATCAAGCGCTCCGTCCGCTGGAACAGCTACGACATGCTGGCGATTCACGCTGCGAGAATATTCCTGGGCGCGTCGCTGGCACACCTTTCGAACGTCCTGGTCAACAGTGACGGGCGTTTGTTTTCGATCGATCACGAGTTTTGCGCCGCTACCGACGGCGAAGATCTTCGAACACTTTTCAACGACATGCATCCCCGGACTCGTGCGTTCGCGGCGCTGCGTGGTGTCGCTGAGCTTGGCGAAAAGAAGTTGCGCGAACTTTTTGAGGACCTCGCGGTGCCCGCTGGCACGCGCTGGTTCCGATGGCCTCTCGGATCGAAAGAAAAGACCATCGACTACTACGTCAATCGGTTGCGGTATTGGAAACTGCGGTTCTTGCTTGCTGAAAAGGAAAACGCCGCGGCTGCTTGAACCGCGGCGCTGAGAAAGACGTTTCGTTTGGGTGTGTGCAGAAAGAGTGTACACCCCCATGCTCAGAAACGGTCGGATCGTCAACAAACCAATCGGCAGCGCCGGAGCGTGGCGCGAGCCGTCGCCTCGAATCGAAGCGAAGGCGTGTGTAAGAGTCGCGCTGGCGAACGGCGGGCTCGAGGCGATGCGGAAATTGATCGCCGTCAGTGCGCAGGAAAAAGCCAATCTGCTTTCGTGGGCAACCGGTGATCCGCAGCTCGTCTCTCGCATCGAACAAGCCGTCACTTACCGCGAGCAGGTTCTGGAGGAGTTCAACCGCCTTGCGGCGAATGCTCCGGCAGAAATTTCTTGATCTCAGGCCCACGGTCCAGGACCGCTTTGCGCAAGGCTTGGTGCAGGCCGTCGATTGTTTGCGCCGTCAGCAAGAGGCGCGCTGGCAAAGCTAGATTACGGATTGCGTCGCCCGCTTTTTCATCGGCACATTGTGCATAATCAAAAGGTCGCGGCGGAATCTTTGCTTCGCGTATGCATGAATGTCTACTGGCGCTCCCCAAGCAGCAACCTGAGCTGCCCACGACTGCTTCCAGAACGCGTCAATTAGGCCGTCGCTGGAAAATGCAGCCCGGAGGTTTTGGTCGCCGAAGATCCTGGAGTAAGTCCGCGACGCCAGTACCTGGGCCTGGAATGAGCGCTCCAGGCCGATGTCAAATCGTTCGCTATCCGGATATTTTTCTAGGCCCGCATCTAACGGCTTCATGTGCTCGACATTCCCGCGAAGCGTGTAAAGCTCAACCAGTAGTTCGGAGGCTGCCGACGAGTTTCCAGCGAAAAGCTGGCCCCTATGGGCGAATTGCGACGTGCTTCGTCCAATATCGGTTTTGGCTAACGCTTCCAGTGAGCGAACGAATTGGTGAAGTCGATCCGCCCCATAGACCTCCTGCATTCCACGCATCCAAGCGTGGAATCCGCGCCCCAATCTCGATGGCTCTTCGCCGGAAACGTAAGTCGAAAGAATCCCATCGACAACGGGGGATGCTGCGAGCAGGTTTTCGCGGCCAATCGATTCGATCAAGGCACCCGGAGGGCGATAGTGCGGCACTAGATTGCTGACGGACCGTATGGACAGAGGGTTCTCACGGCCTCCAATCATGGCTCCGGAGACCACCAAGCCCGCGTCATGGTGAAAAATCTGAGCCAGCAGGAGCGCATAGAAGAATGCAGTGGCTCTGCGCTCTAAAGTTTGGTTCTCGCCATCGAGTATGTCGAGCGTCGTGGATGGCGCTACTGCGACAAGGGCAAGGTTGCATTCGGATACCAGCTCACTCCGAATAGATCCGAGCCATTCTTTCCAAACGCTATCGAGACCAAACGGTGAGCCAAATACAGCCCATAGGCCGGGCGAGACTTCCAGAGAATCTTTTAAGTCGCGGTCTACACCCGCCGTGCGAAGGGCAATGCACCCGAACTTGTGATTTTGAGGTATAGCGAAAGCCATATGGTGGCGCTCCCTTGCTGATTGGATGCACTCTGGTCTGGAACGCGGCTAGAGCAAGATGTTCCGGAAACACTTACCTGCCGACTCAAGTTTCCATTTTCGACTTGAAGCCTTCGAGCAATGAATGAGCGCCGCGTCCCGATAGGACGCGAACTTCCTTGGCCGAGAAACGGTGAGGTTTGCCCAGAACGAGGCAGCCGTCCATGGTTACCACAGTTTGCTTTGTTTCAACAGTCTGTGACGGGTCATAGGACCGAACGAGAGCCCGGCCCTTGAAGAAGACGTGCAGGATTTCTCCGGGCTTCAAATATACGTAGCGGTCCATATTCACCCCTACCTGGCAGAAAACTACGGAATCGAGTTGCTGATTTTATTGCGGGCTAGCAAACTCATGCTTTGTCTCTCCATACCACGTTGCCATCCTTATCCCGCAGCTCGTATGTTAGCTCACCCTTGAATGTCGCCATGTTGGAGGTCAGGCCAACAAAAAAGCCATTCAAGTATTTCATGACGTGATTCTCCGGGGTGGAATCGACTGATAACTGAACGTGACCGATTTCATGGTAGTCGGCGATCCTCTGCGCGCCTTTTGATAACGTTCGATCAAGCGGAGTGACGAAATAACCCTTCTCAGATCCGGTATCCTCGATCCGGCCTGCAAACGCTACGGCTGCTTCTGGCTCAATGTTGCGTGATTTTTTGCGAACCTCGAAAATAACCATCTTGCGCTGACCGGAGCTGTATCCAATCACTTCGATGTCCCAAACGTGACCTGACGCTCCTTCCGCGCGTCCGGTGGTAGGCTCAACTGATTCCAGTCCGAAAACATTCTGATGTTGGGCGACAATACTGCGGAAGGCGTCTTCATAGCTCCGCCAGGTGTCCGGTTCCGTCATGGAAGCCCCTTCTGCGATCTGAAACCTACCCCTTACGTTATGCAGAAGTCAACACGGGAAAGGCGTCCGACTTTTTGTCCGTTCTGCGTTTACTTTGCTTTGTTTCGTTTGGCTTCCGTCTTTCGGCTCATGGTCAAAACTTCCACGCGCAATCGGACGCCATGCTTCCGGCGATTTTCCGAAAACGGGTAAATCTCATCGACGCTGACGCGATAGGTCCATCCAGCGGCAAGATCACCTGCCATGCGTCCGTCGCCGCGCCAGTAGCCAAGTTGCTCGCCATTCCGACGGCAAATCTTCACGGCACCGGCATCAAAGCGGTTGTCGGGCTCGGGAACCAGAAACACCTCCTCACCCTCAGAGCAGCTATCGATTATTTTTTGACGGCTTGTTCCGTCCTGGTTCTTGTGCGTGATTCCGTGGACCTGACCGTAAAATACCCGATTACCGGAGCGGCTTTGGCTGCCGATGCCGCGCTTCCGCACGATGATGAGCAGCACAACCAGCACAACCGCAACGAGGTAGAACCAAGTCATTTTTTTCGTGTTCGCAGAAACCTATTCCCTAGCCGTGCGCGACGCTCACTGTCCCGTCGGGCAGCCAGGTGAAAAGGTAAACCAGAAGTAAACCTGGAACGGAATCCGGACGCGCTGATTTTCCCGACTCTTCAAAAACCCGCATAAACATTGATGATTTTGGTGAACCGGGGAGGACTCGAACCTCCAACCCGCTGATTAAGAGTCAGCTGCTCTACCATTGAGCTACCGGTCCACTGGTTGATTTTAGAATTTTACATGGGACAAACAACTTTGTCGAACATCTGGAAACGGGCGCAGCGCGCAAAACCAGCCCTATTTCCCGCGCAGCGTGGCCACCAAGCCTCGCGCAACGTCGCGCGCACGGGCTAGATCGCCGGGTTCGAAAGAGATCGCCGAGACACGCGGATGGCCGCCTCCTCCAAATTTTTCCGCCAGTGATGCCAGGTTCTGATTCGCGGTGGCCTGATTCCACGGATTCGTTCCCAACGAAACCTTCGAACGAACCGTGGAAGCACTAACGCTCACCGAATAAACGCATTCCGGATGTAGCAAATACGGAATGAACTTGTTGTAGCCTTCGAGATCCAGATCGCCGACATCAAAGAATATGACTCCGTCGCGCGCCTCGATCCGTTCGCGCAAAATATCGATCGATTTGCGATGCCGTTCGAGAAGCGGCCCCAGATGCTTGGCCACCAGCGGCAGCTTCACCATTTCACTCAGCGGGCAGTAAGCTAGCTCGGGAATGATTCGCGCCGGCAATCCGTTTTCCGGCGCCGCTTCAATGACCAGCGCAAGCTGCGTCGCCGGTTCGACCATCTCCACCGCCGACTCCGGTGTCGGATACTGCGCCCCGTCAATGATGTCGCCCCAATGAATCAGGTCCGCGAGCGGCGTGGTATCGAAGCCGAACTTCTCCTTTGCGATGGTCGCAATGAGCTTCGTGCAGGACTTGTAGTCCGGCTCGTAAAACATGTGCGGCCCGCGGTGCTGGCGGAATTGCTCGGCGTCCGCGGGAGTCAGAAACGCGCTCTGGTGATGGTCGAACCACCACGTCACCTTCGGCGAATTCGAAAACTTGAAATCCACAATGGCGTTTTCATCACCATCGAACAACCCCGGCTCCCACGGCTGCGCGGCACGGTGCGTCATCCCCGTGAAGCCAAACTCGGCGCCTTGGTCAAATCGTTCTCGATAAAATCGGTAAAAGAGTGCTGCGGAAGCAGTGCCATCAAAGCAGCGATCGTGGAAGCAAAGCCGGACCTTGGTCATATGTAAGTGAGTTCGCGCCTCCTGCTTCACAACGTGGGACAGAAAGGTTGGCGAAGCCAACCAAGATGTACGCGAGCGGCAGTATTGTCAAGCGGAAACCCGGTGCCCCAATTGGCTCGCACAAACCGAATATCATCCACCGGGCGCATTCATGAGGCGAAGTTCCCGCTTTACTTCCCTTGACTTCCATCGCGGAAAAGCCTTACTAACCTTAAGACCCCAGCCTCAACAATCGATTTGTGTGCCCAGGAGGCCGCATGCCCGATGAAAAGAATTTCTTTACGGGACTCTTCGATTTCTCTTTCCATCATTCACTGCTTCGCCGTCTCGTAAAACTGCTCTATGTCATCGCTATTCTCTCCGGCGGTGTCACCGTCGTCGCCTGCGTCGTCCTCGGCATGCAGCAGTCGCCCGCCCAAGGACTGATCAATCTCGTCGGCGGAATTGTCGCTCTCTTCGTCGGCATCCTTGTGACGCGCCTGCTTCTCGAATTGTCTCTGGTCGTCCTGCGCATCGCCGACGGCATCGACCGCGCCACTCATCCGGGAAGCTAACGAACAGCCAACATGAATCCCGGCGTCTCCTCTGCTTCTGACAATCCCGCGCCTCGCTCCTCGCGAGGATTCGCCTGGCCTCGCGACGTAACTTCCGCCGAACGCAAAACCCTCATCGCTGGCAGCCTCGGCTGGATGCTCGACGCCATGGATCTCATGCTCTACTCCCTGGTCCTCGCTTTTCTGATGCACGAGTTCGGCATGAGCACCGGCACCGCGGGCCTTCTGAATTCGCTCACTCTCGCCGCCTCTGCTATCGGCGGATTTCTTTTCGGCTTGCTCGCCGATCGCATCGGCCGCACACGCGCGCTGATGGCTTCCATTCTCGTCTACTCCATGGCCAGCGCGGCCTGCGGCTTCTCGCAATCGATTCCGCAGCTTGCCTTCTTTCGCTTCTTGCTCGGATTGGGTATGGGTGGGGAGTGGACCGCCGGCGCGGCCTTGATCGCGGAAACCTGGCGCGCCGAACATCGTGGCAAGGCTCTCGGCCTGATGCAATCCGCGTACGCCATCGGTGAAGCCGCCGCCGCGATAATTGTTTTAGTCGTGCTGCCTCATCGAGGCTGGCGCGCCGTTTTCTTTGTTGGCGTGCTGCCTGCGCTGCTGGTGCTCTGGATTCGCCGCGATGTGCCCGAACCCGCCCTTTGGAAAAACCGCGTCAAGGAAAAAAAGCGCGGCATCCTGCGGCAACTCTTTCAGAAGGGTGTCTTTCGAAACGGACTGCTCGCCACCACCATGAACGCTTGCGCCATGTTCGGCTATTGGGGTCTGTTCACCTGGATTCCGGGCTACTTGTCGCTTCCCGTTGCCCAAGGCGGGCGGGGACTCGGCATCGTCATCGGCACAACATTTTATCTTGTGCTGGCTCCCGGAAAATGGATCGGCTATGCCTCTTTCGGATTCTTTGCGGACGCGTTTGGCCGGCGCAAGCCGTACTTCACGTACCTGCTCATCGCCGCGATGCTCGTGCCGCTCTATGGGATCCTTCGAAATCCCCTGTCTCTGATGATTCTCGGACCGTTCATGGCTTTTTTCGGAACGGGATTTTTTTCAGGTTACGCGGCAATCGTCAGCGAAATCTTCCCAGGAGAAATTCGCGCTGCGGCGATGGGCCTCAGCTACAACCTTGGTCGTGGTTTATCAGCAGTTGCGCCATTCGCTGTCGGCGCGATTGCAACTCGGTATGGATTTCTTCCGGGGTTTTTTCTGCTGTCCGCCGCTTTTCTCGCGGCCGCTTTGTTGGCGCTGCTGCTTCCTGAAACCCGCGGGCAAGAATTGACTTGATCAGGCTCGAGCAACTCGCGATTGCATCCGCGTGCCGCCAGCCCGCAACGTGAATTTCTGGGCGTGGTAGGGAGCTTGCGCCAGCGCTTTCTGCAGTTCCAAATCATCTGCATAGCGCCGCTTTGGAATTCGTCTTACCAAGATGCTGATCTCCAGTGGGTCGCGCCGGAACGGATAAGGCTCCATCGTCGCCGCGTTGATTCCCTCCGGCTCCAGATCCCAATCCACTTCCCCACCCTTGTAGTTCACTGGCACGCCATCAATCGTGGCCGGTTCTGTCGGCCCCAGGCAAAAATAAAGTGAGAGGCGGTCTAGAGCTTCCAGCCGCAAAGCATTCGCCTGCAACCATTTTTCGTCGGCAAAATTTATTGTCTTGGGATCGGCGCGAAGATCCACTTTCAGCCGCAATTGCTGCAGCCTCAATCTTTGCAGGAAATCCGCCACCAGCGGCGCTTCGTGTGCTTTCACATACTTTGCTGAAAATCCCGGCATTGTCGCCCGCGTTTTATCGTAAAGTCCCGCACAGTGCATGCTCACAAGCAGCCCCGCATAGCGGTCCACCTTCACAACGCGCTCAATCCCGCGGTGGTACAGATCCATGTGTTCCTGCGTAGGCAGCGACATGAAGCTGTAAGGCAAAAATGTGACTGGATCAATCCGAGGCCGGAGCTCCCACTCATTCCATCCGTTATCATGTTCTGTGGCTGCGAGGCGAAAAGATTCGTCAGGCTCAGAACGAGCGAAAACGTCATTTCCCAACTCGCGCGCAAAATACCCCGACAGGACTGCATGGTCCGTCTGGCGAATCAGGACAAGATTATCGCCTTGCTCTTGGAGGATCATGACGTTGCCCTCTTTCGCAACGACGGCGCAAGCTCACGCCTGTTAGGTCAGGCGCATTGGCCAGGCGGGGGCTAGCCATGTATTTCTTCTCGACAACCTTATTATGCTCTCACCCCCCTTTCGAATCCAGTACCATCGCAATCCCCGAGCCAAGTCTCCGAATTCCCTTGCAAATTCTCGGTGGAGCACCCGTTCTCAAGCTTGTAGAATAGAACTACTACTTTGCGGGCGTGGCGGAACTGGCAGACGCGCAAGACTTAGGATCTTGTGGCCTTAAAACCGTGGGGGTTCAAATCCCTCCGCCCGCACCAACCTTTCCGATGAGGAAAAGTTGTCCCCCGAGCGAACATCGTGAGCCGAGGGACTCCTTCTAACAATCTACCCGACGGCTGGTGCTGCTAACCTGCTCTTCTGTGCAGACGGCTCCTACTACTGTGGCCTAGCCAGCAACTTATCCGCCCGGCTTCGCCACCACGCTTCCGGAAAGGGCTCCCAGCATCCCGCCGACAATGCTAGTCTGGTTCGAATCCCATCCCACCCGCCAGTCTGCCGCTGCCCACGAGACTCAAATAAAAGGTTGGGGTCACAAAAAGAAAGCGGGCCTTGCAGAAGGCTTCATCGATCTAGGATCTAACGCAAACCAAGTGCAAGTTTCCCTCGCCAAAGCTCGGGCTAAACCCCGCTCTACTTCCCCGCCCACAGCGCATCCTGCGGATTAGTCTTCGCCTTCACCCAATGCGCCATCAAACGCCGGCACTGCTCCATTCTTCATAGAACACAATGCCCTCCTGACCATCGTTGAGTTTCAGCGCCCTATGCTATGGTCAAAATAAATAGGGAGGAAAGTATTTTGACAAGAGTTCTACGCAGGCTCACGGTTCTGTCCACCATATTTGTTTTGGTCCTCAGCGGGCAACTTGTGCAGGCGCAAGACGCGAACAAGCTAAAAATAGGCTTTTCCATTGAAGACATGAAGGGTGAGCGTTGGCAGACGGACGTGAATTCCTTCCAGGTGCGGGCAAAGCAGTTAGGGGCAGAGGTGATTTCCGGCGACGCCGGCGGAAACGACGATCGTCAATTCCAGCAAATAAAGGACATGATCAAGGCTGGCATTAAGGTGCTGGTTTTCCTCCCTCGCGATACTACCAAGGCCAGCCGGATGGTGGACGCCGCAAAATCGGCCAATGTTAAGGTCATCAGCTACGATCGCCTGGCGCAGAACAGCGATGTCGATCTCTACGTGAGTTTTGACCGTGAAGAAATTGGCAGGATGCAAGCGGGATATCTGATAAAGCATGCGCCTAAAGGGAATTACGTCCTAATCGCAGGTTCTCCAAATGACGAAGGCGCCAAATCGCTGCATGACGCTCAGCTGAGAATTCTGCAGCCCTATATTGATCGCGGCGATATCAAGGTGATCGCCGACGGCTATACCAAAGACTGGCTGCCTTCCGAGGCCTACCTTCTTATGTTGAAGGCCATCGATTCCTCCCAGGGCAACATCGCTGCTGTGCTCGCCTCCAACGACGGGTTGGCCGGAGGTGCGATTCAGGCCCTCCGCGAACATAATCTGGCCGGCAAAGTACCAGTTACCGGGCAGGACGCGGATTTGGCGGCTGTTATTTGCATCGCCCAGGGCACGCAGGCTATGACCGTTTACAAGCCCATCACCAATGAAGCGGAAAGAGCCGCAGAGGAAGCGGTTCGCCTTGCAAAGGGTGAAAAAACAAACGCGGACACCGCAATAAACAATGGCAAGATAAAAGTGCCTGCCATCATGCTAAAACCTGTGCTCGTGACCAAAGACAATATCAAGACAACCGTGGTCAAAGACGGATTCCAAACTTTAAAGAGCATCAACCAGGCATTATCTGCAGACCAGCAGATCAAGTAGGGCATTTTTCTCCATAGCTTCGTGCAAATGTTCGGGAGACTATTCCCTCAACTCGTTTCCGTTCGCTACTTCCCCGCCCCCGACACATCCTGCGGATTCACCTTCGCCTTCACCCAACGCAGCATCAGCGGCGTCCGGTCATAACTCGTCAACGTTCCCGTAACCCGCACAAAGCTTCCCACCGCCAAGCTCCCAGCCTCCGGCTGCCCCGCGACGCTAACATCCATATTCGCCCGGCGCACCGTCCTGAATTCCAATTCCGTAGTAACCAGCGCCACTTTCAATACCACCACGTCACCCGGAACCACACTAATCAATTTGCCCGGCACATTGGGAAATTCCATTCCACAAGCCGCCAGCCAACTCTCCTTGGCTTTGTCGCCACCCGCTTTCAAGTCTGCCAGTAAGCTGGTGATCGACAGCACATTTCGCACTGCATCCAGATCCGCTTTGCTCGGCACTTTGAAACTCTCCGGCCGCTCCAATGAACGTCCCGCTGCCTGTATCAACTCATTGAGCTGCGTCTCCACTAAGCTCAGGCATTCCGTCTGCTCGTAAGTCGCAATTACTTTTCTCAAGTAATCTTTGATTTCCTTCGATTGCGGCTCGCCCTTGCTCTTCGCATTCGCCGCGCGCGCCAGACTCCAGAAGCCGTCCAGTTGCCGCGGCGGGCTAACACGCATATACGCAAGCCCCAATTGGTAAGCCGCGTTACCATCTTCTGGATCGAGCGCCAACGCCGCGCGATAAGATTCGATCGCGCCCGCATAATCCTTCAACGTCATCGAAGCCATTCCCGCCGTCACCGCGAAATAAACCATCAGCGGCTTTCTCTCCGCCGCAAAGGCCGCTTCCGTCACGTTCCCCGGCTTTTTGATCTCCTTCAGCGTGCTCAACCCCATCGCCGCCGCATCTTTCGCTTGCTGCGCCTGGGCCGGATCGTTCGGCCGCAACGCATCGTAAGCAATCGCCCGCGCATACAACGCCTGGAATCGCGCATTGGCATCCGCCTTTTCTCCCAGCGCGACTAGTTTGTCCGCGTACTCGATCACCTTCGGAAAATTTTTTAATTCCCGATAGTCCCGGTAGTACAGCGTGTACGCATCCACCAGCATCTCGGAGTTTGGAAACCTTCCCACAAATTCATCCAGCCGCTGAATCTGGTGCGCCTCATCCTTCTCTGCCTGCACTGCCTTAAATCCGTTGTGCTCCGCTGTCGTGCCCACTGCATACGAAACTCTGCGTCCCGCGCCATCTGTAAGGTATTTCGTTTTGGATGGGTCCGGCGGTGGTAGCGGTTTACCCGAAGGCGTCGCGGGAGGCGTCCCTGCATTCTCCGCGGAAAGTTTCTCCGAAGCGTCCGCGGGCGCAACCGGTTTTTCCTCCGCCGCACCCGGCAAACTGTCCGCCTGCTTCGCTGGACTGGGCGTCTCCATCTTCTGCTGCCGCGCGCTCGCCCTAGCCCCGGAATCTCCGCGCCGCTCCATCATCCTTAATAACGCGCCGCGAAACCGCCACCCGCCTGCAATCCCCATCACTACCACCACGAACACCGCCGCCAAAGCCATCCAACCTCGGCCCGAACGCGATGAGACTTGAGGACTTGCAGCCTCCACCATCCCGATTGTTCCCGTCCTCTTAACCGCCGCCGAACCCACCGCCAGCTTCTCTGTCGAACGCATGGCAGTCGCAGCGCGCGGCGTTGTATCCCCAGCCGCAATCAACAGCGTCCGCCCCTCTTCCTTTTCGTGGTTCTCCGACTCCCACTTTTCCAATTCCACGATGATGGCTTTCCCGTCGGCAGGCCGGTCGTCCCGATTCTTTGCCAAGCACTTCATCACCAGTTCCGCCAGCGGTGCCGGAACATTCACTCCCGCCCGCGCCACTTGAATGGGAATGGGCGGATTCTGAATGTGCGCCAGCACAATCTGCAGCGCCGTCTCACCCTTGATCGGCAGCTCGTCCGTCAGCATCTGATACATCACGATGCCCAGCGAATAAATGTCCGAGCGTCCATCCAGTTCGTTTCCCGGAGCCGCCATCGCCTGCTCCGGTGACATGTACGGAGGAGTGCCCACCACCATCCCCGTATCCGTCACCGATGTCGCCGTCGTTCCGCTCAGTCCTTCCTTCAACTTGGCGATCCCGAAATCCAGCACCTTCGCCACATCTTCATTTTTCGATTGGATCAGGACGATATTCTCTGGCTTGATGTCTCGATGAACGATTCCCAGCTGGTGCGCCGCGTCTAGCGCCGAAGCCACCTGCCGGACGATTTTGCACACTCTCATCGGCCTCATCGGCCCACCCGACGAAATCACTTTTCGCAGGTTCCTGCCTTCGATGTACTCCATCACGATGAACTTCTGGCCGTCTTCCGTTTCGTCAATGTCGTCCACGCGCACCGCATTGGGATGCTGCAGCCTACGCGCCAGCACCGCTTCCTGCTCGAAGCGCTTCACAAACGTCTTGTCGCTCGACAGCCCCGCGGCAATCACCTTCAGCGCACGCAATTCCGAGAAATGCATGTGCAGCGCCTTGTATACCGCGCCCATCGCACCTTGCCCAATTTTTTGGATGATTTGGTATTTCCCGCGGACGACTGTCCCCTCAGCCCATTCTTCCGAGTGTGTGAGGGGCGTCCCGTCTTGTGGACAGTTCGCAAAATTCGTGGAGTAACTTCGCTGGCAGACCCGGCAGGTTTTCATGTCGTTCCCAACAGCCGTTTCGTGGCCCGCAGTCTACCACGAACCTCCCCTCTCCACTCGACTCCCGCCTTACGTAGCGGCGGCCTTCTGAGGCCGGCGCTTTTGACTTTTCCTCGAACTCTTTGCCTCCCCTGTTCACCCTCAGTTCGCCTCTAGTTCATCCCTAGTGCATTGCCGTCTTTTCACGAATGCACGAGAGTGCACGAGTACCAAACGCGCTGCACAAGCAAAACGGGTTGTAACCGGGGACAACTTGGGCGGCGTTGAAACAAAGAAAGAGGAGGGTCCCATGAAAAAGCAAGTTCTCTTATTGGCAAGCCTGTTTGTGCTCTCGATGATCGCGGCTCAAACTGTGCAGGCACAACAATCCCTGGTTGTGAATGTCCCTTTTGATTTCACAGCCGGTAACACTACACTCCCCGCCGGCGAGTATTCCGTTCAAAAGTGGGGCAAAGATACTTCCGTCCTTTTGATCCAATGCGCCGACCAAAGCGCCTCGGTAATCATCCCCACAATGGCCGCCCTATCGTCTGAACCGCAATCGGAATCCAAGATGGTCTTCCACCGCTATGGTGATCGCTATTTTCTTTCCCAGGTTTGGACCGAAGGAAATCCACGCGGACGCGAGCTCTCTAAATCAAAGCGCGAAAAGGAAATCGCCATTGTCGCGCAGAATGAAAGCCAAGTCACCCTCTCCGCCAGACTGTCCACCACGCGTAAGTAACCTGCCACACACCTCGATTGCATTTTCCTCACGGGAATCCGGAGCCTCACCTTCCGGGTTCCCGTCCTTTTTTTGGATCGTCTTCTTTTGGGTGCCCCACACGTCGGGCTTACGTGTGGGTTTTTGACTTTGCTTTCTTCTGATTTTGCTCTTGCGTACCTTCGCCAAGTCGCTACGGCAAATCCTTCTTCATCCGCTCAACAACTTCCTTCGGCTCCGTAACCGGAGCATTGTTCAAATACTTCCCAAAGAACACGAGATACCGCTGCACGCGATCCACCAGGTGCCGTGGCTCCACGAACCCGTGATTCTCCCGCGGATACACTACGTACTCCACCGGCACGTGCCGCTCATAAAGCGCGCGATAGAACTCCTCCGACTGCGGGTTCGGTACGCGCGTGTCCGATTGCCCGTGCAGAATCATCGTCGGCGTCTTCACGTTCCCCACAAACTTCATCGGCGAATGATCCCAGTACTCTTGAAAATTGTCCCAAGGCGCCTTCCCATCGAAGTAAAGCCTCATGTACCGGTGAATGTCGCTCTGCGAATACATCGAATAGAGGTCCGGCAGCCCCGCCCCCGGTGAAATCGCCTTAAACCGATCCGTCTGCGTGTCCATCCAAAGAGTCATATATCCGCCGTACGACCATCCAAACGCGCCCAGCCGCTCCGGATCAGCCCATCCCCGATCCACCACTGCCTGCACCCCGCTCATGTCGTCCTTATAATCCCCGTTGCCCCAATCGTTCTGATTCGCCCTCGCGAATTTTTCTCCCCGCCCAATGGACCCGCGAAAATTCGGCTGTAGCACCATGTATCCGTTCGCCACCATCACCTGCGCCGCAATCGAAAACGACAGCAGCGAAGTTCCTGACGGCCCTCCATGCGGATTCAGCAAGAATGGCACCTTGTGCGAACCGTCGTAGCCCACCGGTTTCGTCACAATCCCATCAATCTCCATTCCGTCCTTGCCGCTCTTCCAGCGAATCGCCTCCGTCTCGCCCAGCGCGTACTCCCCCAACCACGCATTCTGATTCGTCACCGTCTCGATCGCGCTAAATCTCAAATCACTTCGAAACACCTCGTCTGGGTGTGACGCATCGCCCCAGGTCCCCACCGCCGTCCCGCCCTTTGCGTTGATTCCCGTCAACTGCAGAACGCCCGGCTTGTCAGTCAATCGCCGTACCGTCCCGGCTCCCACATCCGCCGCAAACACTTCCACCGTTTCGCGCTCCGTACTGCTGAAATAGATCGTTTTCCCTTCCGGCCCCCAAATGGGCTCTTCGGCGTTCAGCTCAAACCCACCCATCAACTTGCGCGCCTGGCCTCCGTCTGCACTCACCACAAACAAATTTTCCTGGTAAATAGCGTCACCCGCCGTGCTCAAATACGCGATCCATTTGCCGTCACTCGACCATCGCGCCGTATGCGTCGCATCCGCCACTTCTACCAGCTTCCGTTGCTTCCCCGTTCCAACGTCCAGCACCCACGCGGTTTGCAAGCTGCCATCGTCCGCCAACGGCGTCGGATTCGACGTAAACGTGATGCGCGCTCCATCCGGCGACCATCGCGCATCGCTCACCGTAAATTCCCCGTGCGTAATCTGTTTTTCCTCGCCCGTCGCAATGTCCCAGCTCCACAGATGTTCCATCTTCAAGTCGTGATCCACGACCACCGCATCATCCTTATCCTTCTTCCGCTTTTCCTGCTCCGTGCTTTCCGGAACCGTCGCCTCCAGCAGCAGCGTCTTCCCGTCCGGCGAAAACTCATACCCTCCCACACCCGATTTGTGTTTCGTCACCTGCCAGGCTTCCCCGCCATCCGCATATAGGAACCACACCTGCGTCTTCGCATCCTTCTCCTCGCCGCCTTCCTTCGTAAAAGCCAATATCTTTCCATCGGGCGACCACTTCGCATTCGAAACACTTTTCTCCCCGCGCGTGAATTGCCGCGCCGCGCTAGCCGGTCCTGTCGTTGGAACCACCCATAGTTGCGACACGAATTTTCCCAGCGCCCCATTCTTCTCCGACGCATCCCCGTCTTTTCCCGTCGTCACCGCCGACACCAAGTACGCCACCCGCGTCCCATCCGGAGAAATCCGCGGCGAACTCACCCGCGCAATCCGCAGTAAGTCCCCCGCCCCAAATAGTTGCTTTCCATCCTTGCTGCGAGCAACCGCAGCCACCGGTTTCATCGAAGTTTCCTGCTTCGACGAACCCTCCTGCCCCCTCGCTCCAGCCGCCTCAACCGCCACTACTCCCAGCATTACCACCACGCTCCACCTCGAAATGCCACGCATCATTCCTCCCCAACCGTCCACTTAAACGCCCACTCGCCCACCCAAATCGGTCGCATCCTACAACAAGGACGCCCCCAACCGAATCGATTTTCTTTGCCGCATGCCCAGGTGTTCTTCGCTCACGTCACAAGGCACGCCCTCTTCGGCCTCCACCTCGCTTCCGCCCTTTCATCGGTAACTCTGCGGCTGTACCATACTGCGGCCGGGAACGGTATCGGACGACGGTCCACGAATTGCTTTTCCTCTGAAGCTCTAATTTATGCGCAGAATGGTCGCGGCGGCCGGTGTAGCGCTCGGGTACATACCCTGTTGTTCTTTTTCTGGGACAGATACAGTCAGCTCGTGATCAGCGTAGGCGGAGTCTTCACTCACGGCAACGACATTGCCGACCTGCCGCGCCTTATGATCGCGGGCTTCGTCGCCCTTGGCGTGGTCGCCGCGGTACTCGGCATTCTCCTCGAGCGCCCCGATCTTATGCTCTGGCGTGGAGAGCAGTAGTAAATCCTAGACGCGAAGTTGCGTACAACACGGGGTGAGGTTTCAATCCACAATATTCGCCGTTAGTTAACTCTTCAATTCCCCTTCACTTAGATCAGGTTCCGGCCGGGGCCTGTAGCCACTTGACCGCTTTTCGCCAGGGGGCGGTCTCTCCGCTGCTCATCGGAGTCTTCAACCACAATACTACGTGGTGCCTGGCAATCGACCAACGACTCGGCCCGCTTTCTTGGGACTCCGGTGTGACAACCGGAGGTACCTCGGTCGGCGTAAGCCAATAGGGGCTCACACTCGCGAAAGTTCGCTCTGCGGTCATGCTCGAAGAGTGCCGCTCCTGCACCGCGCCCGTAAGCGACAACTTTAACAGCGCCCCGACCTGCTCCTGGGACGCTCTCATCGTTCTCAGGATTTTTCGTGCGAACCACATACCTGCAGCTAGGAAGGCAAACTGACTGAGGAGATTGCCCAGTGCATACCAATTGCCCTGCATCCAAGTGGTGTATTCGTTCATAATCGCCCCTCGGACTGGGTTACCCTCAATTTACTACTCGACTCTGGCCGGGGTAACTGGTGGGAAGTCTAGGAAACGGCCAGTCCCTTTCCTGCCCTCGCGGCCTACTCTCCAACTACCGTTCCGATTGGGTTGCAAAGCGACCGCGGAGTCCACTGGGTGCAGAGCCCTTCGATTCTAAGGGGCGCGGACCTACTCCCCCTTCCGTGCCTCCGCGCCTCCGTGGCAATCCCTCCCCCGCGAGCCAGCGGCCCCACCCTTTTCTCTTCTCTCCCAGCGCGTTTCGAGGTATGAAATGACTACCCGCATCCCGTCTCACACATCGCGAGGATTCCCGGCCGAGGAGCATTGCATGGAGCGCACAGTTCGCGACCTTCTTAATCTCTACAATCCGCACGATCCGCTCGATCACGCCTGGACAATTCCCTCTCCCTGGTATTTCGACCCCCGCGTCGGCGAGCTCGAGCAGCAGAGCGTCTTTGCCAAAACCTGGCAAGTGGTCGGCCGCGCCGATCAGGTCCGCAGCAAGGGAGACTTTTTCACCGCCGACCTCGCCGGAGAACCCATCGTCGTCGCGCGCAGCGATGACAACCAGTTGCACGCGTTTTACAACGTCTGCCGTCACCACGCAGCCGCTGTCGTCACCGAAGCGCAAGGCTGCGCAAAACAATTTCGCTGCCCGTACCACGGCTGGACCTACGGCATCGACGGCGCGCTCAAAGGCATGGTCGAGTTTGAAGGCGTCTGCAATTTCGATCGCGCGAAAAACGGACTCGTCCCGGTCAAAGTGGACACTTGGGAGAATTTCGTCTTTGTAAATTTGGATGGACACGCGGCGCCGCTGGAGAATTTTCTTGGCGCAATTCCAGGAATCGTCGCGCCGCTGCAGCTCACAAAAAAACTGAAATATTTTGACCGCCGCACTTACACGCTGAACTGCAACTGGAAAGTCTATGTGGATAACTATCTCGATGGCGGCTACCACGTCCCGCACGCTCACAAAGGATTGAGCAGCGTGATCGAATACACAAAATACACCATCGAAAACTTTGAGCGCGCCTGCTTGCAGTCCAGCCCGCTCTCCTCCGACTCCAAATCGGAATCCGGAGTTGCCGCAACGCGCCAGGGCCGCGCATTCTATCTGTGGCTCTATCCGAATTTCATGATCAACGCTTACGAAGGTGTGATGGACACCAATCTCGTTCTGCCGATTGGTGTGGACAAGTGCGCAGTCGTCTTTGATTATTATTTCGCGGACATCAGCAAGAAAGCCGCCAAGAAAAACCAAGCTAGCATCAAGGTCAGCGAAAAAGTTCAGGACGAAGACGAAGCCATTTGCGATGCCGTCCAGCGCGGCCTCGGCTCCCGCGCTTACGTCGCCGGCCGCCTCTCCGTCCGCCGCGAAGCCGGCGAACATCTTTTTCACCGCCTGCTCCACGCCGACCTTACCGGAGACGCCAACCGTCCCGCCGCCGCAGACTGAGCGTATCGCCGCTCGTCGTGGAATTGACGCTTTCGGGAGCGTCCCCTATACTGAGAATTCGAGTTGCAGGGTGAGTGCTCACCTGGGGCCTCTTCTGAAACAAAAGCCGGGTTGGCCGGTAGCTTCAAACCGGGCCGCATGCCGTCGAGACCAGCAACGATTACCTCAAGAATCTGATTGGTGTCCCAGGAAAGGAATTTTGCATGGCTGAAGCAACCTGCCGCCGCGAACTGGAATTGGAAATACCAGCGGAAGAAGTAACTAAAAAAATGGAGAGTGTCGCGAAGGAATTCGCGCGGCTCGCGAATGTTCCGGGATTCCGCAAAGGAAAAGCGCCGGTGTCGTTGATCCGCCGCAAATTCGCGGAAGACATCAAGGGCGAAGTGCTGCAATCGCTGGTGCCGGAGCGCGTGGAAAAAGCGGTGGCGGAACAGAAACTGACGCCAGTGTCGCAGCCGCAAGTGGACAAACTGGATTTCAGTGAAGGACAGCCGCTGAAATTTCGAGCGGTTTTTGAAGTGCTGCCGGAATTCGAACTGGGTGATTACAAGAACCTGGCGTTCGAAATGCCCACCATGGACATTACGGACGAAGATGTGACCAAGACGCTCGAAGACATGCGCGAGCGCGCGGCGACGTTTGCGCCCGTGGAAGGGCGCGCGATCGCGGACGGCGATTTTGCACAGGTAAAACTTCTGGGCACTCCCGAAGGCGGTGGCGATCCGCTGCAGGCCGACAGCGTGCTTTGCCACATTGGCGCGGAAGAAACGATGGAGCCGTTCAACGCCAATCTGAAGGGCGCGAATATCGGCGACCACAAGAATTTTGACGTGGACTATCCCGCGGACTATCCGGATCCCAAGCTGGCCGGCAAGAAATATCACTACGCCGTCGAAATACTCGGACTTAAAACAAAGAAGCTAGCAGAGCTGAATGATGATTTCGCGAAGGATGTAAGCGACGCGACGACGCTGGACGAACTGAAGAAAAAAGTCAGCGAAGGGCTGGAGCACCAGCGCGATCACAGGCACAAAGAATTGCTGCACGAAAAAGTCCTGGCGGAGATAGTGAAACTGCATGACTTCCCGGTGCCGGAAGCGCTCGTGGAACATCAGATGGATGTGCGGCTGGAGCGTGTCGTACGTTCTCTGGCGGCGCAAGGAGTTGATCCGCGCGCGGTAAATCTGGACTGGGTAACACTGCGAAAGCGGCAGGAAGAGCGCGCCAAGGATGACGTGAAGGCGGAGCTGATCATCGACCGCATCGCGACGGCAGAAAACATCGAAGTGACCGACGAAGAAGTGGATCACGAGCTGGAACACATGGGCAGCCATAGTGGCGAATCGGCGGAGGCAATTCGGGCGCGTTTGACAAAGCAAGGGACGCTCGATAGGATTAAAGCGAAGCTGCGCAGTGACAAAACACTTGACTGGCTCGCGCAGAACGCCAAAATCAAAACCGTCGCAGCAGCGAACGCAGCGACGGATGCAAAGTGAAATACTCCGGCCAAGTGGCAGTGACAAATACCCAAATGAAAAATTACGACGAAGCAGAGTATCGCGGCACAACGCTCGTACCGATGGTGGTGGAACAGACCAGCCGCGGCGAACGCGCGTACGACATTTATTCCCGGCTTCTGAAGGAGCACATTATTTTTATCGGGACGCCAATTGACGATCATGTAGCCAATCTGGCCACAGCGCAGATGCTGTTTTTGCAAGCCGAAGATCCGGAGAAAGACATTCAGCTGTACATCAATTCGCCGGGCGGTTCGATCACCGCGGGATTTGCGATATACGACACCATGCAGTTTGTGAAGCCGGACGTGGTAACGACGTGCGTGGGCCAGGCGGCCTCGATTGCAGCAGTTTTGCTGGCCGGTGGCACCGCGAAAAAACGGTTTGCTCTTCCCAACGCACGCATTTTAATTCACCAGCCGTGGATGTCTGGGCTCGGCGGACAAGCAACCGACATTGATTTGCATGCGAAAGAGATTCTGCGGATGCGCACCACGATCAATGCGCTGCTTTCCAAGCACACTGGGCAGCCGACGGACAAGATCGAGAAAGACGTCGAGCGCGATTACATCATGAATCCCGAGCAAGCCAAAGAATACGGGATGATCGACGAGATTATTTACAAGCACCGCTAGAGTGCACCGCGAAGTGCTTTGTTGCTTGAAGTAGCGGACCGAGGACAGTTTAAAGTAGTCAGCAGCTTATCGACTTTCTCTTTTGCTCCGGGGAATAATCGGCCTAGAATAGTAGATAGAGACTCCGTCGAAGCCCAGCGGAGACGAGGCCCTCACACCAGTGAAAAAATTCAACCCAGACGAGCCCTTGCGCTGCTCCTTTTGCCATAAAACGCAGGAGCAGGTCGAAAAGCTGATCAGTTCGCCTTCGGACTACCCGCGCGCGTACATCTGCAACGAATGCGTGGGAGTTTGCCAGACGATTCTGGAAGATGAAAAGCGCGAACAGACAGCATCGCCAGCAAAGCGGCTTCCCCGCCCTCCGGAGATCAAGCAATTCCTGGATGGCTATGTGATTGGGCAGGACCACACGAAGAAGAAGCTGGCCGTGGCGGTCTACAATCACTACAAGAGGATTTTCCTGAACAAGCAGCCAGGCGATATCGAGTTGAGCAAGTCCAATATTCTGCTGATTGGTCCCACGGGCACTGGCAAGACACTGCTGGCGCAAACACTTTCGAGAATGCTGGATGTGCCGTTCGCGATTGTGGATGCCACGACACTGACCGAAGCGGGTTACGTAGGCGAAGACGTCGAGAACATTATTTTGAAGCTGCTGCAAGCGGCTGATGGCGACGTGCAGAAGGCGCAGCAAGGCATCATCTATATCGATGAGATCGACAAGATTGCCAAGAAGGATGAGAACCCTTCGATCACGCGGGATGTTTCCGGCGAAGGCGTGCAGCAAGCGCTGCTGAAGATTCTGGAAGGCACGGTAGCGAATGTGCCTCCGCAGGGCGGCCGCAAGCACCCGCACCAGGAATTTACGCCGGTAGATACGACGAATATATTGTTCATCTGCGGCGGGGCATTTGTGGGTCTGGAAAAAATCATTGAAAGGCGCGCTGGACGCCATTCGCTTGGATTCCATACGGATACCACGCCGACCACACCGCAGCGGCGCAACACAGAAATGCTGGAGCAGGTGCAGCCCGGGGATTTGATTCGCTACGGATTGATTCCGGAATTTGTGGGCCGCTTGCCCGTCGCGGGCGTTATGAATGATCTGGACAAGGCCGCACTGGTAAAGATTTTGACGGAGCCGAAAAACGCAGTACTGAAACAATATCAGCGGCTGTTCGAATTCGAAAACGTGCGGCTGCGCTTCACGGACGACGCACTGGAGACCGTGGCGGAGTTGGCTCTTCAGCGCAAGGTGGGCGCGCGCGGCTTGCGTATGATCCTCGAAGACCTCATGCTGGAATTGATGTACCACCTTCCCATGCAGCGGAAGGTGCGCGATTTCGTGGTGACAGCGGACATGGTCCGCACACGCGAAATCAATTGGAGCTTGCTCGAGAAGGCCGGATAAGGCTCTCGGGACTCAATCTTAGCGCGCGGCCGGCCGGGGGGCTGTTCTGGGCCGCGCAGACCCAGGGGACTGAATGTTCACTCGCGAAAAACAAGAAATGAAGCGCGTGCCGATGATGCCGGTACGCGATATGGTGATTTTCCCGCAGCAGATGACGCCGTTCATCGTCGGACGCGAAGCTAGCGTTCGCGCGCTCGAAGAGGCGCTAGCGGGAGACAAGAAGATATTTCTGTCCACTCAGCACGACGCTTCGGTGGATGACCCCAAGCCGGAAGAAATTTACGCGGTCGGAACGCTTGCCAACATCGTGCAAAGCGTGAAGCTGCCGGACGGCAATATAAAGGTTCTGGTGGAAGGCGTGGAACGCGCGCGGGCGCTCTCGATTGCAACGGAAGAAGGATTCTTTCGGGCGACGGTGCGGCTGCTGGGTGCGCGAGTCGAGCCCTCTCCTCAAGTGGAGCAGACGGTTCAAAAGATTACCGGGCTGTACGAACAGTTCATTAAGCTTTCGCAGAGCTTGAACTACGACACGATGATTGCCGCCGCGCGCGTGGATGATCCGGCGCGCCTCTCCGATACCATTGCGGCAAACCTGCAACTTCCGGTGGATGAAAAACAGGATCTACTAGAGACCGTCGATCCCGTCGAGCGGCTGAACCGCATTGGC